>BJGQ01000010.1:42091-80811 GCA_014190575.1 Bacteroidota bacterium | reverse complement strand
GAATAATTTGCCTGACCTGCATTGCCAAAAATGCCAACAACTGAACTCATGTTGATGATGCTTCCGCTGCGCGCTTTGAGCATGTGCTTGGTTGCGTGCTTGGTGATATTGAAAACGGATTTGAGGTTGGTATCAATAACTTCCTGCCATTGTTGTTCGCTCATGCGGAGCAGTAATCCATCGCGGGTGATGCCTGCATTGTTAACCACGATATCAATTTTCTGAAACTCCATCATCACATTTCCAATGAGGTGTTCGGCTTCGGCATACGATGCTGCATTTGATTTATAGCCGATTGCTTTAATTCCGTAAGTGTGTAAAGTATTTTCTAATGTCAACGCTTTTTCGGCGGAGGATAAATAGGTGAACGCAATATTGGCTCCGTGTTCGGCAAATTTTTTTGCAATGGTTTCTCCTATGCCGCGCGATGCGCCTGTGATGAGTGCAGTTTTTCCTTCGAGAAGTTTCATAGTTGATTTCGGGGTTTGTTGCTTATAAAATTTAACCGCAGATTCCGATGGCTATCGGAAGGAGAGACGCAGAGATTAAATTCTAAAAAAAATTATTTCTATTGCAATTTATTTAATGAATTAATCATTCACGATTGTCATGCTGAGCTTGTCGATGCACACTATTCACTAAGTTGTTACACTCATTGCCTTCGCCATTGTTGCGCCGATTTGTGCAGGGCTTTCGACTACCATCACTCCGCACTCTTTCAGTATTTTCATTTTGGCTGCTGCTGTATCATCGTGTCCGCCAACAATTGCTCCGGCGTGTCCCATTCTTCTTCCGGCGGGTGCGGTTTGTCCGGCTATGAACCCTACAACGGGTTTTTTATTTCCGTTTGCTTTTATCCAACGCGCTGCTTCGGCTTCCATTCCTCCACCTATTTCTCCAATCATAACGATGCTGTCGGTTTCGGGGTCGTTCATTAATAATTCTACAGCTTGTTTTGTTGAGGTACCGATTACAGGGTCGCCGCCAATGCCAATTGCGGTGCTTACACCCAATCCTGCCTTTACAATCTGGTCGGCTGCTTCGTAAGTAAGTGTTCCCGATTTGGAAACAATTCCTACTCTTCCTTTTTTGAAAACAAAGCCGGGCATGATTCCAACTTTTGCTTCATCGGGAGTAATTACACCCGGACAATTAGGTCCAATGAGTGTGCAGTTTTTATCCTTAATGTATTCTTTTGCTTTCACCATATCCTGAATCGGAATGCCTTCGGTAATGCAAACGATAACTTTAATTCCTGCTTCAGCTGCTTCCATAATTGCATCGGCTGCAAATGCTGGCGGAACAAAAATGATACTGGTATTTGCACCGGCTTGTTTCACTGCATCGGCCACGGTATTGAAAACAGGTTTTTCTAAATGAGTGGTTCCGCCCTTGCCAGGTGTTACTCCGCCAACCACATTGGTTCCGTATTCAATCATTTGTGTTGCATGAAAAGTGCCTTCGGTTCCGGTGAATCCCTGCACAATTACTTTTGAATTTTTGTTGACTAAAACGCTCATCTTATTATGGGTTCTAAATTATTTGTTTATTTATTTTTTTCGTCTGAAAGTCTTTTGGTATTCTGTTCTTTTATCTCACGGAAAAACTTGCCGGCAAATATAAAATCATTCAACTGTTGATTGGTTGCATTCATAATTTCCTTCCGATGACCTTCCCAGTATTTTTCTCCCTTGTAAAGAAACAATACATAATCGCCAATCTCCATTACCGAATTCATGTCGTGCGTGTTTACGATAGTGGTAATTTTATATTCGTCGGTAATATCTTTTATCAGCTTATCAATGACGATGGAAGTTTGAGGGTCGAGGCCGGAGTTGGGTTCATCGCAAAAAAGATATTTTGGATTCATAACGATTGCACGCGCAATACCAACTCTTTTTTTCATACCACCACTCAGTTCATTGGGTAAAAGTTTATTTACATCTTTTAAGTTGACTCTTTCCAAGCATTCATTCACGCGATTCATTTTTTCTTTATAAGTGAGATTCGTGAACATGTTTAGGGGGAAAATCACATTTTTCTCTACTGACATTGAATCAAACAAAGCTGAACCCTGAAACAACATGCCGATTTGTTTTCGTAATTCCTTTCTACCTGCATCATCAATATTTATAAAATCAGTATCGTTGTTGTAAACGATATGTCCACTGTTGACGGGAATTAATCCGACAATGCTTTTCATTAATACAGTTTTACCTGAACCACTTGCACCAATAATCAGGTTGCATTTTCCAGCTTCAAAAGTTGCCGATATTCCTTTCAGAATTTGTTTGGCGCCGAATGATTTATTTAAATCTTTAACTTCAATCATAAAAGCAACTGCGCGAGTATGTAGTCAAACAATAAAATTAAAACGCAACAAACCACCACTGCACGCGTTGCACTTCTTCCAACTTCCAATGCACCGCCTTCAGTATAGTAACCGTAGTACGATGAAACAGATGAAATAATAAATCCGAATGTGGTTGCTTTTATCAATGCAAAATTTGCCATGAACGGAATCCAGTATTGAATGGCTCCGGTCATGAAATCTTCTTTTGAAACCGCGCCGGTAAATTCGCCGACCCACATGCCTGAATATATACTTAAGAAAGCGGAGATGATTACCAGTAAAGGAATCATTAAAGTAGAAGCTAAAATTTTTGGAAGTACTAAGTAAGCAGAAGAGTGAACACCCATAATTTCCAACGCGTCAATTTGTTCGCTGATTCGCATGGTGCCTAATTCACTTGCGATTTTACTTCCGATTTTTCCGGCAAGAATTAAAACCGTAACTGTTGGTGCTAATTCCAAAATAATACTATTGGCTGCAATGCTTCCGATAATTGATTTACTGATAAGAGGAGTTGTTAACTGATACGCTGTTTGCACTGTAACAACTGCTCCGAGAAAACATGAAACGATTACAACAATTCCAACTGAGCCAACACCAATCTCCACCATTTGACGAGCAATTTCTTTCCAGTAAATGGAAGTTTTTTCAGGTCTGACGAACAGACTTTTCAGCAGTAAAACATAGCGGCCAAAATGAGTGAAGAATGACAAAGTTCTATTTGAGAATTTGGTATTTAATGACGAAAATACATTCAAGAAATGTATTGCTGTAAATGTAATTTGTTTAATGCTTTGTGCAAGAGCTATTGATGATGAAGATGTGCTTGTTACTTTCGCTGAAATTTATTTCAGAAAATGTTAGCAGTAGTTACTGGCGCAACCAAGGGAATCGGAAAGGCAATTGTTGAATCATTTGCCAAAGAAGGGTTTGATATTGTATTCTGTGCCCGGACTTCAAAAGATGTGAATCAAGCAGAAAAGGAATGGCAGAAAAAATTTCCTTCTCAAAAAATTATCGGTGTAACATGCGATGTGAGCAAGAAATCTGATTTGCAAAAACTTGCGAAAGAAATAAGTGCCATAAAAAAACCTGTTGATGTATTGGTGAATAACGCAGGAATTTTTCTTCCGGGAAAAATTATGAATGAAAAGCCAGGAACATTGGAAACACTGATGGAAGTAAATGTTTATAGCGCTTATCATTTAACAAAAATAATTTTGCCTTCGATGATGAAACGAAAGAGTGGACACATTTTTAATATCTGTTCCACTGCAAGTTTGTTTGCTTACTCCAATGGGGTTTCGTATGGCATTTCGAAATTTGCAATGCTTGGCTTTACCAAAAATCTGCGTGAAGAAATGATTCCACACAATATAAAAGTGACTGCTGTTATTCCCGGTGCTACTGAATCTGCCAGTTGGGAAAATGTAAAACTTCCACCAAACAGATTGATGCCTGCGATGGATGTGGCGAATATGATGGTGGCTGCTTTTAAAACTGCGCCACAAACTGTGATTGAAGAAATTTATATGCGCCCGATGAAAAAGGATATTCGCGAAGACGAATTTTAATTCATGTTCCGGATTAAATTTTTTAATACTTTAAAAATTAATTAATTGACAATTCACCTTTCACCATTCTCATTTTACTTTTGCGCGTAATGAATATTTCTGATAAAAAATATTGCAACAGTTTAACTGCCTACTCCAGATTTCTCACCCGTGAAGTAATGATTGGTGATGTGGGAATCGGTGGCAACAACCCAATTCGGTTGCAAAGCATGACCACCACTGATACCATGAATACCAATGCTACTGTTGAGCAAAGTATTAAAATGATTGAGGCAGGTTGTGAGTTGGTGCGTATCACTGCTCCGAGTATTAATGAAGCAAAGAATTTAGAAAACATAAAAAAAGAATTGCTGGCGCGCGGATATAAAACTCCGCTGATTGCCGATATTCATTTCACACCCAATGCTGCTGAAGTGGCTGCGCGTATAGTAGAGAAGGTGAGAGTGAATCCTGGAAATTTCGCCGACAAGAAAAAATTTCAAACTCTGGAATACTCCGATGCAGAATACACTGAAGAGTTGGAGCGCATCAGAGAAAAATTTTCTCCTCTTGTAAAAATTTGCAAAGAGCATGGAACTGCAATGCGCATCGGTACCAATCACGGTTCGTTGAGCGATAGAATCATGAGTCGATACGGCGATTCACCAATGGGAATGGTGATGAGTGCTTTTGAATTTCTGGATATTGCTGAGGACCTCGGCTATCAGAACATTGTGCTGAGCATGAAATCAAGCAACACGCAGGTGATGGTGCAGGCGTATCGTTTGCTCGTGCATGAAATGATGAAGACCGGACGAAATTATCCATTGCATCTTGGAGTAACAGAAGCCGGTGATGGCGAAGACGGAAGAATAAAATCATCTATCGGAATCGGAACATTACTGGAAGATGGATTGGGCGATACCATTCGCGTGTCGCTCACCGAAGACCCTGAGTTTGAAATTCCGGTTGCGAAAATTTTAGCTGATAGATATTCTTTAAAAAGAGAAACGCCGGTTGTTCCATCTATCAAAGAAAATCCGATTGACCCGTTTCATTATTTAAGAAGAGAAACCAATGCAATTAAAAATATTGGTGCACACAAAGTTCCGGTTGTAATTGCCGATTGCAGTGCTGAGCGAAATATTTCTCATTCATCTTTTATTCCGATTGGTTATAATTACGATGAAGCGAGCGATAAATGGAATATCAGTGATACTGCCGCAGATTATATCTACACCGGAATTCACAAAGTTGATTTTGAAATTCCCGGAACACTGGGGTTGATTCAGAATTATAAATCGTGGCTGGAAGTTGTTGGTGAAAACACCAACAACGGCAGTAGTGAAAAAAGATTTCCATTATTAACTGCAACTGAATTTTTAACTGAAACAGTTTTTTCTCCATCATTAAATTTTATAAAAATTTCGTTGGATGAGTTTTCAGATTCAGTGCTTGAAAAATTAGAAGAACAAAATAATTGTGTGCTTGTTATTTCTTCCACTCACACAAATGGCATGATGCAGCAACGAAGATTAATTTTTGAATTGCTGAACGAAAAAATTTTGTGCCCGGTAATTATCAAGCGCGAATACAATCATCTTTCATCTGATGAACTTTCTCTTCATGCAGCTACAGATTTTGGAGCATTGTTGTTAGATGGATTTGGCGATGGTGTGTGGCTGAAAGCCGATAATCAACTTTCGCAAAATGTAAATCGTTTGTGCTTCGGAATTCTGCAAGGTTGCCGTCAGCGGATTTCAAAAACAGAATACATCAGTTGCCCCAGTTGTGGTCGCACACTTTTTGATTTACAAGAAACTACTGCGAAAATTCGTGCAGTCACCAATCATTTGAAAGGTATGAAGATTGCCATTATGGGTTGCATTGTAAATGGCCCCGGCGAAATGGCCGATGCTGATTATGGATATGTTGGAAGCGGCCCCGGAAAAATTACTTTGTATAAAGGAAAAGACATTATGAAGCGAAGTATCAATACTGAAACGGCAGTTGATGAATTAATTAATTTGATAAAGGAGAATGGCGATTGGGTGGACACTTCGATAAACTCAGTATGACGGCGCATGCTAACAATTCTGAGCTTGTCGAAGAATGGTGATTTGATAATTTGATAATGAAATACAAAATTTATGTTGACTTATTTTATTTCAAAATATTTTCACGAAATACAATTGTGTTTTTGAAATGATGAGAAAGAATAAACCTCAATTTATTCTTTCAGCTATCGCGTTTATATTTTTTCTGAATATCCTTATCAATAGTTTTTATTCCTGTAAAAATCCTTCAACAGAAAATAATTCAATTGGAAGTGATTCTATAAATCCTTCACCTGTATTTGTTGGCGATAAAGTTTGCGGCTCTTGTCACGCAAAAGAATTATCCGACTGGAAAATTTCTGACCACTATCATTCCATGCTTCCGGCAACTGACAGTTCAGTGCTTGGCGATTTTAATAATTCAACTTTTACTGCTGATGGAGTGACTTCACATTTCTTCAAACGCGATGGAAATTTTTTTATCAATACACAGGGTGCAGATGGAAGCAATCAGGATTTTGAAATCATTTACACTTTCGGTTTTCATCCGTTGCAACAATACCTCGTTCAGTTTCCGGGTGGAAGAATGCAGATGATGCGGCAGTGTTGGGATACAAATAAAAAAATATGGTTTCATCAATCTCCCAATCAAATTATTGCTTCACATGATTGGTTACACTGGACCGGTCGTGCGCAAAACTGGAATTCCTCCTGCGCAAGTTGTCATTCCACGAACCTTCAAACAAATTATAATTCCGTTGCTGATACTTTTCATACAACCTGGTCAGGTGTAAATGTGAGTTGCGAAAGTTGTCATGGTTCAGGAAAAAAACATGTTGATTATATTTCTTCAACTGATTTTAAAAATGGAAAAAGGATTTCCGGTTCGTTGTTGTTGTTTCATCTAAATCAAACTTCAAAAGAACAAATCACAACCTGCGCGCCTTGCCACAGCCGGAGAATAGCGATTGATGAAAGTCCGTTTCAAACATTGCAATTGCTCAATCATTTTATTCCGGAAACTCCACACACTCCTGCATACCAGCGCGACGGGCAAATTGATGAAGAAGATTATGAGTTCAGCTCTTTTGCGCAGAGTAAAATGTTTATGCACGATGTGAAGTGTAGCAATTGTCATAATCCACATAGTGGAAAATTAATACTGATTGGAAATTCTCTTTGCACTTCGTGTCACAATAAAAATCTGGATTCACCGGCTCATACTTTTCATGCAATAAATTCTGAAGGTTCGCAATGCATCAACTGCCACATGCCATCGAAAATTTATATGGGAAATGATGTGCGACGCGATCATAGTTTTCGTGTTCCACGACCCGACCAGAGTTTGAAATACGGAACTCCGAATGCATGTAACAATTGCCACACTGAAAAAAATGCGCAGTGGGCTTCGTCACAAATAATAAAATGGTTTGGCCCGAATCGAAGTTATCATTTCAGTGATGATTTAATCCCAGGAAGCTTTGGGGATTTTGCAGCAGCAAAATACCTGCAAAAATTATGTGTGCCTGATACCAATGTTCCAACAATTATTCATGCAACTGCTTTGTATTATATGTCATTTGCAAATGATGTAAAAAATATTTCTTTCTTATTAGATGGTTTGAAAAATGAAGATGCTCAGGTTCGGTATGAGGCATTGAACTCTTTAAAATTTTATCCATTGCAACAATGGAAAAAAGAGGCTTCAGTTTTACTGAATGATAAAGTGAAAGCCATTCGCATTGCTACTGCTGATTTGTTTCTTCAATATGCTGATAGTTTAAATACTGATTTTCGTTCTTCGTTTACTTCATCACAAAAAGAATTGTTGAGCTTCCTTGAAAAAAATTCTTCTGAGCCAAGCAGCAGAATGATGAAGGCCGATGCCGAGGTGAAAATTAAAAATTACCACAATGCAGAAGAAGATTACATAGTTGCAATAAAGATGGATAGTTTGTTGGTGCAAGCTCGCTTGAACCTTTCATCGATGTATGATGACATTGGAGAACCGCAGAATGCTTTAAAGCAATTGAAAACTGCGCTGGAAATTGAACCTGATAATGCACAGGTAAATTATTTTCTCGCTTTGCTGAATGTTGAATTGAATGATGATAATTCAGCGTTGAACTATTTTGTTAAAGCAGCATCCAATTCAAAAAACACAAAGGTGTTTTACAACTATGGTTTGTTTATGGAAAAATTGAAGCGCGATGCTGAAGCAGAAAAAATTTACAAGAAAGGATTGTTGATTGATGCCAATGATGTTGACCTCAATTATGTAACTGCAATATTTTATTACAATCGCAAACGAAAAGCTGAAGCACTTCCATATTTTTTAAACCTCACACAAGTGATGCCCGACAATGTTGAGTTTCAGCAATTGTATAATCAGGTGAAGAATGAATAAATCTTTTCAGTGCAAAAAATATTCATCACTTACATTCGTTGTCTGTAAAATTTTTTAGTGGAACCCGTTATTGAACTCAATAAAATATCAAAATCGTTCGGCGCATTTAAAGCGGTGGATGAATTATCGCTTGAAGTTTATAAAGGCAATGTGTTTGGTTTTCTCGGTCCGAATGGCGCAGGCAAAAGCACCACAATGCGCATGATTCTTTCATTGATAAAACCTTCGAGTGGGAGCATTAAAATTTTTGGTAAGGAATTGACTTCGCATCGAAATGAAATCATGCGACAGATTGGGTGCATTATTGAAAAGCCTGATTTTTATTTATACATGAGCGCTGAAAAAAATCTTCAGCTATTTTCAAAACTCAGTGGTGTTGATGTTTCAAAAAATAAAATTCAGGAGATTATAGAACTCGTTGGATTAAAAGGTCGTGAAAAAGATAAAGTGAAAACTTATAGTCATGGCATGAAGCAGCGCTTAGGGATTGCACAAACTTTAATTCACAATCCTGAATTAATTATTTTGGATGAACCCACCACCGGCCTCGACCCGCAGGGTATCATTGACATTCGTGAAATGATTTTGCGATTGAAAAACGATATGGGAAAAACCATTATTCTTTCCTCACACATTTTAAGTGAAATAGAATTGGTGGCTAACAGAATGGTAATTATTAATAAAGGAAAACAGGTGGCACAAGGAGAAGTTACTGAATTGCTTTCAACTCAGGATTTAATATTGAGCATTGAAGTGGAAGATGGAAAAATTGCTATAGAAAAACTGAATGGATACAAGAAAGAAAAATTTTCTTCCCTTGAAAACAACACCTTGAAATTTTCACTTTCAAAAAATGAAATTCCTGGCTTGGTAAATGAACTGAACAAAACGGGGATAAAAATTTATGGAATCACTTATCGCCGTGCGTTGGAAGAATATTTTTTAAAACTTACACATCAATATAATTGAACATGATTTATCGCCTGTTAAAAGTTGAGTTGTATAAAATATTTTCACGACCACGCAGTTACATTGGATTTGTAGCTATTGCTATTTTGGTTTTTATTTTTCAACTGGCACTTTTTGTCGATGGAAAAACTTACCTGATTTTTCTGATTCAACAACTCGAAACTAATTTTTCTATTTCAGGAAATATTCTCAATGGCTACCTCATCACTTATGTCATTCTTCAAACACTGATTGTTCAAATGCCGTTGATGGTTGCATTGGTTACAGGCGATTTACTTTCAGGTGAGGCATCAGCAGGCACGATGCGATTGTTAGCGACGAAACCAATTTCGAGAGCAAACATTATTACAGCAAAATTTATTGCCGGAAGTTTTTACACTTTGCTCTTGGTTTTATGGTTGGGAGGTTTAGCTCTTGGTTTTGGATTATGGATATTTAAAACCGGCGACCTGATGGTGCTAAGCACTGATCATATTTCAATTATTCCTGCTGCTGAATGTTTATGGCGATTTTTTGCAGCGTGTGTTGTTGCGTTTATCAGCTTGTCGGTTGTCACAACATTTTCATTAATGCTCAGTGCTTTTTCTGATAATTCCATTGTGCCGATTGTTTCAACCATGGCGGTCATCATCATCTTCACCATTATCGGAACTCTGGATATGCCGTTGTTCAACAACATAAAACCGTTATTGTTTACCACTCACATGATTGTATGGCAAAAATTATTTCAGGACCCGTTATCAATTTCTACTATTTTAAAATCCATTGCCATCATGCTTGCATACATAGTCGGATTTCTTTCCGTCACTTATTATCGTTTCATTAAAAAAGATATTCTCAGTTAAATATGATACGCAATTTCATTCTCTTTTTTCTTTTCACGCTTTGTTTTTCTAATTATTCAGTAGCGCAAACCAGTTCACAAATAATTAATAAAGTCAATACCAATTTCAGTAAGGTGAATGATTACACTGCTGATATGAGTATTCACCTCGATGTATCATTTATTAAAATGAATGACATAGCAGCGAAAGTGTTTTTCAAAAAGCCAAAAAAATTTAAAGTGAAAGCAGAAGGAATAATGTTATTGCCGAAACAAAACCCGAATAACATTCAGGCGATGTTAAGCGACACCAATACATATTCAGCCATAAAAACCGGAACTGAAATTATTAATGGAGTGAATACAACAATCATCACAGTAATTCCAAATACTGATACAGCAGATTTGATTCTGGGAAAATTCTGGATTGATGCAAACAAAGGATTGATATTAAAAAGTCATCTCACAACCCGAAGCAACGGCAATTTAGAGATTGAACATTTTTATGGCGCAAATTTCAGCTATGCATTACCCGACAAACTCATCTTCACCATTGAAACTTCGAAATTCAAATTGCCGAAAGCGTTGGTTGTTGATTTAGATTCCGCATCAACTGAAGACACCGGTAAACCAGAAAACAAAAAAGGTAAAATCACCATCGTATTCAGCAACTACTTAGTGAATAAAGGTGTTGACGATAAAGTTTTTAAATAGAGAAAAACTAAAAATGAAAAGTGAAAGGTTATTTGCGACCAATGAAATAGCTACAACAACTGATTACTGTCAACTGCTTCCTGGCTTTTCTTCTTTTTGTTATTGTTGTACCACCAATATCCCAGGCCGCCGATTAATGCATAAGGCATAACAAGCAGGTATAAAATTCCAACATTTAATCCGGCAGCACTTGTATTGCCTTCCTGTAACGAAGTTTCCACTGATGCTTTGCATAAAGCACATTGAGCAAAAGTTAAATCAGTTTGCAAACTGACAAATACTATGGCAACAACAAGTATGAAGAGAATTTTTTTCATTGTTTATTTGATAAAACAAAAATAAGTCGGAGCAATGGAGTGCGCAACTTAATGTTGGTAGTAAGGCGATAATAATAAATATACAATTACTCCGGTTACCGATACATACAACCACAATGGCCAAGTCCATTTTGCAATGCGGCGATGCTTGTCAAATCGTTCCTGCAATCCACGAGTGAGTGTAAATAATATCATCGGGACAATAACTGCCGCGAGAATAATGTGAGTGATTAACAGAATAAAATAAACCGGACGAATCCAGCCCTCACCACCAAAATGTGTTTCAACTGCCAGCGTGTGATACACCACATACGAAATCAAAAACACACTTGATAAACAGAAGGCAGTAATCATGGTATATTTATGATACTGAATTTTATTTTGTTTCATAAAAACATATCCCACAATCAGCAATAAAGAAACTGTAAAATTGATTGAAGCATTGAATGTGGGAATGATTGATAAATCAAAACCGATTTTTATATCAGGCGGTTTCAGATAAAACAACGACAGCACCAACAGCGGAATGGCTATTGAAATTATGGCAACAAAAATATTGAGTTGTTTTTCTTTCACTACAATTTAATTTTTTCAAAAAAAAAAAAGAAATTGAAAAATACAAATTTACGACTTCGGCTTTTCAATCAGCAGCCGCTCAATATCATTATACAACGAGTCAACCATTGCGGTGTCTTCAACCACATTGTAATAACCACGAATCATTCCGGTTCCATCTACCAGAACCATTCTGTCGGTGTGCGTGAATTCTTCTTCGCCATTTACATCTTCCACCACCGGAACTTTAAATCCTTTCTCTGCAAGGTTGTAAATTGTGTCCTTCACCCCTGTTAAAAAATACCACTTTGTATCAACGGCTTTATATTTTTCTGAATATGCTTTCAATGCGGCAACCGAATCCCGCATTGGATCAACGGTGATGGATACAAATTTTATCCGTTGCTCATCTTTAAAATTCTCTTGCATTTTACTCAGGTGAGTGCTCAGCTTCGGGCAAACTCCCGGGCAACTTGCAAAGAAAAAATCAGTGACATACACATATCCTTTCAAATCATCAGATGTAACAGTATCACCCAACTGATTCGCTAACTTAAAAAACGGAACCTGGTAAAATTCTTTCAACCGCGGCGAGAGCATCGGCGTTTTATAGATGTCGTAATAAATCCAGAAACCAAAAGGGGCGAGCAGAATAATTGCCGCAGCAACTAATCCTGCAGAAGGTTTTTTCATTACCAGATGGTGTTTTTCATATGCAACCAACTACTGCCCTCAGCAAGGAAAATACAAATAGTGTATGCCAATAAAATGAGTGGAACCAAAACAGTAATGATTAAATGTTTCACTTCAAACTTCAAGTGCATGAAAGTTCCAACAATATAAAATGCTTTGGTCAAACTCATCACTATGAAAAAAATATTTAACGGCATGCGGTTCATTCCATGCGGATAAAAAATTGCCGCAACAACTTCCACAATTGTTAAAATCAACATGATCCAGAAAGTTCTCCAGATCAACTTTACCATATTACCGTGCGCTTCTGCTGACATGATTGAAATTTTTTCTATTCGTTAATTATTAAAGAAGGTAAAAAGCCATGAACACAAACACCCAAACCAGATCAACAAAGTGCCAGTACAAGCCGCACTTCTCCACCATTTCATAAGTTCCTTTGCGGTCGTAAACTCCACTGGTTACATTACTTAAAACAATGCAGTTAATTATTACTCCGGTAAATACATGGAAGCCGTGAAATCCGGTAATGCAAAAGAACAACCATCCGAAGGCAGTGGCACCAAATGGATTACTTGTCATCACCATTCCTTCGCCAATCAGGTGAGTCCACTCCCAAGCCTGGCAACTTAAAAAAGCAATTCCGCCAAGTATGGTAAAGAATAACCACATGGCAACTTTCTTTTTATTTTTTTCAGCATTTCCATAATGAACAGCCAACACCATAGTAACTGAACTCATAATGAGAATGAAAGTCATCAGACTCACAAACATGAGCGGCAGATTTGCTTCGCCCATAAACGGGAAAGTCTTGAACACTTCGTTCGGTACCGGCCACGAATCGTAACTGAAACGCAGTGCGCCGTAGGTTACCAGAAATGATGCGAATGAAAAACTATCGCCGAGCAGAAAATACCACATCATCAGTTTACCCCAACTTACCTTAAACGGGGAGACTCCTCCGTTCCAGGAATTTTTTGTTGTGGTTGGTGCTGTAAGAGTTGCTTCCATCAGAGTGTATGTTTAGAAGAATTTTATTTGGAAGAAAATGAAAAGATAAATCCACAGAAAGTCAACGAAGTGCCAGTAAGTTGCCATCAAACCAATTTTATAAATGTGGTCGGGATTGTAAGATTTAATTGAAGTGCGAATGGCAACGATTGATAAAAGAACCAATCCGAGCATAACATGTACAACATGCACCATTGAAATAACATAAATGAATGAGCCACCAGGATTCCCGTCAATGTAAATTCCGGTTTTAGCAATTGCCAACCAACCCATGTATTGAAAACTGATGAAGGCTATTCCTAAAATAAAAGTTAGCCAAACCAACATTCTGTATTTAGAAATATTTCCGGAACGATGTGATGTTTTTGCAAAATAAAAAGTAATGCTGCTCGAAATAATAATTGCTGTACTTATCCAAAACTGAAAAGGCATTTTTACAAACAACCAGTTGCCGGCACCCATGCGAACAATGTAAGCACTCGTCAGCGCAGTAAACAGCATTGCAATGGTTGCAAGACCCAAGTACAAACCAAAGCGTTGAGCGCCTGCTTGTTTTTTATTTTCTTCGGTCATTGCCATTGTTGCTATCATTTATAATTACAGTTTATCGAAGTACAACGCAAGCTGCACAATTGGTAAATAAAAAAATGATCCGAACATTAATTGTCGTGCAGCACTGATACTGCATTGACGATATAAATTAATTGACTGCCAGAGAAAAACCAATCCCGCGGCAACTACAATGAGCATTGAAATAAATCCGGTGAAACCAAAATAATAAGGTAACACACTTATTCCAATTAATACCAAGACACTGAAAACAGTTTGCATGGCACTTGCTTTTGATCTTCCTTCTATTGATGGAAGTAATTTGAAACCTGCACGGATATATTCTTCATATCCAACCCAACCAATTGCCCAGAAGTGTGGCAACTGCCAGAAGAACTGAATAAGAAATAAAAGTGAAGCTTGTTCATTTAACAAATTTGTGGCAGCAACATATCCAATCATTGGTGGTAATGCACCGGGAATTGCTCCAACATAAACTGCAATGGGGCTGTATCTTTTTAATGGGGTATAAATGAAAGCATAAGTGAGTAAAGCAATGGCACTTAACAAAGCAGCAGCTTCATTAAAATAAATCCAAAGAATACCAATTCCGCTCACAGCTAAAATTCCACTGAATAATAATGCTTCAATGGTTGCCATCCGTTCAGTAGGTAACGGTCGGTTTGCTGTGCGCTTCATCAAACGATCAAAATCCTTTTCAATTATCTGATTCAAAGCATTGGATGCTCCGGAAGTTAACATTCCTCCAACGCAAATCATTATGAAACCCTGCCAATTGATTGAGCCGGTTAAACCCATAAGGTAACCTATGCCTGAAGAAAACACCACCAACATCGACAAACGAAATTTCATAAGTTGTGCGTAGTCTTTCAACTTCGCAGCAATCAATGATGTAATTTCAATTCGTTGGGTCTTTTGCATTTCGCTTCTGAATAATTAATTATCCGTGATGAGTGGTTTCACCAGGTCGCATCGGAACTGTTTGTGGAATAAAATCTTCGCCATCTTTTCCATAATCATATGGTCCGCGATGAACTTCTGGTAATGGTCCATCCCAGTTTCCGTGTCCCGGATGAATCGGAGTAGTCCATTCAATGGTATTTGATTTCCAAGGATTGAGTTCAGTAACTTTTTTACCGCGATACATGCTGTACAAGAAATTGAAAACAAAAAGTAATTGCGCAAGGAAAACAACAATCGCAGCAATGGTAATGAACTCACTCAGTGCACCGAATTTATTGAATGATTCAAATGCACCATGTGAATAATAACGACGAGGTACACCTGCCATTCCCTGATAGTGCATTGGCCAGAAAATACAATATGATCCCACGAAAGTAACCCAGAAGTGAATAAACCCAATTGTGCGATTCATAAAACGACCATACATTTTAGGAAACCAATGGTACACACCCGCAAACATTCCGAAGAAAGCAGCAACACCCATTACAATATGGAAGTGAGCAACAATAAAATAAGTATCATGTAATTGAATATCAATAGAAGAATTACCCAAGAAAATTCCGGTTAATCCTCCTGATATAAAGAGAGAGACAAACCCGACCGAAAACATCATGGCTGGGGTGTACCTGATATTCGCTCGCCAAATTGTTGTAATCCAATTGAATACTTTAATAGCTGAAGGAATTGCAATTAACAAGGTGAGGAACACAAACACAGAACCAACGAATGGATTTAATCCGGTAACGAACATGTGATGCGCCCAAACGAAAAATGCCAAAGCGGCAATGGCAAGCATTGAAAGAATCATTGCTCGATAACCGAATATTGGTTTGCGTGAATTCACTGCCAACACTTCCGAAACAATTCCAAAAGCAGGAAGAATGACAATGTAAACTTCAGGATGACCTAAGAACCAAAACAAGTGTTGATATAAAATCGGGTTGCCACCTTCGTGTGGCATTGCTCCTATTCCACTTATGTAAATTTTGTCTAAATAAAAACTTGTTCCCATTGAACGATCAAATATTAAAAGAATAGCTGCACCTAAAAGAACGGGGAACGATAACAATCCAAGAATCGCTGTTATTAACAAGGCCCAAATTGTTAATGGCAATTTTGACATAGACATTCCTTTGGTTCGAAGGTTGAGAATGGTTGTGATATAATTTAATCCTCCCAACAAACTCGAGACAATAAACAATGCCATACTAATCAACCAGAAATCTGCACCGGTTTCCGAACCTACTGCTGCCGATCGAATGGCACTTAAAGGTGGATAAAAAACCCAGCTAACTCCTGCTGCACCACTTGGAAGAAAAAAGGAAGTGAACATAACCGCACCCGCCAAAAAGAAAAACCAATAAGAAAGCATATTTAAAACGGGTGAAGCCATATCACGCGCACCAATCTGAAGTGGAATTAATAAGTTGGCAAATGTTCCGCTTAATCCTGCAGTCAATACAAAGAAAACGAGAATGGTACCATGCATGGTAATAAGCATATTATAAAAGTCAGGAGTCATTTTACCCCCAGGCGCCCATTTGTCGCCGAAAATTGTTCCGATAAAATGTAAAGGCACATCTGGAAATCCCAACTGCATTCTGAAAATATTTGATAGTCCTCCACCAATAATTGCCCAGATAATTCCGGTAATCAAAAATTGTTTACCAATCATTTTATGATCAGTACTGAAAATATAAGTGTGAATGAAATTCTTTTTATTACGATCACTGTCGTGATGACCATGATCTGCTTCAAATCTGATTACACCCTCAGTATCCTGATAATGCACATGGTCAGTTATTGCAGCACCTGCGTGTTGCTCACTATGTCCATGATGAAGATCTTTTGTGCTCATCTAAAAAATTTTTAAAGATTTGTTTGTGTGTTTCCGCTTTCGGTAGAAACAGTACCCGTGGCAGCTACTTTGAATTTTTTTTCTTCGTCGGTTCCTTTTATAGCTGTCTCATAAAATGATTTTTGCTTTTGCAACCATGCCTGATATTGCTCCTTCGTATCAACATAAACCATCATCTTCATAGCCGAGTGTCCCTTGCCACACAAATAATCACAACACAATTCGTAGTCGAAATTTGGATTATTTGTCTTCTTCTTCATCTCATCGGTTGTAATAGTTGGAGTGAATTTGAAATGTGTAGGAAGTCCGGGCATAGCATCCATGTGAATTCTGAAATGTGGTAAACCAACATCATGAATAACATCGCGTGCTCCGATCTTTAATAAATACGGTTTATTTACTTCAAAGTGAAGTTCAGTTGGCATCACATCATCCAATCCATCTTTGTTATTGAAATCAATTCCAACTGCATTTGTTTCGTCAATTAATTTCCAATTGTTGGTTCCCAATTTCCCATCAGGTCCAGGGTAACGAACCAACCAGTTGAATTGCTTGCCTGTTATCTCCACCACTCTTGCATCAGCAGACGCAGGGCCGGTAATTCTGAACCAATAGTATAATCCAACAACAACTAAAATTGTTAAAGCTATTGCAGGAACAACTGTCCAAATCATTTCCAGTTTATTATTTTCAGGATAATAAAATCCGAGCTTTCCTTTTTTGCCATGATACTTCCATGCAAACCATCCCAAAGCCGCTTGTGTTAAAACGAAAACAATTCCTGTTAAAATAAGTGTGATGTTAAACATGGTATCAATCCAATGACCATGTTCAGATGCAGATTCAGGAAGAAACAAAGGACTGAAGTACCATGTGCTCCAGACAATTCCAACTAAAAATAAAATAGTGAATATTAACCAGAGAACACCATTGATTTTATCGGTATCCAATTCAGCATCTTCACCTCTGAGTGTATTGATATATTCATTGGCTTTCGAAATCTGAACAACCAGCATCCCGATGAGGAGTAAGGCCGCTATTACTAAGTATGTTGTCATTGCAAGTTCTTTTTCTCAGTCAGTTATTAAAGGGAATTATGAATGCTCTCTTGTAAGAATGGGTGATTTTTCGGAACCAGATTAGCTTTTGCCAATGAAGAGAAAACAACATAAAGCAGTAAGCCAATGTATAAACAAGGCAATCCGATTTCAAGAAAACCAAAACCATTTTTATCTCCAACAGTCGCGGGCATTATCATTAAATAAAAATCGGTAAAGTGTCCGATGATTATTATGCATGCAACAAGTATTAAACGATTCATGTTTCTCTTTGCATCTCGTGACATCAGCAATAAAAACGGAAGTACGAAATTCAATACAAATATTCCGTAGAACAATGGTTTGTAATGACCATATCTGTGTTGGAAATAAATTGTTTCTTCAGGAATGTTTGCATACCAAATCAGCATGAATTGGCAGAAGGTTACATAAGTCCAAAAGATGCTGAATGCAAACATCATGATTCCAAGGTTATGCAAATGATTGACATTAACTTCTTTCAAATATCCTTTCTTCTTTAAGAAAATTGTAAACAATGTTATCACAGCAATACTGGTCACCCAGAAACTTGCGAACGAATACCAACCATACATAGTACTGTACCAATGCGGATCCAATGACATTAACCAATCCCAAGCAGTAACTAAAATATAAACAGCAAAGAATGGAATGAACACAGAAGCAATTACTAAACTGCGTTTGTACATTGTAGTATCACCAGCCATCATCGTATCTTCTTTCAAAGAAGTTTTGCGAAGAAGAATAGTGCAAGTTACTAACGCGCCAAGAAAAAATGCAAAGCGAATAAAAAAGAAAGGGAGATTCAGGTAGGCTGTCTTACCTTTTAAGATTGGATCGTGTTCAACTTCCTCAGCATGTGTCCACTCATATAAATTTCCATGCCCTGCAATTAACACTAATAATAAAATGACTGCGGCTACAGGCATCCATTGCGAAATTGCTTCCGGTACTCTTTTGAAAACAACTGAAAATCCACCCCATGCAAGATAAACTGCAGCAATAAAAAATGCGCTTCCCATTCCTATCCCCAAAAAGAACACACTATCCAACAGGAGATTTGCCCATACGCGGTTTATTTCATCTCCACTATAAACAACAAAGCCTCCCGCTAATGCAGCAGCACCTATCAGCATTAATACCATACTGATGGTTTTTAGTCTCGATGTAAAATTAAAAGTCTCGTTCATTGCAGCGCTTGATTTTCAGTGTTTACATTTTTTTGGTTGAATCAGTAACTGCAGGTGTACCGGCCAATGTTTTTCGGTAATCTTCCTGCATACTTCTTACATATGAAATTACTTTCCAGATTTGAATTCTATCTAATTGAGTACTGTAAGAGCCCATTAAATTTTTTCCAAAGTGAACCGAGAAATACATTTTTCCCTCGGGCAATGCTAAAATTGCGTCAGTAAAGTACGATGGTGGGGGTGGAAATTTGCTAGTTACATTATCACCAACTACAATGTGACCGGATGCTTTTCCATCTTCACCATGACAAATAGCACAATAAATATTGAATAATCTTTTTCCTTCGCCTAAAACATCAGCTGTAATTGTTAATGGATTTTTCACATCAACTCCTGCTGCTTCATAACCTTCAGGTGTATTGGTATAATGGAAAGGCATAAAAGCATTTTCATTTCCAACAACTCCCTGATAAATTGGTATGGTTCCCAATACTGGCTTTTGTGCGTTCATGCTGTCAGAAAAAATATCATTACCTAAATATGTTTCGTAAGCTACAGGATGCGCCATATCAGGCATGTACTCACGACCGGGAGTTCTGCGTGGTTCATTGCTGCAAGCACTTTGCAACAACCAAACAAACAGTACTAAACCGGCAGTTACTATGGATGACCTCTTTATCATGATTCTTTTTTCGAAATCAATTAATAATGTCTTTTTAAATCTCTCTCTTTAATTTCTTCTGCTCCTGATGATTGAAGCATGTCTTTCATCTTGCTTATTTCTTCAGCAGTAGTTTTTTTATTGATTCTGAATACCACTGCAAACTTATCGTCTGTTGTACGCTCATCTAACTTCTCACGAATTCTTCCGGGATACAATCCTGAACGAAGTAAGAAAGTTAATGTCATTCCAATAGAAGCACTTAACACTGTAAATTCAAAAAGAATTGGAACAAAAGCCGGAAAAGAAAAGTGAGGTTTGCCCCCAAAGTTTAATGGCCAATCGGAAGTGAATACCCATGACATAAAAGTCAGTGCAATAGTCAATCCTGTAGCACCATAAATAAATCCGGTGATGTGCAATCTTGATTCATTCAATCCTAAAGCATCATCTAATCCGTGAACAGCGAACGGAGAAACCACATCGTAAACTTCCAGATGGTTTTCGCGCATTTTTCGAACGCCATCTATCATCTTGTCCTCGTCGCTGTATAATCCTACTAAAAATTTATTTCTCATGGTTAATGAACTTGAATTGATCCAGGTAAATCTTCATGACTATGTGAATGTGCTGCCGCAGCTTTTTTCTGTGCATCACCTGAAATTCTTAAAATGTGTTTTGTTTCTGCCATTGCAATTACAGGCATGGTCTTCGCAAACAACATGAATGCTGTCAGGAATAATCCAACTGTTCCCGCAAAAATGCTGATCTCAACATAGGTCGGAGAATAATAGGACCAAGAAGAAGGAATGAAATCACGATGTATAGAAGTAACGATGATTACAAATCGTTCGAACCACATACCGCAATTGATAATGATCGACATGAAGAAAGTAAACCAAACACTACGACGCAATGGACGAACCCAGAACAATTGCGGACTGATAACATTACAGGTCATCATTCCCCAATATGCCCACCAATATGGCCCGAGTGCTCTGTTTGCAAAAGCATATTGTTCGTAAATGTTTCCGCTGTACCAGGCAACAAATAATTCGGTTATGTAAGCTGAACCAACAATGGAACCTGTTAACACAATGATTTTATTCATTGATTCAATGTGTTCCAATGTAATGTATTGTTGAAGGTTCATTACTTTTCTTGCAACCAACATCAATGTCAACACCATTGCGAAACCGGAAAAAATTGCACCGGCAACGAAGTATGGAGGGAAGATGGTGGTGTGCCAACCGGGAATAACTGAAGTAGCGAAGTCAAAGGATACAATGGTGTGAACTGAAAGTACAAGCGGTGTTGAAATACCTGCAAGCACCAACGAAAGTGCTTCGTGTCGTTGCCAATGTTTAGCAGAACCTGTCCATCCGAAACTTAAAACTCCGTAAATCCATTTTGTAAATTTCTTTTTCGCACGGTCACGAACAGTAGCAATATCAGGAATTAATCCGGTGTACCAAAATAAAAGTGAAACAGTAAAATATGTTGAAATTGCGAACACATCCCATAACAATGGCGAGTTGAAGTTCGGCCATAATGGTCCGCGAGAGTTAGGGTAAGGAAGGTTGAAAAATATTAACCAAACACGCCCCATGTGAAATATCGGAAATAAACCAGCACAAATAACAGCGAAAATAGTCATTGCTTCTGCTGCACGATTAATTGCCATACGCCATTTCTGACGGAACAATAAAAGAATTGCAGAGATTAATGTTCCGGCGTGACCAATACCAATCCACCAAACGAAATTGGTGATGTCCCATCCCCAATCTACGGTTCTGTTTAATCCCCATGTACCGATACCGAACCAAACGGTCCAGCCAATCATGAATAAACCCCAGGTCATCAACAATGCAGTGAAAGTAATCGTGATGAGGTAAAGTCTTGTGGGCTTGCTTTCTATCGGGCGACAAATATCCTCAGTAATCTGATGATATGTTTTGTTGCCGTAAATAAGCGGGGCCCTTACGGCCGATTCTGCGTGCATAATTTTTCTTTAGTTATCTAATTAAGCCATGTTTTCATTGTTGCGAACTTTCACCATGTAACCAATGGATGGTTTCACATGCAGTTCAGCGAGTACATAATAATTGCGTTCGTCTTCACGGGTTTTAGAAACCGCTGTTCCTTTATTGTTCACATCACCAAACACAATTGCATCAGCAGGGCAAGCAGACTGACAAGCTGTTCTTGCTTCACCATCCACCAATGCTCTGTCTTGTTTTTTCGCATTCAATTTTGCATCCTGTAATTTCTGAACACAGAAACTACATTTTTCAATTACTCCCCTTGAGCGAACAGTTACATCCGGATTCAACACCATGCGGGTTAAATCATCTATCATCATTGCAACACCTTCACTCTTATCGTAAGTATTCCAAGGGAAACTATCTGAAGTTGTATAATCGAACCAATTGAAGCGACGAACTTTATAAGGGCAATTATTCGCGCAATATCTTGTTCCAATACAACGGTTGTAAGTCATTTGATTTAACCCTTCGCTGCTGTGGTTGGTAGCTGCTACCGGGCAAACATTTTCGCAAGGAGCATTTTCGCAGTGCTGACACAACATTGGTTGGTGCACTACTTCAATGTCTTCCCAATCCTTTACATCGTCATATTGATTACCAAGACCTATTGCATTTGAGTGTGATTCTTTTGTAACTCGCTCTTTCTCCCCTGCAAATGAATAGTAGCGGTCAATACGAATCCAGTGCATTTCGTGAACGCGGCGAACTTCATCTTTTCCAACAACAGGAACATTGTTTTCAGAGGAACATGCAACCTGGCAAGCGCCGCAACCAATGCATGAATTCAAATCAATGTTCATTCCCCAACGCAAACCGTTGTATTCATGAATATTCTGCGGATAAAGTGTTACACCATTTACCTCTTCATATTCTTTTATTGATTCGTTTCCGGCAGATGCATCTTTCTTATATTCAGAAAGAGTTGTTTGCTGAACTACATTTCTTCCTTCGAAAGTTCCGTGAGTTTGGGTAATGGCCAATTCATATTTATTGCCAGTCGGTTTCACGGTCACTTTTGAAATTGAATAGCACATTGTATCGCCACTCATTGAAACAAAAGGATAAACATTTTTTCCAACTCCATTGCCGGCACGGCCACATTTTTCGCGACCTAATCCAACTGCAATTGCAATGGTATTATTTGCAATTCCAGGCTGAGTCACTACAGGTAATTCCAATTTGAAATCACCGGCGCTCACTTCAATCATATCTCCTTCAACCAGATTATTTTCTTTTGCATATGGAACAGGAACCATTGCAACTGTGTCCCAAACCACCTTAGTAATAGGATCAGGATTTTCTAACAACCAGGGATTGTTTGCAAATTTTCCGTTTCCCAATCCTACTGATTCAAAAATCACTAACTCCATTCCATCCGTTTTCTTTCCACCTGAAGCAGAAGCTGCAGCATTTACATCACCAACGAATGCAGTTGTAGTTGAAACAGCAGATGCCTTTTCATAAACACCAACACGAATACAATTATCCCAGAATGATTGAAAGTTAGTTTCTTGTGTTTGAGTAGGGAAAACAAATTTCTCCCAGTTTTTCTTAATAACAGTTGAATAATCATCGGCACTATCCATCCATTTCAATAAACTGTCAGCTGCCTGACGGGTATTAAAAATTGGATTGATACACGGTTGAGACAAACTATATTTTCCTAATTTAACTTCAGCATCATTCCAGCTTTCCAGATAATGATGATCGGGAAGATGATATTTTACCAATGAAGCTGTTTCATCAGTTCTGTCGTTGAAAGAAACGGTGAGACCAACTTTTTTCAAAGCCTCTCCGAATTTTTTTCCTTTGGAAAAACTATAAACTGGATTGGTATTGTAAATGATTAAAGCATCTACTGAACCGGCTTCCATTTCGGCAACCAAATCAGAAAAATCTTTATCGTAACCCTGCGCAACATTTGTATAATTATCTAAATCAATGGTGTTTCCATAACTGCCAAGAATATCGTTAATGGCGTTCACTAAAATTTGTGAGTTGGTATCATTTGCACCGCACACTACCAATGAAGCATTTTTATTTGCCCACATTTCAGCTGCTGCTTTGTTCAATGACTTGCTTGCTTTATCAGAAACTTTTCCGCCTGAAACTCCGGCTTTTCCAGCAAAACCGGCAATCATATTATAGAGTGCAATAATTGCATCACCTTCTTCTGAAGGTTTTATTGCTATTCTTTTATCTGCATTACTTCCGGTTAATGAAACATTAGATTCAAACTGGTAGTGGCGAGACATTTCTGCTTTTGCTTTCGATACCTTTCTGTTTGCAACATATTGTTTTGTGAATTCAATAGGAGAAATCCATGAACCGAGAAAATCGGCAGCGAACGAAACAATCACTTTTGCTTTATCAAAATTGTAACCCGGAATAACACGCTTGAAGAAACTTTTTTCATTGGCAGAAAGTATTCCTGCATTAGACATTGGTTCGAAAACAACATGCTTCGTATTTCCATAATATGTTCCGAAATCAGCAATTATATTTTTTGTTGAAGGACTTAAAATAGTAGAAGAAAGAATGCGAATGTTACCGCCTTTTGTTTTTATAGCAGCCAATTGATTTTTAATATCAGAATCAGCAACAGTCCACTCTACGGGTTTTCCATCCTGAGCAGGAGTATGCATTCTTGCCTTATCATATAATGAAAGTATGGAAGCTTGTGCACGAGCGTTGGTTCCACCTTTTGTAACTGTTGAATTTGTATTGCCTTCAATTTTAATTGGGCGACCATCTCTTGTTTTAACTAAGATGCTGCAATAGTCACTTCCATCAGAATAAGTTGATGCATAATAATTTGCCAAACCCGGTACAATTTCTTCCGGCTTAATAACATAAGGTATTGCCTGACGAACAGGAATTTTACAACTTGCAGCAATGGTAGCAGCAGTTACACTGAACCCAAGCATTTTTAAAAAGTCGCGACGCGCTCTTGGCTTTTGAACAAAATTGCTGTTAAAGATTTCCTCAATCGGAAGTTCTTCAGCAAACTCTTTGTCGCGCTCATGAATAAACTCCGGAGTTTCTTCTAGTTCAGCGAGACCTTTCCAATATGATTTATTTTCCATCCAGTGTTATTTTACAACTGAGGTTTCAAAATTTTAGTAATGACACTTTTGACATTCCGTTCCACCCAAATCACCTTCTGTTACTTGCGAAATTTTTCCGGTCTTTAACTCTTCATGCAATTTGCTGAAGAGCGGATCGTAATATTTATTTTGAGAAAACTGAGTTGCCGTATTTCTATGACAGTTAACACACCAGCCCATTGACAAACTTGCGAATTGTTTAACCTCATCCATTTCCTGAACGGGTCCGTGACAGGTCTGACAAGCTACTTGTCCGGCTTTCACATGCTGTGAGTGATTAAAGTAAACATGGTCGGGGAGGTTGTGAATTTTAATCCACTTGATTGGCTGGTTATTATCATACGCAGCATAAATTTTTGAAATCTCAGCAGTACCTGTTATTGGCCCCTCCTTAATTGCCTTGTGGCAATTCATACAAATATTAACTGAAGGAATAGAGGCTGTTTTACTTTTCTCTGCACCTGCGTGACAATATAAACAATTGATTTGATTTTGACCAGCGTGAATTTTATGAGAAAATTTTATTGGTTGAATGGGTTGGTAATCGCGACTGCGACCAAGACTTTGACCTTCATTCACCATCCAGTATCCAAGAAACATCACACACATAAAAAACATGAGCGCAACATTTCCTTTTGAGAATATGGCTCTGAAGAACGGACGCTCCTCCGGAATTTCCTCTCCTTCTTTTTCGCCAGCATAACGACGAAGATTATTATTGATTCGAAAAATTAAAAAACTTAATCCTGCAAGTGTTACAACTACTACCCAAAGTATTCCGGTATAATTATCAGCACTTTCTTCGGTTGCTCCGGCAGCACCTCCAATAGGAGCATTTGCAACAACCGGAACTTTATTACTTGCGTCATTTATATAAGCTATTATAGATTTAATATCATCATCACTGAAAGAAAGAAACTGAGTCATGCTGGCTTTCTTGTACTCCTCAAAAATTGCACAAGCCTCTTTATCCCCAGAAGCTCGAAATGCAACATTGTTGCGTATCCAACTAATCAACCAAGCTTCTGATCTTTTCTTGTCAGCATTCTTTAATGATGGGCCAACCAATACCTGATCTTTGTCGGGTGTGTTGTGACATGAACGACAGTTGTTAGCAAACAACTTTTGTCCGTCAGCTACGCTTACGGCAGCAGTTGATACAGTAACATTAAAAGAAAAAAGAAATGAAAGCAATAAAAGCAGTCTGGCCGAAACCCTTGTTAACTCAGCAATCCGCGAGGGCTTGTAGTAAAATGTCATGCGGGCTATTTTTTTTTGAATGGTGGCAAAAATATACAGGCAAGTGAGGTTTTTATATTCTATCTAAAAAATATTTTAACACAACCAACATTCAACTGAAATTTTGTTTGGAATACAATGATAAAATTACACTGTTTTAGAATCATAAATTCTTTTGAAACGCTTGATGAATAAAGGTTTCAGGAAAAAATATAATTGAACTAATATTTTTAAAAACGAAATTTTATGTGTTGATTTTTTTAGAAAAAAATTTTCAAATTTAGAATTATTCTAAGTTTATAAACAGCATTTTCAATAATTTGCACGGGCTTTGTCTTTATACTTGCGCTTAATAAAGTTTTTATGAAAAAGATTTTTTTACTTTTTGTTTCAATCAGCGTTTTTGCAAGTTGCACCAGCATTCAAAAAGAATTGCGCAACGGTGATTATGATTCTGCTTTCGATAAAGCTCTGAAGCGCGTAAAAAATAATCCGGGAAAAGATAAATATGCAGTATGGTTAGAAGCAGCTTCTGATAAAGCATATACACGAGATATGAAGCAAATTGAATATTGGAAAAAAGAAGGCGAACCTTCTCATTTGGTTGACATATATTATTTACTGAATAATATTCATAACCGACACAATGCCGTTGAACCAATAACTCCATTGCATATCAATAGCAAAAAGCGCGATGCCATTTTTAAAAATGTGGCTGATGAGGATTTGATTGCTGCAAAAACAAAAGCCGCCGATTTTTTATATACTCATGCGGTAAAAATAATGGCAAGCAACAACCGATATGATGCGCGTAATGCATACGATGAATTACTAAAAGCGAAAGAGTTCTTTCCTGGCTTTCGTGATGTGGATGCACAAATTCAAAATGCCTATACCAAAGGAATCAGTCATGTGTTGTTAAATGTGGTGAATGTTTCAAATGCAATTATGCCGGCGGGTTTGGAAAAACAATTGACCTCCTTTGATATGATTGGATTGAATTCGCAATGGGTAAAGTTTGATAGTAAAGCCAATGAAGGCACCACTTACGATTATCGTGTGATGGTTCATTTAGTTAAAATTAATGCAAGCCCTGAACAGGTTTTGAAAAATAAATATACCGACACTAAAAAAGTGGAAGATGGTTTTGAATATTTATTGGATGCAAAAGGGAATGTGAAGAAGGATAGTTTAGGAAATGATATGAAAACTAAAAAATACAAAACCATTGCCTGCGATGTGCTGGAAACCAACCAACAGAAAGATGGATTGGTTGGAGCAACTGTTGATTTTTATACTTCGCAAAATGAGTTGATATACTCCTACCCTATTTCCGGAATGAGCCACTGGCAATATTTTAGTGCAGTTGCAGTTGGCGATTTGAATGCACTCACAGATGCAAGCCGTGCAAAACTCGCGCATACTGTTCCTGCGCCTTTTATTTCTGATGAAGAAATTATTTTAATGGCAGGCGACCAGTTGAAACCTTATTTGAAAAGCGCAATTGAAAATAACCGAGGGTTGGTGAAGTAATTTAGTGAAGAACTAAAAACTAAGAGTGAAAAGTGAACAATGAATATTTCAATTGTAAATACTAAAAAATATTTTACTACATAAAAAATTTACCACTGAAATATTTCTGCTTACTGCGAATGTGGTAGAAATAAATTCCTGCTGGTGCAAGTGATAAATCAATAACTGGATTTTTGTTCTCAATTTTCGTTAGTGAAGAATTTAACTTCAGCTACTATTTTTCTGTTACTTTTGAAAGGATTAAAAAATTGAAGTGGAAGATTCACTCAAGAAAAAAATAGCCGCATATATAACTCTTGCATGTGCGGTGCTGATGAAGCAAAATGCTGAAGCGCAAATTGTTTATCACGATATTTTACCGGATGATTCATTGAATAATTTTAATGTGATGGAATATCAGTTTCTGGATTTGAATAATGACGGAGTTACAGATATTAAATTCACTGCAAATCGGAATCCTACTGGTTTTGATAATATATATGCTCAAGCAAAACCTGGTGACCAATTTCTTGTTTATCCCTTAAGTTTTAATGTTCCAATTGGTTCTGCAACAAGTTCCTCTAATTATTTTGATAATGGATATGATCTGGTTCAGTTTTACAGTAGTTTCAATTGGGAGTTTGGACCTTGGTTGAATACTACAGATAAATATTTAGGAGTTAAAGTTCATGAAGGAGCAAATGATTTTTATGGTTGGATACGATTAGATGTTAATGTTCCTTCAAGCAAAATCACAGTTAAAGATTTTGCACTCAATACTTCACCCAATACACCTATACTCGCGGGTGATATCGGTTGCATTTCTGTTAATCCTGAAATGCCAATCATTACACAAGCTTCTGCAGATACACTTGTTTCAACTCCTGCTTCATCTTATCAATGGTATTTTAACGGAACTGCATTAACAGGTGAGACCAATCAGAATTTGGCTTTTAATATCAATGGAGATTATTCACTGATAACAACTGATACGAACAATTGTCATTTGCTATCAAATGTTTTTCATTATGGAAATTGCAATGTAAATACTCCGATTATATCTATAACATCCTCTGATACTATTTGCGCAGGTTTATATTCTCAATTTACTGTTTCAGGAATTACTGCTGACAATTACTATTCATGGATGGCGAATGGAGAAATTATTAATCAAAATCCGGGATGGGGAACATTCGGTTTCATATTAGATTCGAGTGCTGAAGTGAATGTGGCTATTGTAAATGGATTATATGGATGTGCTGATACATCAAACAGTATTCATGTTGAAGTAATCAATCAGATTTTTTCTGGCTCGCTAACTGGGTATCCAACCAATATTGGTTGTAACAACGATTCTTCATTGCTCATTACAGATCTTACTTTTAACTATGCTTCGTACCACTGGTATCGTGAAAACAATACTATTCAGGTTTCTACTTCAAATATTTTTAATGCTACCACTACTGGATTTTATCATGTTGATGTGGTTGAACCCGGAACCGGTTGTCATTACTCAACAAATCAATTCGGCGTTAGTCCAGCTGCTCCACCTGTTCCGGAAATCTGGCAAAGCATTGATACGCTTTATACCGGATTATATTTCAAGTATCAGTGGTACTTGAATGGGAGTATCTTAACCAATGATACACTTCGGAAATTAGTTATAACGCAACAAGGAAATTATTCGGTTGAAGTTTGGAATGAAGCAGATTGCTCTACCATTACTCCGATTCAAAACTTTGCTGCATGCAGTAGTTTGCAAACGCAGATTTCTACTTCTTCAAACAATTTTTATTGCGAAAACAATGCATTAATTGATTTAAGTTCTTCTACCATACCTCAAGGATTTCTTTTACAATGGTTCAAAAACGGAATTGCAGTTTTATCACCAACTACGGATTCAACCAATTCATTTTTTCTAACAAACGATGCAGCTTTTTCAGCTCAACTTTACAATACATCATCAGGCTGTATCGATACTTCCAATACGATTTCCTTTTCAGTTGGAAACGGAGCAAACATCAATATTCTTTCTCCTTCGCCAACATTTTATTGCAGTGATAGTGCTGTGATTGAGCTGAACACTTCTTCCATACCAAACGGCTTTCTTTTGCAATGGTATCAGAATTCAAGTCCGGTTTTATCGCCGACTACCGATTCTACTGCTTCGTTTTTGATTACTAACAATTCTGCTTTTTATGGTCTGTTGTATAATCAAGCAAACGGATGCAGCGATACTTCCAATATTATTTCGTATGTAATTAACAATACAGTTAGCATTGATGTTTTTTCTGACTCACCGACTTCGTTTTGCGGAGACAGTGCTGAAATTGATTTGAATACTTCATACATTCCTCCAGGGTATCAGGTACAATGGTTCATTAATAATATTCCTGTACTAACCCCAACAACTGATACTGTTTTTACAACCGAAATTTTTTCAGCATCGGATGTGAATGCTTATTTATTTTCAACTAATTCAGATTGCTCAGATACTTCAAATACAATTAATTTTTCGCTGCATCAAAATCCTTCACCTACTATTTCTCAATCAAACGACACATTATTTACTGGAAGTTTTTCGTCTTATCAATGGTATTACTATGGAGGAATTTTACCTGCTGATACCTTACAATACCTTCCAGTTTCGTTGGAAGGAAATTATAAAGTAACAGTCTGGAATCAATATGATTGTTCTGCGCAATCCATATTTTATTACTACACACCAACGAACATTTCAGTCATCGGCAATCAAAATGATTTGCAATTATTGATGCATGAAAATTTTGCTGAACTGAAATTCATGAATGAAAAATGGATGGGTGCTGAAGTGAAATTAATTAATAACGCAGGTCAGCTTTTAAGTGAACTGACTGTAAAAAAATCATCAGAGCAATTTGATATATCTCAATTGCCAAAAGGAATTTATTTTATTTCAATCAGCAACAGCAAGGAGATTTTAAATTATAAAATTTCAATTTTATGAAACCGGATAAAAATGATTTGAAAAAAAAGCTTGCTGCATATTGTACACTCTCCGCAGGGTTTTTAGCTATGCATGCTGAAAAGGCATGTGCGCAAATTATTTATACTGATGTAAATCCAGATGCGGTTTTAAATAGTTCATTCTGGTTGGGAGCAAATTATCAGTTGGATTTAAATAATGATGGAATAGTTGATTTCAGGTTAAGTGAAAATTTTTCTTCCTGGTCAACTTACTATATGTCAACTGCATTTTCTGCTTATTTAAATTCTTCTAATCGCATTGATGGCTACGGTAATAATAAAATGATGGCTTCTTCACTGGGCAATTTTCCAAAACCACTTTCGATAGGTGATACAATTAATGCAAATAATATTGTGCTTAGTAATGGAATTCTGGAACACCGATTTTCATCTCAGGAATACCATCAGGGCTTTCCAACGGTTAATAATTCGTTTTACAGTGAACAAGGATTATTCGATTTATATGCTGAAAAATATGTTGGACTTAAATTATTAATGGGAGGTAACACTTATTATGGTTGGGCAAGAATCAAGATTTTGTGGGGTGAAATGATAGTATATGATTATGCTGTTAACCCAACTCCCAATCAGCAAATACTTGCAGGTCAGCAGTAATTTTATTTCGAGTTAAATTTTTTTTGAGTTATCAGGTAAGCAGTTTTTAATATTTCATTTTTAATCTTTCACATCCCCCTTGTTCCTGTAAAGCGAAGCATCCACCACTTCCACCATTTTATCAATCTCCATTTCTTCATCTAAAAAACTTGCGATGGTTTCGGCGGCTTCCTGCGGGTTTGCAATCACCTCTTTGTAATTCAGTTTTAAAACTTCAGCACCCGGAGTGCGTGCAATCCACGCATCGGCTTTTTCCAATTGCTTGGTAAATGCTTCTGCGAGTGCAATGGGATATGCTTCCTGCCGCACCGCGCGATTGTGACCGAGCATCACCTGTTGCGAGCGCAGTACTTCATCCATATCGCGTTGCATGAAAATAATTTTGTAGTTGTATGCAGCAGGTAAATTCGGGAGCAATGGTGCAACAACCTTTACCGCTTTGTCAACTGCTTCGTTCACCCATGTGTTATCGCGAAACAAACTTTTTACTTTTTCAAATTCCAAATACCCTTTCGGATTGTTGGTGTCGTTTGCACGAATGTTATCAGTCAAAATTTCTACTCCGCCTGCATTTAACATTTGCATAATCATGCTCGTGCCAGTGCGTGGCAATCCTGAAACTACTGTGATGGTGCCTTTTATATTTTCCATAATAAACTGTTCGTGGTATTTTATTTTTTCTTCATCATGCAAATGCTCTCTGTAAATTTTTAATAACCACTGATGCGCTTTGCGGCTTCCCGGCGCCTGACTGATTACTACTTCAAAAGCCATTGCAGCATCATGATACAATTCAAGATTGTACATGGCTTCACCCAAACAATAATGCGCTTGCGGCATAGCATACATTAATCCAATAGCAGCTAAAGATTCTTCTGCAGCTTGTTCATATTCTTTGGTGCGTAGCAACGAGCGTGCAATTCCAAGATGTGCCGATGCATTGTTTGCGTCAATGTCCAATGCACGATTGTATGCTTGCTGCGCCTTATCCCATTTTCCCAATCGCTGATACACTCTTCCTAATTCGTTGTAGTAATATGGTAAATGAGCGGAGCGTTGTTCAGCTTTCTCCAGCAATTCCATTGCCTTGCGAGGTTTGTTTTCAGCAATAAATAATCCTGCTTCCAGTAAATCCAATCGGGCAAGTTCGGCGGCTTCTGTTGTTCGCAGTTTATCCATCAGCACACGGCACTCTTCGTTTTTATTCAGCGCCATGTAACATTCGTGCAGTGCTAAACCATAACGAAGTTTATCAATGTTTTCCGAAAATATTTTCTCCAGAATCACCATCGCCTCGCTGAATTTTTTCCGGTACATCAACACACGCGCTAAATAAAATTGCGATTCGTCGGTAATTTTTTTCAGCGCTTTCTCTTTGTCCTCACCTGGTTTTTCTACATAACCTAATTCAATCAACTGATCCATTGCTGCTTTTGCCGCCCACGGATCTTCGCGCACATCACCGGGCAACATGCCTGCATCTCCTTCAGTTACATTTTCCCAACTGTCAATATAAGTTGGCTCCACTTTTTTGTTGAACGATTGCAACAACGATTTACCAATCATATCTTTTCCAACAGGCAAACCAAAAAGTGTGAGAACAGTTGGAGCAATGTCTAACAATGTTGCGCCGTAAATCCGTTCATCTTTTTTTATATGCGGTCCCTTCATGGTAAAAATTCCGAACGGCGCATGTTCAAATGCAGGGCCCGCAGGTTCTTTCGGAATACGATTTGGCCGCAAGTGATCAGAATGAAAACCATGATCGCTCATGATAATGACAGTGGTATCATCACCTGCCAACTGCAACATTCGTTCAAGCATCATGTCATGAAAACGATAAGCACCCTGCACCACATCTTTATACAATTCATATAAATTATCCGGAATATTTTTTCGTTGCGGCGGATGAAACTTCATGAAGCCGTGACAGAAATGATCAACCGCATCGTAATACACCGCCATGAAATCCCACTCCGTGTTTTGCATTAGCCAGGTAGCAGCGCCGTGAATGGAAGAACACTCCGCCAGAATTTTTGCAACCGATGAAAGATGTTTGTCTTTTTCCTGATCAACTTTTAATGCTTCAGGAACAAAAGGTAAAATGTGCGACAGCGTTAACTCTCCCGGATGCACGCGCCACTCGCTGATGTGTTCCATTGATTTGGGATGAATGCTTCCATCGGGCATTGGCCACGGCTCGCCATACTTGCCTTTTATTTTCTGAAAAAAATTGGAAACCATTACCCCGTTAATCGGTTCAGCAGGATTGCTTGGCCACCAGCCAACCACATTTGATTTCAATCCTTTCTGACTTAGCATGTTCCACAGCGCTTTCACTTTTCGCGAGCGTGATGACACGGGGCGAACAGTCTGATAGTTTGCATCCGGTTCCACGAAACCAAGTATGCCATGTTCATCTGCAGTTTTTCCGGTTGCTATTGAAGTCCATAAAATTGGTGAGAGCGGCGGATCAAGTGTGGCGAGATTTCCCATCACACCTTGTTCTACAAATTTGTTGAGTGTGGGCAATAAACCCGCATCGAGCATGGGCGAAATAATTTTCCAGTCCGCTGCATCCCAACCAATAAGTAAAACTTTTTTTGCGAGTCGCAAAGAAGATTTTTGATTTAAGATTTTTGAATTATGATTTCTGTTCTACTCTGAAATTTCGCACTGAGACACAGAGTTCACGGAGGAATTTCATTTTTAGGTTTTCGAGTTTCTATTTACTGACTGCTGCCAACTGCCTACTGATTACTCCCTTCTTTTACTTCTTCTGAAATTTTTAAAGCATCAGCAACAGTCCCGCGCTTCTTCCTCCACATTTTTAATCCCACATCACCGAGTGCAAGCAAGCCAAGCATTCCTTCTTCAGGGATTTCAAATTTTTCGTTGTTCAGAAAAATCTGTTCTTCGGGTTTTGTTTCAGAATATTTTTCGCTCATCAGGAAATGTTTAATGTTGCAATGTATGAAGAAGAATAAAATTTTGGGGTAAAAAAAATATTGCTGAATTCTTCCATTCAAATTCCACTCACCATTTTTTCATCCGGAATTTATTTTTTCGAAATCAGAAAGGATGAAATGGTACTGAGGAAAAAATTCCTTGTTAATTAATTTCCGCTTTCAATTTTATATCACTTCTCTGATTGATATGATACTCGAATAATTTTTCTTTCAATCGTTGCGCCCAGGTGTCGTAGTTAATTTCGTTTTCATAATGCCTGCGCGATGATTTTACCAATGAAGAATACAATTGTTCATCGTTATAAACCCGTTGAATTAATTCAGCGTAATTTTTTCCGGTAGCATTTAACGGAATTAAAAATCCATTCACTCCTTCTTTCACTACTGCGCTTACTCCACCTGTATCAGTTGAAACAGAAGGCAAACCATAACTGCTTGCTTCAGCAAAAACAATTCCGTAGCACTCTGCTCTTGATGGCACTAACAAGAAATCTGATTGCTCAAACAGCGCTTCCAGTTTTTTTCGTTGCTCCGGAATTTTTTTACTCAGAAACGGAATAACTGTAACACGCGGATGAAAAACAGGTTGCGGCGGAACACTTCCGCAAATAGTTAAATGAGCATTCACCCCCATTCTTTCCAACTCCAATAAAGTTTGCAAAGCAATTTCACCGCCCTTGCGTTGCCAGTGAACACCAAGAAAAAACAACCGGCATTCATCAGAGCGCTTTCTGTTCATAGCAATTTCAGGAGAAGGAATTTCATCCATGTTAGCACCCCACAGAATAATACCAACTTTGGAATCATCAGCATCGTAATCTTTCAGCGCTGAGTTGGCCACCCATTGCGATGGATATAAAAGCAATGAAGCATTTTTTATGGCAAGCCGTTCAATCAAATGGCTTTGAATAACTGACGATGGAAGTATGTTTGAAAACTTTGAATAGTAATTGTGAATCAGTTTCCAGGTGCAATCAGAAGTATAAATTATCGGTATATCAGTTTTCAAAAAAGCAATTTCTTTTGAAGCCGCCGGGGCGAAAATGAAATCGAAATTAATTCCCTTCATTTTTTTCAATGCCATTGATGCATATCGCTTTGAGAAATATGGAGTATCCTGAAAACGGAATTTCTTCTTTAAAAAAATTAATGTTAAGCGATTAATTATTCTACCAAAAAATTCCTCCCACGGTTTTAACGGACCAATAAATGTTACATCAAATCCATTTCGGATTAATGCCTGTCCCATGTAATAATGCGTTCCGGAATATGATTTTTTATCCGTTGAATCATTACAAGTTAAGAATGCAATTTTTAATTTTTTCTGTTCCTCCATCGAATATCCGTAATGCTGCGAATGTAAAAAACAAAACAGGCGCTTTCGAATCCGAAAGCGCCTGTTGCTTTTTAAGTATCATTAAAATTTATTTCTGCAATCCCTCAACAAGCACGGTTACTTTATTATCAGCCACCTCAACAAAACCACCCATCACTTTAAAATTGGTAGTGGTTTTATCGTGATCAACTTTTATGTTTCCTTCTTTCAAGCTGCTGATCATCGGAGCATGATGATTCAAAACCTGAAATGAACCATCGGTTCCCTGCATTTGAACTGCAGTTGCTTCGCCGGTAAAAATTTTAGATTCTGGGGTTAATATTTCTAAATGCATTTGTTAGTCTTTAGTCTTATGAAGCCTCCGCCATCATTTTCTTTCCTTTCGCAATGGCATCATCAATTGATCCAACCAGGTTGAAAGCTGCTTCAGGGAATTCATCTACTTCACCATCCATAATCATATTGAAACCGCGAATGGTTTCTTCAATCGGAACCAGCACACCTTTCAAACCTGTAAACTGCTCGGCCACATGGAACGGCTGCGACAAGAAACGCTGAACACGACGAGCACGGCTCACTACCAATTTATCTTCTTCACTCAATTCATCCAATCCAAGAATGGCGATGATATCCTGTAATTCTTTGTAGCGCTGCAAAGTCAGTTTCACTCTTTGAGCACAGTTGTAATGCGCTTCTCCCACAACATCAACCGACAAAATCCGTGAAGTAGAATCAAGAGGATCTACAGCAGGATAAATTCCTAACTCAGCAATCTTACGGCTCAATACAGTGGTCGCATCTAAGTGAGAGAAAGTAGTTGCCGGTGCCGGATCAGTCAAGTCATCAGCAGGAACATACACTGCTTGTACAGATGTGATAGAACCACGCTTTGTTGAAGTGATTCGCTCCTGCATCATTCCCATTTCAGATGCAAGAGTTGGCTGGTAACCTACTGCTGAAGGCATACGACCTAACAACGCTGATACCTCAGAACCAGCTTGTGTGAAACGGAAAATGTTATCAATGAAGAAAAGAATGTCGCGACCTTTTGCTTCGTTCGGATCTCCATCGCGATAATATTCCGCCACTGTTAATCCGCTCAAGGCTACACGGGCACGCGCACCGGGAGGTTCGTTCATTTGTCCGAACACCAATGTTGCTTGTGATTTTGCCAATTCTTTTTTATCAACTTTACTTAAATCCCAATCACCTTTTTCCATGGCGTGTTTAAATTCATCGCCATATTTTATAACATTGGATTCAATCATTTCGCGCAACAAATCATTTCCTTCGCGTGTGCGCTCACCTACTCCCGCAAACACTGATGTTCCCGCATATGCTTTAGCAATGTTATTGATCAACTCCATAATCAATACGGTTTTACCAACACCTGCACCACCAAATAAACCAATCTTTCCACCCTTGGAATATGGTTCTAACAAGTCAATAACTTTTATTCCTGTGAAAAGCACTTCCTGTTCAGTTGAAAGCTCTTCGAAAATGGGAGGCTTGCGGTGAATGGCATATCCGCCTTCGTTACTTACAGGACCAATACCATCAATGGCTTCTCCAATCACATTGAACAACCGACCTTTGATTTGTTCACCTGTTGGCATAGTAATATTTGAACCAGAATCAACTGCTTCCATTCCGCGAACCAATCCTTCAGTAGCATCCATTGAAATGGTGCGCACACTGTCTTCTCCTAAGTGCTGCTGAACTTCAAGAACCAATTTTTGTCCGTTTTCGCGTGTAACCACCAGCGCGTTTAAAATTTCGGGTAATTTTCCTCCCTCAAAAGCAACATCCACAATAGGCCCGATTACTGTTTTTATGCGACCAACATTTGCCATTATTTATTGTAATTTTTTTAAAGTGCCGCAAAAGTAACAGGCGAAGCGAAAGAAAAAAATGTCGGAAGAAAAATTTGAAATTGATTAACAGAAATTACCAATTTGCGATAAATTCACCTAAATAAGCAGACACTCTTTTCAACCGGTTTAATAAAATTTCACCAATCTTGCCTATTAGACAATTAAAAAATGGATTCCTAGCTTATTAGGAATAGCAAATGACTCTTAATCAGTGGGTCAAGGGTTCGAATCTTTACCAGTCCGCAATATTTTCAGGGTTTTGACAATAACTGATGACGCAAATTTTATTTGAAGCAATTATTGCACGACATAAATCATATTTCGTGTAATGCTGAGCCAATATGTTTGGCAGCTTCAAACTTTATCATGTCATTCAAAACAATCATTGAACCTTTCAGAATAAAAATGGTGGAGCCAATCACCATGACCACCGAATTGCAGCGAAAAAAATTTTTAGAACAGGCGCACTACAATCCGTTCCTCTTAAATTCAGATCAGGTGCTGATAGATTTTTTAACCGACAGCGGAACCTCAGCCATGAGCGCGGCACAATGGGCAGGCATGATGGAAGGCGATGAATCATACGCAGGTGCACGAAGCTGGAGAAGAATGGAACAAGCAATTCACGACTTAACAGGATTGAAATATATTTTTCCTACACATCAAGGCCGAGCTGCCGAACGGATTTTGTATGGATACTTAGGTGGAAAAGGAAAATTTTTTATCAGCAATACGCACTTCGATACTACACGGGCCAACATTGAATTTTCCGGAGCCGAAGCCATTGATATTCCCTGCACAGAATCAAACGACACGCAATCGGAATTTTCGTTTAAAGGAAACATGGATGTGAAAAAATTAGAAGAACTGATTTTAAAACACAAACCCAAAAACATTGGCGGAGTTATTTTAACAGTGACAAATAACAGTGGTGGTGGTCAGCCGGTGAGTATGGAAAATGCAAAACAAGTGAGCGCGGTTTGTAAAAAATACCGCGTGAAATTATTTCTTGATTGTTGTCGCATGGCAGAAAATTCTTTTTTCATTCATCAGAAAGAAAAAGGTTATGAGAATAAACCATACAAACAAATTGCACAAAAAATGTTTTCGCTGGTGGATGGTGCCATCATGAGCGCGAAAAAAGATGCATTGGTAAACATGGGTGGATTTCTTGCTTTGAAAGATTCTTCCATTGCAGAAGCATGTAAAAATTTACTCATCATCACAGAAGGATTCACCACTTACGG
>BJGQ01000010.1:10043-41218 GCA_014190575.1 Bacteroidota bacterium | reverse complement strand
GAAGAAGAAAAACAGAAGCAGTGTTGCAAGAATTTTTTTCATTGAAATATTTTTATTGGTTAACATTTATGCTTTTCAAAACACAATCATACAATCGCTCTGCAGTTAAATCCCAACTGAATTTTTGTTTCTGCAGATTGCCTTTTGCTATTAAATTTTTCCGGAGCGATTCATCCGTTGCCATTTTCAGCATCGCATTTTCAATTTCCTCCACCGAAAACGGGTTGACAATTAAAGTGGCATCGCCCGCCACTTCGGGCATGGAAGAAACATTGGAAGTAATAACCGGCACGCCGGCATTCATGGCTTCCACAATCGGAATTCCGAAACCTTCAAACAGTGAAACATAAGTGAGCGCAGTTGCCGAAGCGAGTACCTGCGCTAGTTCATTCAGCCGCAAGTGACCGAGAAAAATCACATCGTGTTTGTACTTCATGCGCTCGTAAGTTTTCATTGCCTCATCGGTGTCCCACGCTTTTCTTCCGGCAATAATCAATTTAAAATCGCCCCCGTATTTTTCTTTGAATGAATCGAAAGCGAGAAACAAACGATTCACATTTTTTCGCGGATGCACTGCACCTGCATAAATAAAATATGGAGCGCCGCCCGAAATTTTTTCGCGAATTAATTTTTGTTCAGCAGCAGCAAGCGGTTTGAAAATTTCATTTCCGCCATTGTGTGTTACATCAATTTTACCGTCAGCGATTTTATATTTTCCCATCACATCGTGCTTCGTGTATTCCGAAACGGTTGCAATTCGCGAGGCGTGTTTTGCGAATCGCGGAACAAAATATTTGTAGTAACGAAGCGTGAGCCAGTCCACATGATTACTGAAATGCTCGAATGCCAAATCATGAATCACGAGCACCTGCGGAATTTTTACTGAGAGCGATAAGTAACCATCGGTGGAAAGAAACACATCGGGTTTTATTTTTTTCAGCGCGCGCGGAACGGCATATTCAAACCACGCATACCACAAAAACGGATGACGCGCAGGTGGAAACAAAACATGCGGCACCACATTTTTTGCAAAGATGAATTCATCAGAAAATTTCCGGTCGAACAAAAAATGAAATTCGTGTTCGGGATGTGCAAGCACCATTCGCTTCAGCGATTCGTAAGTGAACCAACCGATTCCTTCCAGTTTATCTTTCAGTAAGAAGCGGGTGTTGACGGCAATCTTCATGCAGTGAAAACAATATTGTCTGATTCTAATTTCCGTTCCATGCAAAGCTGTTCGGGATTGTTGCTGCGAAAAAGTTTTCCGTCATCGTCAATCAGATTCATTGTATATCCGTTGCTGATTAACAAATTCATTGCATCAATGTGCTGCTGATTGTTGTGAAACTGCTTGCTCCAGAATTCCATAATGATCGCGGGCTTGTGCAAGTGTAACAGTCGGTTCATGCCCTGTAACACTTTCAGTTCGCTTCCTTCGGCATCAATTTTTATGGCGGTCGGAAACAGTTTTTCTTTCTCCGAAAAATCATCGAGCGAAACACAGTTCACCAGATTTCCCTGAATGGTTTCGTTCTGTTCTTCTTCGGAGCTCATTCGTCCGCTTGATTCTGTTTGTCCGGGTTTTCCTTCCAGGAACATCACACTGCCGGTTGTTTCGCCAACAGCAGATTGCACCATTCGCACTTGTCTTAGTCGTTCGATATTGTTGTGTAAAATATTTGCGGCGAGAGCTGCGGGTTCGAATGAAATTACTTTTCCATTTTCTTCCACCAACTGCGCGGCGAGCAAACTGAAAAATCCGAAGTGCGCGCCCACATCAAAAAAAGTATCGCGTGGTTTCAAAGTCTGAATCATCCATTTTGCAAACCTTAATTCTGAATCGTGAGTCTTGCACCCACACAAAAAAATATCCAATCCATCTGGCAGTGCAACAGTCATGCGGTAATCGCAAATCAATTTTGCTGAAGTGTAGTTTGGTTTTTTAGAAGAAGGAAAAATCAGCTTCGAAAAAGTTAATCCATAAATTCGGTTGACCGGATTTGATAACAGGCGAACCCACTTCGATTTTTTTTCGAGGCGTGCTACTCTGTCAATTCGCTTCAACCAGATTTCTTTGTTCATTCTATATGCCGCGAAATAAATGAATTAAATGTTAGCCACGAATTACACGAATTATCACGAATTTTTTTTTGATAGAAATATATTGACGAAGATTCAATCTGGAATCTGGAATCTGAAAATGGAATAAGTATTTTGCACTCCGATTAATGAAGCAAACTTTTTTTCGCAATCTTATTTTTCTGTTGGTGCTGAATGTGCTCATCAAGCCGTTCTATGTTCTGGGTGTAGATAGAACAGTTCAAAACCTGACAGGACACGGAGAGTATGGTTTGTATTTCGCGTTGTTCAATCTCAGTATTCTGTTCAGCATTATTCTCGACATCGGTATCACGAATTATAACAACCGCATTATTGCGCAGCAGCCATCGCTCATCAAAAAATATCTGTCGAACATTTTATGTTTTAAAATTTTGCTTTTCATTTTGTACTGCCTGCTCACTTTTGTTGCTGCCATTTTTTTGCATCCAACAAAGGAGGGATATTATATTCTCGGAATATTAATTCTCAACCAGGGACTCAATTCGCTCCTGCTTTATCTGCGAAGCAATTTATCAGCGCTGCAATTTTTTAAGCTCGATAGTTTTCTTTCCATACTCGATAAACTGCTGATGATTTTATTATTCGGATGGTTGTATTATTTCAAACCGATTGCGGGAGAATTTCAGATTGAATGGTTTGTGTATTCGCAAACGGCGAGTTATGTCATCACCATTTTAGTGGCGACTGTTTTACTGTTACAACGCATTCCGAAATTGCAATTTTCGTTTGAGTTCAGTATGCTGAAAACAATCTGGAAGGAAAGTTATCTGCTTGCCATTATTGTTTTGCTGATGGGAATTTACACGCGCACCGATGCTGTACTGCTGAAAAAATTATTGGGAACCGATGGTGATATTCAGGCAGGAATTTATGCTTCTGCTTTTCGCTTGCTCGATGCTGCTAATCAATTCGGGTTTTTGTTTGCTGCATTATTGCTTCCGATTTTTTCGCGACTGATTCGACGAGGACAAAAAGTGGATGAACTCACTGCTGTTAGTTTCAAAACCATTTTCATTTTCAGTTGGATGCTTGCAGTGGTTTGTTTGTTTTTCAGAAACGAAATCATGCAATTGCTTTATCATGATACCACTACTTATTCAGCAAACATTTTAGGAATACTCATGTTCGCTTTGCCGGGCGCTTCTACCGTTTATATTTTCGGAACACTGTTAGCCGCGAACCGTAGTTTAAAAGAATTGGCTTTTGCCACCGCTGTAACAGCCATCATCAATCTTTCGCTGAACATTATTTTGATTCCAAAATATCAGTGCACCGGTGCTGCCATTGCTGCGGTTTCTACTCAATGTTTTATTGGTGTAATTGAAATTTTTATCAGCCGGAAAATATTTCAATTGAAAATGAATCTGGAATTAATCAGCAAACTGATTTTGTTTTCTCTCCTTTCGCTCGGTGTTGGTTATGCTGCACATTCATTTATCACTTCGCTCATTCCCGGTGTGATTGCCGGATTACTGATTTCGCTCTTGATTGCTTTCGGATTAAAATTATTCGAAGTAAAAAAAGTGAAAGCATTACTGGTTTCAGAAGAAGAATAATTTTTCTTCCCTTTCACACAATAAAATTTCTGTTTTTACAATGGTGGCTAAAGCAATTTGCTAATCCTGTTCATTCCTTTAGGTTTGTGCAAAATTTTTAAACCCTTAAATGGAAAAGCAACTCAATCTCATTTCAGTTATCCGGATAATATTAAAATGGAAGAAATCAATTCTCATTGTTTGTGCCATTGCATTGGTAGGAAGCATTGTGATTTCAGATCCGCATATTATGAAACCATATTATGCTTCGAAGTCGGTGATACTGCCATCGAACCCGAGCATCACGAACAGCGAAAACATGTTCGAACAAAAGAGTCAGAATTTTTTCGGAACCAGTGATGATGTGGACCGCCTGATGGCCATTGCACAAAGTGCACAGTTGAAAATGTTTATGGTGCAGCGGTATAATTTATTCAAGCATTACGACATTGATTCAGCCACATCTGACTATCCGAATTATGCTGTGCAATTAGAGTTGGAAGACAATGTGAATATTGAACGCACCGATAAAGGTTCCATTGAGATTACCGTTTACGATCAGGACAAAGACACCGCAGCGCACATGGTAAATGCTATGGTTTGGAAGATAGATGACATCAGTAAAAATCTGTTGATGGACAACAAACAGAAAATGGTGAGCATTTACAACAATAAGATTTCAGCTAAAGAAGCAACGATAAAAATTCTGACTGATTCCATTATCAAGTTGCGTAACCGATACAACCTCGCCGGAAATATTTCTGATTTAAATCGAATGAATTCAATGAGTGCTGAAGAGAAAGCAAGTTTTGATATGGCGAATGAGGAAATAAAAATATTAGACGATAAAAAGAAAGCAGCATTGAAAGAATTGAATAACTCAATTGGTTTATCAGAACAATTTAAAGCAACAATTAATCGTGATGTGCCAAGCATCTTTATTTTAGAGAAAGGATTTCCTGCCGAAAAAAAATCGAAACCTGTTCGCTGGTTGGTGGTATTCAGTTGTGTGTTTATTGCTTTTGTGGTGATGACACTTACCGCCATTGTTGCTGATTATTACAAAAACATAAAATCAGTATTGAATGAACCACAGTAAAGCATTACCGCTTTACGAAAAAACAGTTCTGATTATTGCCGCAATTTTAACACTCGGCAGTTTATCAGTTGGATGGCTCACCTATAATTATTACTGGTTTGCATTGCCATTTGCTTTATTATTTCTGTATGTAACATTGGCCGATATAAAGTTTGCTTTTTATCTGTTGCTGTTTTGTTTGCCTTTATCAATAGAATTTTCATTCACCACATCGTTAGGCACCGATTTACCTACCGAGCCGCTCATGCTTGGATTGATGCTCGTGTTTATTGCTTCCTGGCTTTCGAATAAAAAACTAGTAGCGCAGGAATTCTTCACACATCCGTTATTCTTTTTACTCGCACTTCATTTTTTCTGGATCATTATTTCAGTTGTTTATTCTTCCAACCACCTTGTATCCTTCAAATTTCTGCTTGCAAAAACCTGGTACCTTGTTGTTTTTGTTTTGCTTGGCAGCGTGGTTATGCGAGAAGTGAAAGATTTTAAAAAAGCATTCTGGTGCATTTTTATTCCAACAATTGCAACTATTTTTTACACACTATATCGTCATTCTAAAAAAGGATTTTCGTTTGCCGATGTGAATACGATGATGGAACCTTTCTATCGAAACCATGTGGCTTATGCAGCATTCGTGGCGCAACTGATTCCGTTAACATGGCTGGCGATTACCTGGTATAAAAAAAGAACTGTTACACGCAACATGCTGATTGCTTCGTTGCTTGTGATGTTGGTAGCCGTTTATTTTTCATACACGCGCTCGTCATGGTTGAGTGTGATTGCAATTCTGCCGTGCGCATTTTTAATTAAGCATCGGTTACTTGGCAGAAGTATGTTGCTTGGCGCCGTACTTATTATCAGTGGAGTTTTTTACATGGGATATCAAAACCGCTACCTGTACTACGCGCCGAATTTTGATGAAACCATAATGCATGAAGACCTTGAATCGCATTTGTCTGCTACCTATAACATGGAAGACATCAGCAGTGGCGAGCGCGTGTTCCGCTGGATTGCAGGTTTCCGCATGTGGGAGGCGAATCCGATAGTGGGTTATGGTCCGGGGAATTTTTATAATTTTTATAAGCCGTACGCGGTGAGCAGCTACGCCACTTTCGTCAGTCGCAATCCCGAGCGAAGCACCGTGCATAATTATTTTCTGCTGCTGTTAATTGAGCAGGGAATTATCGGGCTGCTTATTTTTTCTGTTTTCACGGGAGCATTGTTGTGGTATGGGCAGCGAATTTATCATCAGTTAAAAGACAAACAACTTCGCCGGTTTGCAATGGCTCTCACACTTACATTGATTGTGATGTATGTAAATACTTTTTTGAGCGACCTGATTGAAACCGATAAAGTAGGAACACTTTATTTTCTGATTGTGGCGATGCTGATTAATCTGGATATAAAAGCGAGGAAAGAAGTAGTTTCTGAAAACCCATAATTATTTCTGACTCATAATCCAATTCGTAATATTCGATTCAAGAATTGCAAGCGGCAAGCAGCCATCTTTTAAAACCTGGTTATGAAATTCGGCATAAGAAAATTTGTCGCCCAATTGTTTTTCTGATTCGTTGCGCAAGGCAATAATTTTTAATTGCCCGATTTTGTAAGCAAGCGCCTGCCCGGGAATTGCCATGTATCTTTCCACTTCACTCGTAATATCAGACTCACCTTCAGCTTCATTTTCCAGACAAAATTGTATAGCCTGTTCGCGTGTCCAACCTTTTAAATGCATGCCAACATCAACAACCAATCTTAAAGCACGATGCATTTCTTCGCTCAGGTTTCCGAATTTTTGAATCGGGTCGGTATATAATCCCACCTCCTTTCCAAGCGATTCAGAATATAAAGCCCACCCTTCTCCATATGCACCATACCAGATGAAGCGGCGGAAATCAGGAAGCTCTTTATTTTCCTGCTGCAAAGAAATCTGAAAATGATGCCCGGGAATTGCTTCGTGCAGAAACAAAGTTTCCATGGTAATGGAATTAAATTTTGTCGCATCAATAATCGGCACATAAAAAATTCCTGGTCGTGTACCATCAGCTGAACCCTGCTGGTATTCGGCACTGGAAGATGCTGCCCGAAATTTTTCTGTCTCCTGAATTCGGAATGGAGATTTCGGTTGTATGCTGAACATTTTATTCACCATCGGTTTCTCTGTTTCATAGATTTTACGGAACCCCTGTATCACTTCAGAATCAGTTTTGAACGGGAAATATTTTTTATCGGTGTTTACGAATTTGAAAAACTCTTTCAGAGTTCCTTTAAATCCTAATTTATTTTTTATTGCTTCCATTTCATCACGAATTCTTTTCACTTCACTTTGCCCAAGATTGAAAATTGAATCTGCCGTAAGTGTAGTTGTTGTCCACTGCTTCGCTAAGAAATTGTAATAATCTTTTCCAAATGAAAGATCACTTATACCGGTGGAAGTTCTGCAGGCCGGAATATAAGTGGAATTAAAAAAATCATATAGTTTTTTATAAGAAGGAATTAATTCTTCAGCAATTGTTTTTTCATATTCATCTGTCAATATTTTTTTATCAGCTTCAGAAAACGATGACGGAAATTTATCGATTGGCATATGAAAAATGCTCTGATGAATATCGCTAACAATCATGCTTTGCAATTGTGGTAATACTTTTTTTGCAAGCACTTGCGGTAGTGTAACACTTTGCGCAATGCCTCTTTTCATATTGGCAATAGCTGTATCGCACCAAGGTACAAAACTATGAGCGCGCATTAAAAAGTTTTCGTAATCTTTTACTGTTTCAAATGGTTGTATTCCGCTTCCAGCGCCCAATTGCCCCATGGTAATTGATAAACTCCAGAACTGGTTTATAGGCATAAGGTGATCAGGAAAATTCAATGCTTCAATATTCATTTTCAAATCCCATTGAAGAATATCAAAACTGGCCTGGTTATTTTCAGTTAAAAAATTCCGGTCAAACAAATTCAATGAATCAAGTGTGGCTGAATAAAATTGTTTGAGAGTATCACGAAAAGATTCAGTGATATTATTCGGCAACTGATCATCAAAACGATGATCGCCATTAGAGGTAGCGTCCAATGGAAACAAATGAAGCCGGTGTTCATAATAACTGCTGAATAATTTTTGAATCGAACCATCAGCATTTGCTTGTTTTGAATTTTCGTCAGCGTTATTTTTACTTGAACAGGAAATCAATAAGGAGAGTGAAATAAAAAGTAAAATGTTTTTCATTTGAGTTTTAGTTAAAACAATAATATACACTTCTGAATCACTTAAGAAAAAAATAGTTAACAAGTTAGATTTCTTTTTTGAAACAGTAAGAATATTTACAACTATCTCAATTGAATAAATACACATTAACTGAAGTTATTTACCTTTAGCAGGTCAAATTTTAATACCAATGCAAACAGTTTTAAGAAAATTAACAGTCAATTTGTTCGCATTGCTTTTTATTCTAAGCAATATCAGTCATGCGCAAGTTATAACTAATACAAGTGTAACAGCTTTACAGTTAGCTCAGGCAATGGTTGGCCCTGGAGCAATTGTATTAAACCCTCAAATCACTGGTGCCATTAATCAATATGGAACATTTTCAAATGGAAATTCAACTAACATTGGAATAAATCAGGGAATAATACTTACATCTGGTAATGCATTGAATCTTCCTGGTGCTAATACAATGTCGCCATGGTCTGCTGCTTATTATAATCCTGGTGATCCTTTGCTTGCTTTTGCAGGAACAACTTACGATGCCTGTCGTTTTGAATTTGATGTAATTGCTTATGATTCTTCTTTAAGTTTCAACTATGTTTTTGCATCGGAAGAATACAATGATTATGTGGGATCTGTGTCAATTAACGATGCGTTTGGATTTTTCATTTCTGGCCCTGGTATAGTAGGCCAACAAAATATTGCTGTTCTTCCAAATGGAACACAGGTTACAATAAACAATGTTAACTGTGGAGCAAATCCAAGTTATTATGTATGCAATGATTGGTGGAATCCAACATCAGGTGGATGCACAACACAATGCCCAGCAAGTCAAGCAGCAACCTCTATTGAGTACGATGGGTTTACGGTTATGCTTACCGCTCAAGCAAATGTTACACCTTGTGATACTTATCATTTGGTTCTGGTTATTGCCGATGTGGGCGATGCAAGCTTTGATTCAGGAGTTTTAATTTCCAACCTTATTGCAGGTACTGCTGTGTTCACATCTGTGAGCGATTCATTACCAGGATTTGATAATACATCGTTATTGGAAGGCTGTACAACGGGACAAATCACTTTAAAAAAACAAACAATTACCAATGGTGGCACTTGTTCTTTAATTGATACATCAAACTGTGCTACCGATTCACTTTGCTATCATGTCATTACTAGTGGAAATGCAATTGAAGGAATAGATTATGTTGCACTTGCTGATACGGTTTGTTTTGGAACAGATTCAATTATATATATTGATATAATTCCAATTGCTGATGGAATTTTTGAACCTGGAGTTGATACAATCATAATTGATTTAATTCCAATTTCAGATACAACCAATTGCCCTGGTGCTGCATTACTTCAAGCCATACAAGTTAAATTCTTTATTATAGATCAGGTATTACAAACAGTTCCCGGTACTACTTTGTGCTTAGGACAATCTTATGATTTAACAACTTTTACAAATTTGCCTAACATTGTCTGGTCACCGCCGGTTGGATTGTCTTGTGTAACTTGTTTGTCTCCAATGGCTACTCCTACAACTTCGACACTTTACAATATTACAGCCTCGTTAGGTGCTTGTTCTCTTTCTCAGGATGTAATGGTAAATGTTGATTTGCCTCAACAGATTGTTGCGTGCAATGACACTGCAATGTGTTTAAATGATAGTGTGCAATTAAGTGTGAGCGGTGTTACAAATTATATTTGGTCACCTGATAGTTCATTAACTAATCCAAATATTTCAAATCCAATTGCCTTCCCTACTGTTACTACAACTTATACAGTAACTGGCTTAAGTCCTTGTGGAATTTCAACTGATACAGTTGTTGTTCTTGTTCATCCACTTCCTGTAGCTGATGCATATCCAGACACAATAATTTGCCCATATAGCAGTATAACATTATACGCAAGCGGAGGATCACAATATTTTTGGTATAGTGAAAATGGAGAAATAATAGATACCGGAAGTCATATTTTGGTTGTGCCACCTGTTGACTCAACTATCTATATGCTAGTTGCTGTAAGTGAATTTTATTGCGTTGATACAGCTTACACAGCTGTAGAATTTTATCCTATTCCTCATGCATATGCAGGGCAAGATGTTACCGTTCACTTATATGACAGTACTCAATTGGTTGCTTCAGGAGGCGTTTCATGGATTTGGGATCCATCTTATGGCTTAAGTGATACAACAATTGGAAATCCTTGGGCAAACCCTGAGGAATCAACCCTGTATCATGTAATAGTAACTACTGCAAATGGTTGCATAGATGATGATACTGTTTGGGTTTTTGTTGATGATAATCCATATGTATATATTCCTAATGCTTTTTCTCCAAACGGAGATGGCACGAATGATTTATTGAAAATAATGCATGAAGGTGTTTTTAATCTTGATGATTTTAGAATTTATGATCGTTGGGGAGAACTTGTTTATCAAAGCAATGATTTAAAAAAAGGATGGAATGGAACTATTAAAAATGAACCAGCTCCTATTGGTGTTTATGTCTATTATATTGCTGGTCGTGGACACAATGATAAAAAAGTATCTATGCGAGGAAATGTGACTTTAATTAAATAATAAAACTAAATTCAAAATCAAAAGCTCATAACCATTGGTTTAATTCTAAAGGATTATTTTTTATAATCCTTTAGAATTGTGGTTTGATTTAGGATTGAAATAATTTACCGTTTTTAACAATCAAGAACTTATGAATTTTAATAAATTTAAAATCATTTTTGTTTTAGCTGGACTATTTTCAACAATTAATAAAAACTCAAGTGCACAAATAAATGTCAGCACTGGAGTTACAGCTTTACAATTAGCCCAAGCATTGGTTGGCCCCGGGGCCACAGTATTAAATCCAGTAATTAATGGCAACCCAATAGCTTATGGAACATTTTCAAATGGGTCCTCTACAAGTATTGGTATTGACCATGGAATTTTATTAACTTGTGGACATGCTAATATACCAAGCACTAACACCACTTCGGCATGGAGTTTTAGTAATGGATTGCCCGGAGACCCACTTCTAGCCTGGGCAGGAACAGGATACGATGCTACAAAATTTGAGTTTGATGTTGTAGCCTATGATTCAACACTTAGTTTTCAATATGTTTTTGCCTCAGATGAATACAACACTTTTGTGTCTCCAGGAGGGTCAATTAATGATGCATTCGGATTTTATATTAGTGGTCCAGGCATAACCGGACAACAAAATATTGCATTATTACCTGGTGGAGTTCAAGTTACAATGCAAAATGTAAACTGCGGCGCCAATTCGTCCTATTACATCTGCAACGATCCATATGCACCAACTAGTGGTGGTTGTACTGGTCAATGCCCATCGTCCTCTGCATCAACAACAATAGAATATAATGGATATACTACACTTCTTACTGCTCAAGCAAATGTCATTCCTTGTGATACTTTTCACTTAATATTAGTTATATCTGATATTGCCGATGGTGTTTGGGATTCTGGTGTATTGATCGCGAATTTATTAGCCGGAACAGCTGTATATCAAACTGTAAGCAACCCAATACCTAATTATCCGACAAATACAATAGTTGAAGGTTGTACTACAGGTGAAATCAAAGTAAAAAAGATAACAAGTAGTGGCCCCTGTTCAGTAATTGACACAACTAATACATGTAATATTGATACACTATGTTATCATATTGTAACGAGTGGTAATGCAATTGAAGGAATTGATTATCTCAACTTACCTGATACAGTTTGTATTTCTGCAAATGATAGTATTTTCTATTTAAATATTGTTACGATCGCAGACGGATTATTTGAAGTTCCTTATGACACAATTATTGTTGACTTATTTCCAATTCTTGATTCATTAGATACGGCCAATTGTCCAGGCGCTTCTTCATTCACTGCTTTGCATGCAATGTTTTTGTTAATTGATCCAGAGGTACATGCCATGCCCGATGATACATTATGTCAAAGCCAATCAATTACATTAACTGCAACATCAAATCTGCCTAATTTTTTATGGTCTCCTTCTGCCTCATTATCTTGTTCTAATTGTGCCTCTCCAATTGCAACTCCTCCCAGTACAATGCTTTATATTGTTCAAGCTTCATTAGGAAATTGTGTTTTGTCCGATACTGTTATAATAAATGTATCATCTGTTCCAATTGTAAATGCAGGATCTGATGATGCTATTTGTCCTGGTGAATCAATCCAACTTCATGCTACGGGGGCAAATACTTATTTATGGTTGGGTAGCGGTGCTGCTTCATTAAGCAGTCCTAATATTCCTAATCCAATCGCCACCCCAAATGTCAATACTACTTATGTTGTTCAGGGAAGCGATAATTTATGTGGGATGACATCAGATACCGTTGTTATTTCAATTTACCCTCAAACTATTGCTAATGCATGGCCTGACTCAAGCGTTTGTCCTAACCAATCAGTACAGCTTTATTCAACAGGTGGCGTTAATTATGCATGGACCGGATATTTTTTAAACGACGATTCTTTACAAAACCCAATGGCTACACCAACTGCTCAGGATGTAGTTTATACAGTAACCGTTACTGATGTCAATGGTTGTAGTGATACAGCACAGGTAACTTTGCATCTTTATGATGAACCAATTGCCAATGCAGGTCCAGATTTTACAATATTTTTATTTGATAGTATTCAACTATATGCCACTGGCGGTATTTTATATTCATGGTACCCAACAACTGGTCTTAATAATGCAAATATTTATTCTCCGATAGCAAGTCCTACATTAACAACAACTTATACTCTTTTCATGACTACTGTTGATGGTTGTATTGATACTAACACAATGGTAATTACAGTAAAAGACGAACCTATTGTTGAAGTTCCGAGTGCATTTTCACCAAACAGTGACGGACACAATGATTTTTTAAAAGTTATTCGACTCGGAATGTTTGATTTAACCTACCTAAGAATTTATAATCGTTGGGGAGAAGTTGTTTTTGAAAGTCATAATATTTCCGAATGGTGGGACGGAAAATTTAATGGTGAGCAATGCGAAGTAGGTGTTTATACATACATGATGGAAGGCGAAGGTTATAACCACAAACACATTGAACGAAGAGGAAATATTACTTTGGTACGATAAATTTTAAAGTTGAGTTTTGGTTATAAATAACCAACTCAAATTAAAATGAAAAAGGCAACCATCACTGGTTGCCTTTTTCATTTATTTTAAAATTCGATTATCTATCAACAACAATTTTTTCGCTTTTTATTAAGGTTCCACTTTTAACTTTCAGGAAATAAATACCTGATGAAATTCCAGATGTGTTAATTTCAATTGAATGATTTCCGGTTACCATTCCTTCATCATAATGCTTAATAACTTTCCCTTCTAAATTAACTAATTCAATTATAGTATTTGCAGGTTTTTCTGAAGAGAAATTTAGCATTAAATAATCAGCAGATGGATTTGGGAACACGGATAATTCGAAATGCGAATTAGTTATTACATCGTTTATACCAACCATTGCCACTCCGCCGGCATCTTTAAATCGTTGTGCAAATTCCTGTAAATATTGGTTGGCAATATTTGCACTGTGAACGATTACATCATTTTCATCATTTTTAGTAAATCCTGCTCCTGACCAGTTTGCTGAACCTGTAATTACCATTGGATCAGAAAACAAATCGTCGGCATCCACTATTGCATATTTATGGTGCATTAACCACGAAAACTGATGGATTTTTAAATTGGCGGTTGTCATAGGTGCAACCAACGCATTATAAACATTGCTTGCAGCAGCTGTATCAAACAAAATACCCTGTGCGAAATAACCAGGATGCAATTGATAATTATCGGCAATTGGATAGGCTTGTTCAGTACGAGTGAAACTATAAAATATAAAATGTACTGATGTATTTGCAGTTAGCAAGTCGGTTTTGATTTTAGTATTCAATCCATCAGATGGACTAAAATATTGTTCAACTCTGTTTCCCTGTAAAACATATTCATGGGGTGTATTATCAGTTTTATCGGGGCCAAATTTCTGCCCAATTAACATTTCATTGAATTCAAGTGTGTAACCTCTCGCCATAGTTTGATCTTGAAAGATGATGATGTTTTGTGCATCAACATTTATCTGGTCATCAGTTAAATTCATTGATCCGGTCCATACAACGGGTGCATTTGGGTTAGTTGAGTTTGCATCAATAATTAAAAACTTATTGTGCATGATTCCATATGGATTGTTATTACTCGGAGGGCTTTGAATTTTTTGAATGGAAGAAATAAAGGAGTTATAAATTGTTGAAGATACTCCGCCATCACAAACAACACGAACAGTAATGCCTTGTGAAGCTGCAAGATTTAATGCATCAACTATTCCATTTACATTATCAAGATTGTAAATGGCAATATCAATTGTAGAAGTTGCCCGGCTGATGTAAGCTTTTAATGTATCAGCTGAAATGTTATTAAGGTAATGCGCATAGTTAGAAGGCGATGATGCAAAAGACGAATCGGTTGGGCGATTGAAATAACAAGTAATGGTTTGTGATGAAAGTGATTGGGTTCCCATTATCTGGGTATAAGAAAATGAGGTATCAGTTCCGGCTGCGTTAATGCTATATCCTTTTACATAATATAGTGTTGCAGGTGTTAACCCTGTAAGGTTAACCGTGTGATTGGTCGTGAATGAGGCACTTGAAACTTCACTACCCAAAGCATTTGTTAATCCGTATTGAATGATAGTGTTACCCTGATTTTGTGTAGTAAAACCAACTGTAAATCCTGTTGTAGTAATATTTGTTTGTTGTAAAATGGTAGTTAGTACAGGTGGATTTCCAACTTGAATAATATCGCTTAAATCGCGTGGTTGTATTTGATAATTAGTAGCATATTGCCCCATAATTCCAACTATACCCACAGTGCTGGTTGGAATTATTGTTCCCAATAAATTTCCAACATAGCCGGAATTTAATCTAACATCTCCGGTGTTTGAACCATCAGAAATGATTGTAGTTGCATTCGCATTAAATGTTCCTGTTGAGGTAAAATCAACTGTGTTTATCTGCACCAATTGTCCTTCGTATTGCTCAGCATAACCAGTAGGAATAGTTAAAACTACAGGCGGATGAACAGCATTTCCGCTGTTAATTAATGTTTTACTTGAAACAGAAATTTCCATCAGGTTTTGATAGGGTGAAATGGTTCCGGTTACTTCAATACTATCACCACGGTTTATTGAAGAAAGTGTAGAACCATATAATGCAACTCCCGCAGTTCCGTCTTGAATATAACGAAGCGAACTTCCGAATTCAGGTCCGTTAGAAACAATGCCTCGAATTGTAACTGTTGCTCCGGTTGCCTGTGTTCGGGCCGCAGCTATTGAAATTACGGCTGCATTGCTATGGGCAAATAATATTAATGTTAATGCGAGTGTAAAAAAGTACTTCATGTTTTTTGTTTTAAGGAGGGCAAATGTATAGGAAAGTTATTTCAGACCTGATTAATTAATTATGAAGATTGAAATTGAAGAAATATTTATTTTCAACCGTATGAAATTCATCAACCGAAAATAATTTGAAGCTGAAAAATGAAAATAATTTGATTTCTGAATTATCGGTTATTTATGTTTCTGATATTTTACAGCCAAAATATATTTTTAATTTTTCTTCATTTGAATTTATTGAAATAGATAAAGTAACAGATTTTATTATCTCCGATATTTTATGAATATGGTTAATATCATTTTTTTGGGTAACTGGTTTTTTTCAGATATAGGAATAACAATTTATTATGCCATTTCCGTTTTAGCGGATAGGGGTAAAACTATTTATTATGCCATCCCCGATTTAGCGGATAAGGGTAAAACTATTTATTATGCCATCCCCGATTTAGCGGATAAGGGTAAAACAATTTTTAATGATACTGGCTATTTCAAAAATAAGATTCGAAAAATAAAATTCAATATTCGTTGTTTTTCAAATTCGAATTAAAATAAAATTTTAACTGCAAGTATAATTTTATCTCGGCAAATAAATTTCAGTTACCTTAAATTCATTTTTTCTTATCTTTATTCATGCTATAAAAAAAGGATTGCTTCTTTCGAAACAATCCCTTTCACTAAAATTATTAAACTATAACTATTCTTTAATAAAACTGCTGTTCAGGTTTTCAGATCCATTATTAATATTGACGAAATAAAATCCGGCAGGAAGTTTAGATACATCCAACTTTAGCAATGATGATGAACACATTGATTCGATATAAATTTTTCCATCTATTCCAATAATTTTCAAAACTGAATTATCGGCTTTCATTGAACTTAAATCAATCATTAAATGATCAAGTGATGGATTTGGGTAAACTGAAAAACCGGTTGAGCAATTAATAGTTGCAGTAGCAATTGGAGTATAATGAATTTCGCCATTCTCATCAACCTGCATTAACCGATAATATGCAATTGAACACAAAGGTGATTGATCAATAAAAGTATAATCATGTGAAATCTGACTTGTTCCATTTCCCATAACCTTACCTAATTCTGAAAACTCGCTTCCATCGGCACTGCGTTGAACTGAAAAATATTTACAGTTTAATTCGGCCTGAGTATTCCAGAATAAATCGACTTGTTTATTGTCAACAGCTTTTGCAGTAAAGGTTGTTAATTCAACCGGAAGCGGTGAACCACCAAACCCTTCAGCAAAATCAGAAAATGAAGTAACACTTGTGCGTTTAGCAGTTGCTGTTCCACCACCAATGGATTGTGTGGCGTTGCTATGAAATCCATTTGAACCTGCTAAACTTGTTCCACCCCACAATGATGCAGAGTTTGCACGCTTAATAACTCCCAACTGATTTGCATTACCGGCAAAGTTGCTGTAACCTCTTTGATTTAAAGTAATGTCGTAGTCGACAGCAGTGTAAGCGTCAGGAGTTATGGTCCAGAAACCACTATTTAAAACTCCATAAATTCCATCGCCATTAATAGTAGTTGATGGATAGCTTGGAGCAGTACCGGTAATTACTGAATTGAAGAATGCCAGAATAGAACTCATTCCGGTTGAACTGTTTAACTTAACGGTAGCTAACTGATAATTTGCATTTCCAACAGGGAAATTATAGATACCTGTTGATGCAACATTGCGACGCAAATTACCTACAACATATGAAGCAGTAGAATATCCTGAAATAGCAGCCACAGCATTACTTGTAACCTGTACTTCATTAGCGCCGGTAGTAAGTGTTCCGTTTGTAAGTATCAATTCTGTAGATACAGTAGTTAAATTATTGATTGAAACACCATTTGCATTATTGATTTGAAGTTTATTAAAAACCTCGGCTCCGGTAATGGTTTGTGCTGCGGCAGTTCCGGCAAAACTAACCTGACCTGTTCCCTCAATAAATCCGGTAGCCGCATAATCAGACCAATTGCCTTTTAAAGAAATTAAATTGCTATTTGAATTTAAAACCGGGTTTAATGAATTAGTATTAAGAACACTTAAATTACCATTAAAGAAAACCGTTTGGGCAGTACTTATCAATGGATAAATCTGAACAGTAGTTATTGGTGCGCCAATAGCAGGATTAATTGTAACATTATTTAAACGGGCAACAGTAATTGCAGAGCCTGCAAAATCACTTAAATGAATATCTGTTGATCCTAATGCGCAATCAAAAAGCAATGTACCTGTGAAATTAAAGTTAGCATTTGTTGAAGTTGCTCCACCTAACTGTACATCATCACCAACTGTAATTGTATTTCCATTATCAGATAAGATAGCAGTACCTGAATGATTAATAAGAAAATCTGCTCCAATATGTAAATTTGAATTACCAGCAGCACCTACCAAAGTCAATGACCCTGCAGTTTTAACCGAAGTCAGATTTAAACATTTAATTGTTTGAGCATTTCCGGTAAATGTTTGAGCAGCTGTTGCGTTGCTGGTTATAATATTTAAATAAGATAAACAATTATCAAAAAAGTATCCTGCGTTTTGCAATGTAATATTTCCGGCAATGTTTAATGTTTTAATTGCAGGAGTCACATCAAGATATGAAGCATCAATGGTCAGGTCTCCGTTAACAGTTAAATCTCCTGTTAATGTTACACCACTGCCATTTGTATTGTTTATTAATAAATTGAAAACAGTAATTGCAGGCAAAGTTTGAGGAGCAGTGCCATTCAGTTTCAGTGTTCCACCGGTATGAGTAAATGTTCCTCCGATAGTTATTGCACCGGATAAATCCAGATTACCACCCGCTGAAATTGTTATAGTGTGGCCAAATTGAATATTAAGATTATGACAAGTTGCAACAGGTGCATTAAAAATAGATGGCTCAAATGATAAAACTCCTGTAGGAATTATTACATCAGTTGTTGGGGTTGGAACACCACCACACCAGTTTAATGGATTGTTCCAATCAGAGCTAACAGTTCCTAACCATTGTCCTGTTGGATTAACAGTAACAGTTACACTATTTGATGCCGAACAACCGGTAGCAGTAACTGTTTCAGTTAAAGTATAAGTTGAATTAACAATAGGCGAGGCATTTGGATTAGATACAATTGAACTGCTCAATCCTGTAGATGGACTCCATGAATAAGTATTACCAACAGTACCACCATTACCAATTACAATTCCTGATCCACTGCAAACAGAACTATTAGTTCCTGCTACTGCAGTTGGGTTTGGATTTACCGTTACAGGTACAGGAGAAGTTGTATTTGAACAACCATATTCATTTGTAACATCAATAACATAAAATGTATTCACTACGGGAGCTACACCAGTTGGGTTATTATCTGTAGAAGTGAAACCTACAGGAGATGAAGTCCAGTTATATGCATAGTTATCTGAAGTTCCAGATATGGTTATGTTATCAATTGCCCAAACACGATCGTTAGAAGCAGTAAATAAGAATCGAACATATAATGTTGGTTGCCCCAAATAAGCGTTTAGTGAAAGAGTTGTTGCAACAAATCCATTATTCGCACCTATATCAGTATTTGTTGGTCCATAGGTATATATATTAGTCCAAACCGATCCGTTGGTTGATACATCAACCTTAATGTTATCACCTGAGTTTCTTGCATCAAAATAATTATAGAATTCTAAACTTAATGTTGAAAACCCTAAGGTACTCATAACAGGAGATTGCAAGTAAGTAGAAGTACTTCCTGCTACCTGGCTGTTTGATAAATAAAATTGAGAATTATCATTTGAATTAATATTTCCTGACCCTGTATTGTATCCATTTGGTCTTAATGTCCAGGTTGCTGATGCCGGTGATCCAGCATTATCAGTTACCGACCAACTGTTAAATGCCCCATTAAAATTTTCTCTTTCTAAAACGGTCAAATAACTTGTTGCAGATGAATAAAGATTTAAACTTTGACCAAGACATATTGCAGAAGTTGATGACGAAGCGGTCAATGCTCCAGTAAAAGTATAAGGGTTAATATCAATAAATTCTGTATCTGCAACAGCCAAACAGCCCCCTGTGGCAGTTCTGGTATTTACTACCGCATAATTTCCGGGAGTTGATAAAGCAATATCAATTACTCCATTTGCAGCAATGCTTAATAATCCAGACGAAGAAGTAAAAGTACCAGCAGCAGCTCCTCCTGTAAAAATTGGTGAAGGATTGATAGCGTTTACACTCTGGCAAATTCCACTTGTTGCATAACTAAATGTGGCAATAGGGGAAGCAGTAATAGTTATAGCTGTTGTTCTGGTAGCTACAGGACAAGCACCGCCCGGAGTCATTGTTAATGTAACTGTATAGGTTCCGGCTGTGCATGCTGATAAATCAATTTGTCCGGTGCTTGGACTTACAAATACCAATCCGGCAGTCGACGAAAAAACATCGGCAAATGCACCCCCCGTAAGTGTAGGTAAAGGATCTGCTTCAGAACTACAATAAGGAGTTGTTGGATAACTAAACGCCGCACCTGCTGCAACCGCACCAATATTAACAACAACAGGGTCAATGTCAGTACAACCCGCTGCAGTAGTTGTTTTTATGTAGTATGTTCCATTAACATTTACTGCTGCAGGTGGAGGTGTTGTCAAAGCAATTGTTCCCGCTGCATTTGTCCAATATGATAATGTGCCACCGCCTGTGCTTCCAGCTGTTACAGCTGCTAAAGTTAAATCGACAGTTCCGGTGCAAATTGTTTGGTTTGTAATTACAAGAACAGGAGTTGTATTTACAGTAATAGTTGGTGTAGTTGATAATTGAACATTACAATCTGAAGTTGCGTTCGAAGCCAATACATTAAATGTTGTGTTACTATTTAAAATATCAGTAGGCAAACTAATAGTTCCACCAGTTCCTGCAATTGGATTCCCAACATTCGTTGTTCCGATTCTTAATTGATAAATCACCCCTGTTTGTGATAATGCAACATTAATATTTGTTGATGTACCCGAACAAATAGTTGAAGGAACCGCTGTAATTGCTAAAGAAGTGGTTGGCAAAGGATTAATTGTAACATTGACAGTTGATGATACAGTGCATCCAAAACCATCTGTAACTGTAATAGCATAAGTTCCATTATTTACTGCACTTGCACTGGCTGTAACTGTTGGGTTTGCTAAAGTGGATGAATATCCGCTAGGTCCTGACCATAAATAAGTGAATGGACTTGCACCACCAACACCATTTGCGTTCATCACAAGCGGATTTCCAATACATGTTCCATCATTTCCATTAGCATCAGGTGTTACAGCCAAGCTCACAGGAGAAAGTGTTCCGAATGAAATATCATCTAATGCAAAGTCATTTCCACCCAAAATGGTTTGCAAATCCACAATTGAAATTGTTGCAGAAGTGGCCGGGCCTGAGTTCCAAGATCCATAAAATTTAACCCAATTGTAAGGACCTGAAGTTGCAACATAGCCATCAGGAAGATATGCAACAGTTCCAACTTGAAGACCATTAACATTAAACTGCAAAACAGCATTGTTTCCGTTAACTACACTTAATCCCCATGCTGAAAAGTAGTAAGTTGTGTTAGGCGTTACGGTAACATTTTCTGACCAAACGCTGCTTCCTGTTGCGGGGTCACCATTAATAATCATAAAATTTCCTGTTCCGGTAGTATGATCGGTTCCAAAAAATGCAGGGTGATAAAGTGTTGGATTCGCCGCAACAGTGTATTTTCCTTCAATCCACAAGCCAGTTGTTCCACCAGAATATAATTGATTAGTATAAGTATGTGCACTTGTAAATCCTGTATTCCCTGATGAGAAATTTCCATTTACCACAAGTTCATTTCCAATCGAAATCGAAGTAGCTCCTGTACATCCAGCTGCACTTGTTACAGAAACAGAATAATTGCCTGATTGATTTACACTAATTAACGAGGTGGTTGCACCTGTATTCCAAAGATAAGCTGAAAATCCAAGAGTAGCTTGTAAGGAGACGAAACCTCCACCGGTACAATAGTTAGGAGTAATTACCGGAACTGGTATTGGACTAACAGTAAAATTTGAAAGACTATAAGCAATATTGGCTCCCACATAAACTGATAATAAACCTGTGCTAGCTCCAGCCGGAAGCGTAACTGTAACAGTTGTTGAATTTACTACCGTAAAAGATGGTGCATTTACGCCATTAAATTTAACTGATGATGCTCCGGTTAAATTGGTACCCGTAATTGTAACCAATGTAGCGCTTCCAACACATGCAAAGGTTGGTGAAAAGCTTGAAATTGAAGGGTATATTAAAATTATTCGTCCATTAGCGCCTGCGCCTCCTATTCTATTGTTGGTAGGATTTTCATCCCCTGCACCACCACCACCACCACCAGGACTGGTTCCAATACTGCCATTTCCGTTACTCACCCCACCGTTACCTCCAATTCCTGATCCAGCTGGTCCAGCAGAAGCAGTTACTGTAGTCCAAGGATTTGAACCTGACCATCCATTAGCCAATGCCGCTGTTCCTGCTGATGAACCACCAGGTCCACCTTGTCCTACTGCAGCATTTACACCATATCCACCAATTCCTCCTGAATTTTTAATTGTTCCAACTCCAGAGCCTGATGCTCCACCTAAACCTCCTACACCAGCCGCCCCTCCAACAGGCGCAAAACCTCCTCCTCCACCTTTAGCTAAAATGGTTGCTAAACTTCCAAACCAGGAATTTGTACCTGCATTTCCATTTCCACCTGCAACTCCACTTCCACCAACACCAACAGTTACAGGATATGAAATCGGACTTAAACCAGAAATTACCTTTTCACTATAAGCACCACCACCACCACCACCACCACCATCGGCGTTAGTGCTGTTTCCTCCACCAGCTCCACCGGCACCCCAGCATTGAACTGTTATGGAAGAAATTCCATTCGGACAATTCCAGACTGTTGTTGCATTGTAAGTTTGTGTTGCCTGTGAAAAAACATTGCTAATCATGGCAAAACAAATCAGAATAAAACTTGAAATTAATTTGTAAATTTTTTTCATAATTCCTTTTGATTTTTGAGGTTAAGGATTCTTAGTTTTTAGGAACGGCAAATATTTATGATTTTTTAAAAATCAAATAATACATTCGATGAATGGTTGTTTTTTTAAGTTGAGATAATCTTTTTACCCTTTATTTTATAATAAAAACCAATCAGTTTTATAATTTCAAATGGGATTATGTAAAAAACAATAAATTCAAATTCAGGAAAACATTCTGTTTCTCAAATAATATTTAATATTTATCTTATTATTTACTTCAGGTTTATTATCCAATAAAATAAAAATCTTTTTCAAAAAAAGCGAGTGTAAACAAACCCTGCAATCAATCCAAGAAAAACTAAAATGGGAGTTTGTAATTTTGTGAATTGCAGCAAACAAAATGTAGCAATAATTACAAAAATATTTATCAAATGAAATTCAAGATTGGTAAATAAAATTGCTGCTGCACCCAGCACCATTCCTGTTGCCGCCGCATTTATTCCTTCGAGCGAGCGTTGTATGAACCGATAACTTTTTAAATATTCCCAAAGCGGATAGAGGAAAAAAACAATTAATGCCCCCGGTAAAAAAATTCCAATGGTTCCTAAAAAACAACCGAGCACCTGGTAGTTCAACCCAAATTCTTTTAATGACATGCCACCTGTGAAAGTGGCGAATGCAAATGCTGGGCCGGGTATCGCTTGGTTTAATGCATAACCACTTATGAATTCATTGGCAGTTAAATATTGCCGGTGTTTTACAAACTGTTCAAACATCATTGGCACCAAAACACTTCCACCACCAAAAGTGATGGAACCGAATCGTAAAAAGTTTTCAAAAATTACAACTGACCGATGCTTTGTAACAGCTCCTGCAACAGCTGCTCCTACCAATATTAAAATCAACAGAAATAAATTGAACGAAGATTTTTTCCAGTCAATTGGCAATCTTGTTTTTAATGGAGGAAGTATATGTCTGTTGCTAATGTTAGTGATAAATCCTCCCGCAAATAATGCAATCGGAAAAACTAAAGGTGAGTTGAAGAAAACAGTAAACACCAAAGCGATTACTAAAATAACTACTCCATAAGTATTTTTTATTACGGCTCTTCCAATTCTGAATGCAGCAAATAAAATTATTCCGATTGCCATTGGTTGAACGAATAATAAAAACTCCAATGAGAACCCGCGCGCTTCAAACAAGGTGAACGCAAGTGTGAGTGCGGTCATTAAAATTGCTGCGGGTAAAACCCAAACCAATAATGAAAGAACTGCAAGCAATGTTCCGCCGCGCTTCATGGCAATTGTTAAAAGTGTTTGAGTGGAACTTGGTCCGGGTAGTATAGAACTGAAAGCAAGTGCTTCCATTAATTCTTCTTCAGTAATGTAATTGCGCTTGAGAACAAATTGCTGCAACATCATAGCAATGTGCGCTTGCGGTCCGCCGAATGCAGTGATGCCAAGCAGGAAAGTGTCTTTGAGGAAAAGTAAATTTTTTCCCTTCTGCATTTGTATCAGGTCTGAGGTTTCTTCAAACCGATTTCAATTAATCGCTGATCAAGATAAGCACCTGCGGTGATGTCATCATATTTTTTCGGATTATCAAAATTCACGCACGATGGCAAACAGTTCAACGACATTTCGGAACGCGGGTGCAAAAAGAACGGAACACTGTAACGCGATGTGCCCCACATATCACGCGGAGGATTAACAACACGATGCGTGGTGCTTTTTAAATAATCATTTGTTAATCGCTGTAACATGTCGCCCACATTCACAATAATATTTCCGGGTTGCGCGGTTGCATTTATCCAGTCGCCGTTTTTTTTCTGCACTTGTAATCCATCTGCAGATGCACCAACTAATAAAGTGATGAGATTAATATCTTCATGTGCTTCTGCACGCATTGCTGAATCCGGATCTTCAGTTATTGGTGGATAATGTATTGCACGAAGTATGCTGTTACCGTTATGAATTTTTTCGTCGAAATAATTTTCTGTCAATTTTAAATACATCGCTATGGCGCGAAGAATTGTGCGACCGCAATTTTCGAAACTGCGATAAGTATGTAAACCGGCTTCATTAAATCCGGGCAATTCATCTACCCAAACATTATCAGGATACTCTGAACGAATAGGGTCATTATCAATCACAGTTTGGCCGAACTGCCAGAACTCTTTCAAGTCGCCCTTTGTACTTCCCTTCGCATGTTCCTTCCCGAATGAAGTATAACCACGCTGCCCTGCGAGTTCAGCTTTCTCATACTTATTTTTTATTTCATCAGGCAAACTGAAAAATGCTTTTACCTCACGATAAAAATCTTCAATCAATCCATCAGTAATTCCATGATTCTTTACTGATACAAAACCAACTTCACGATACGCATCGCCAATTGATTTTATAAAAGCAATTTTCTTTTCAGGTTTCTCATTTGAATAATCGGCAAGGTCAATGACTGGAATAAAATTCATGGTGTTTTAAAATTTGGGATGGTAAAAATAGAAGGAACTCTTTCAAATCATTGCTGATTTTTAAGAAGAAAGTTTTTGTTTTTGCTGAAGGAAAAAATTTTCGATGGTGAAATAACTGATGGTGGCAATTAAAATGGTAAATGAAAGCGCAAGCAGTGGAAAAATAATAAACGATTGAAATGGCGAGGTGAAAAAATTAAACTGTTCTAAAATATCTTTTGCAATGATGATTCCCAAGGGATGAAAACAATACAATCCATAAGAAATTTTTCCAAGATAATTGATGAACGCAAACCGGCCTGCATTAAAAATCCGATTGGTATTGAAGCATTGGTCAATGATAATTAATCCAAAAAATAATCCGAGTACAGGCCGTTCAATCACTGTCATAAAATTTCCGGTGAAAATTATTTCGTAATTAAAATATCCAAGAATTAATACTGCATAGAACAACAGCCAGTAAAATTTTGAAACGGAAAACAAGCGAATCATCTTTTCAGTTTTATACAATGAGAAATAGACAATCAGTCCACCTATTCCAAAATCGCTGATGATGCTGAGCGTATTGAAGTAAAGTGCTTTAGGATAGTCGAACAAAAAAATTCTCGCAATCAGATTCAATACTATTATCAGAATTAAAAGAAGAAAAATATTTCTGTTAAAAAATTTTAACAACCATGGCCAGAATAAATAAAACTGTTCTTCTACCGCAATGCTCCATAACATGGCGAGTAATGATGAATGTGGATAGTAGCCAATGATGAAAGCAAAATTCGCGGTGAAGGTTAAATAAAATACAATCGGACTCGGTTCAAAAAAAGTTTTGTTGAACAACGGAAACACCAATGGAAGAACTAAGAATGAGAAAATAACAATTCCAAAATACACAGGCCAAATCCTTAAAACCCGACGCCCATAGAATTTAAAAAGGCTGAATGTTCCGAATTCATTTTTTTCTTTCAATAATAAATAAGTGATGAGAAAACCGGAGAGCACAAAAAAGAAATTCACGCCAAGCACTCCTGTGTGTGCGTGCTTGCGAATAAAATTTGCATAACTGAATGGCAATTCGTTTGCCGAATGAATCAATAACACATGCGACAGAAACACCACGAAGAACGCAATGAACCGAAGTGCATCAAGATTCGGAAAAAATAATTTAGTGCGTGAGTTCAATGTGTTGTTCAACCCTGATAATTTGTTTGCGGTCAAATGTGAAAATAATTCCTTTCCGCAGGTTGTGTTGTTTCAAAAAATTAATAGCATCATCTGTTGAGCGAATGGTTCGCAAATTCCGTTGTGAATACCAAACCAATTGTGGTTCATCCAAAATCCCATTGAGAAAAACCACTTCATCATCACTTGCATTTTCATGAATGAATTTCCCTTCCTGCAAAAACACTTTGTAACTATCTCCTGTTAAAGAAATTTTTCCAGGAGGGTTTATCAGGTAAAAAAGAAAAATGTTGGTGACCAATGCAATTGAAAAAATAATTTTCATCCAATTTTTTTTGACTGGAACAAAACCGATTGCAATTGTTATTGCAAGAAATGGTGAAGCTTTCATCTGCTGAAAATCGTGACCTGTTGCATTGAGAAATAAAATGTGGTGAAGCAAAACAGGTGCGAGCAACAGAATAAAAATTTCATTGAATGAATTAGTGCCTGCTCGGAAATTTTCTGAGGAGAAAATTTTACTTCCGAAAATTTTCTTTCGATTAATGAAAATTAAAATCACTAACAATAAAACCCAGGGAGTAAATCCTGTCAGGTAATTCATTGCGATTATTTTCCAACTCAATAAAAAATGAGTGATGGATGAATGTGGACTTGCACCACGCACCGCATATCGCAATTGCATAAATTCCATTAATTTTTCCCAACCACTGATTAATGAATATTGATACAGCATTAAGGCAATTGCAGAAACAGAACCAGCGCAAATACTGATTGCTCGTAAAAAATATTTTCGATTGAAAAGTGAGTAAATGAAAATTACAATTGCATAAGTGACTCCAAAATATTCAGTGTATGAAAACAAAAATGAACTGATAAAAAAGACGAGCAACATCAAGGCTTTTTTTTCTTCTGCATACTTCAGCCATAACCAGATATTCAACAGAAAAAAAGTGAGCGCCGGCATATCGGTGAAATAAGCATTTCCATGAAACCACAATAAGCACGGAGAAAATAAATTAACAAGTACAGCAACGATTCCAATTTTATTTATTTCGGTTCGTGAAGACACGAACCGAGGCATTAACAACAAACAGATTTGATACAACAAAAAACATTCAATCAAATGCAACAGCATATTAAATAACTGCAGTGATAAAACTGTTGGAGCATTCATCCATCCACCTAAAACAAAGTATGGCAACATGTAAGCAAGTGGCGGATAACTCAGGTAATATGAGTTTCCATCCGAATCATAGTTTTCTGTTGTCTGGTTGTTGATGAATTTATTTTCCTTACACTCATAACTCATTACAGGATTAAAATTAAAATGCGCCCCGCCTTGTTGATTCCATATTTTCATTGTGCGCATAACATGAGCTGTTACAAATTCATGATGCTTACTCAGTGGGCGATTTAATTGAGGGACTCTGATTGCGACTGAACACAACCAAAGAATAATGATGATGATGTATGGATTTTTTATTTGCTTAATCTTTTTCATCATCTTCTCTTCAAAATTTCCTGCAGTTTTTCTTTTACTAAAATCAAACTGTCATTTTTATTTACAATGATTAAGTATCCATTATTTTTTTCTTTCAAAATTTTCTGTTCAGCTTCCATTGGATTATCATCAATCCAAAAATAATTACTTTCAAAATCTATTGCTTCAGTTTTCAGAGTGTCCCAGTTAGTTGGTTTTATTTTCTTCAGCATGTTTAAATAAACCAATGGAAAATAGTTCGATAAATATTTTATAGCTGTTGAGGCATCTCCTTTACAATGAGTGGTCAACCAATAGCAATCGAAATTTGCAGTGGTGAATTTTATAAATGATTTACTGAAATCTTTTGGCTTCGTGTTTTTTGTTGTAAGTAAAACACCATCAATGTCGAGATATAATTTTATGTGATGATGTTTTTTCATTGCTCATATAATTACTAACAAATCAACTTATATCAGATAATTAATTCAGAGTCCCTTCCCATTCCAAACATTCCACATCAATTCCAACCCAAAGTAAAGCATCACACATCCTGCTATGCGGTTGAACCAGGTCATCAGCCGTTCGTTGAGCAACAGTTTTATTTTGTTGGCGATAAATGCTTTTCCGAGGTCAGAAGAAAAAATTGTAAAAAGTGTTCCGGCAAAAAATATTAATCGGTCGCCATGCGAATTCGGATATTCCACTGAAACAATACTCATGGTGCTGAGCCAGAAAATAAAAACAAACGGATTTAGTGTGTTGATTAAAAAACCTTTTACCGCATAGGTCACATAACCAAAACCATTAGGCGAAATGAGTTGCACTTTTTCAATTTTCGGTTTTTTAAAAAAAGTAAACCCACCGATGCCGATTAAAACAATCCCGCCGATAATTCCAATCCAGAATCTTATTTCATTGCTTTCTAAAAAAGTTGTGACACCAAAAAACGAAAGCATGATATAGGATGCATCTGATAACATGGTGCCGAGTGCAATGCTCGCAGCCGCCCAGAACCCACGGTTGATGCTGGTTTCTATCAATGCAAAGAATATTGGGCCAAACGAAACCAGAAAAACCAATCCGAGCAGCATGCCATGATAAAATGCCGATACTCCTGCAATCATAATCAGTTTACGGTTTTCATTTCTGTTTCAACAAACTGTTTCCAGTCTTCATACTGACTGCCCTTCATAACGCGCGGAAATTTATTTTGTCCGCCAGATTTACCGTGTTGTTCCATCCATTTATAAAATAAATTGGTTGGAATAATATCTACTATCACTTCATTCAAAGCTGCAATCCGCTCCACTGCATAATCATCATTTACTTTTTTCAAGTTGTTATCGAGCGCTGCACGAAACTCTTCAGCATTTACTTTTTCATCGCAGCCAACATACCAATGATGCGCAAACATTTTTGAATGCGGAATTCCGGTTACACAAAATTCACGAAGTGACACATTGAATTTTTCAGCACACATTTCAATTGCCTGATTCATATTCTCCACTGATAAATGTTCGCCGCACAAACTCAGATAATGTTTTGTCCGGCCAACAATTACAATCTCTGTTTCTTTCAGTGAAGTAAATTTCACTACATCACCAATCAGGTATCGCCACGCACCGGCGCAAGTTGACATTAATAATGCATACGGAATATTTTCTTTCACTTCGCCAATGTGTAATGCTTTTGCTGTTGAAAGCAATTCGCCATTCGCATCAAAATTATTTTCATCGAACGGCACGAACTCAAAAAAGATTCCATTGTCGGTAATCAGCTTCATGGCCTTCGTATTCGGATTGGTTTGAAAAGCAATGAAACCTTCCGAAGCCAGGTAACTATCCACATAAGCCATGGGCTGTGCAAATAATTTTTCGAACGAACGACGATATGGTTCAAACGAAACACCACCATGCACATAGCAAATTAAATTGGGCCACACCTCGTGAATGTTTTTCAGTTTGTGTCGCGCAATGATTCGCTCAATCATAATCTGAATCCATGCCGGCACACCCACCACAAAAGCCACATCCCATTGCGGAGCGAGTTCAGCAATTTCATCCAGTTTTTTTTCCCAGTCTTTTTCTTCTGAAATTTTTTTGCCCGGTTTATAAAAATGCTGGAACCAGAATGGAAGTTTCGCTGCGCTTATTCCGCTCAGGTCGCCTTCGTAATACCTGCCTTTTCTATCGAGCTTAGTGCTTCCGCCCAGCATTAAAATTCCTTTCTCAAAAGTATCGGCCTGTAAATCATAATTCGCCAGCGATAAAATTTGCCGGATGCTTCCACGCTGTATGGCGTGAATCATATCGTTTGTAACAGGTATATGCTTGCTTGCTGAATCGGAAGTGCCGCTGCTGAGTGCGAAGTACTTTGTTTTTCCCGGCCAGCAAATGTTTTCTTCTTCGAGAATGTTGCGATGCCACCACTCTTTATAAATTGAATTATAGTTGTAGGTGTGAACGATTGAACGAAACCGCTCAATAATACTTTCAGCAGAAAGTATTTGCGTGAAGTGAAAATGTTTTCCGAACTCAGTGAACTCTGCCTTACGAATTAATTTTCGCAAAACGCGTTTTTGTTTTGCCAGTGCTGAACCCCGGCGCAGTTTCACCATTGAGCGGGCTTTAATAAATCTTTTTATCAGCGAACCGAGTAATGGCATTCAATTCATTTAGTGACTAAATATAATGGCTGCAACTTAACAAGTAATTGATAATTATTTTTTGTTGAAGTGAAATTATGTATCGGGATAACAGAAAATGATAATAAAATAATTTTCTTAATGCATAATTAATTTCAATCGCGCGTGTTCATCGCCTGCTTCGAGCGAAAGCATATACATACCTGGTGATGCATCGGAGTTGAATTGCAAAACATTCATTCCTTCATCCAGATAAATTTTCCACTCACTCACTTTCACTCCATGCATCGAATACATTTTTACTGCACATGGTCTTCTACCTTTTTCAGAAAATATGTTAACATAAAAATCTCCTTGCGCGGGATTGGGATAAACATTGGCATTCAAATCATTTTGAGCAGGGGAAATAATTCCAGTGTTTAGATTGAAAGTTTCGTCGTGAAAACGGAATAATAAAATATCACTTCCATCCAATGCTGTTTGTAAAAAAGTACTGAGCCAGATGCTGTCGGTATAATATCCTACAACAAAACAACTTCCTATATTGTCAATAGCTATTCCGTTTGCAATATTGAAGTTGGTGCCAAGTGTGTGTTCCATCCAAAGCATGGCGCCGCTTGTATCGTATTTCAGAAAAACCAAGTCGCCAAATGGACATTTATTTTCTGACGCCTCCATTCTTCCTCCTGTATCTTCCAATCGCTGAATTACAAAATTGGATTGACCTGCGAGATAAACATTGTTGTATTTATCTAATGTTATGCTGCGCGCCAGTTCATTTGCATTTAAGTTGTACCCTTCTTTCAACCAATGCAATTGATTGTTTACATCGTAACTCGCTAAAAAGATATCGCCTTCTCCTCCAACCAACAACTGTCCATCAAGCCACGCAGTATCCTGCACCCAACCGCTCATGTAATAACTTCCATCACGATATGCTCTGATGCACGAAACATTTTCGGTGTTGGTTCCACCGGCTCGTTTCACCCAACTGATATTTTCATTCTCATC
>BJGQ01000010.1:0-9442 GCA_014190575.1 Bacteroidota bacterium | reverse complement strand
AAAGTATCCATCATCATATTATTTCTGAAAGAAGAAACCATGTAAACATTTCCATGTGTATCGCAAACCACACTCACGCCTTCGTCAGCATCATGAGATCCATAAGTTTTCATCCAACTCACCTGCGCAGAGCAAAATGAAAAATTAAAAATGAGTAGTGAAAAGAGTATGGATGCGAAATATTTTATCACACAGTAAATTTAATGTTAATCAACTTTTTAAAACAATTATGTTTTAACATTTGAAAATCATATTGAGAAAAAACAATTAATCCCACAATGGATAGTGCTCCAGTATAATTTCTTCATGAAAAAATATGCGTGCTGTAGTTTCAAATGCAGGAGTAAAATCAGAAACATAAAAATGATACTTCTGATTTTTCGAGTGATTCAATAAATTATTTTCAGATAATACTTTCTGTAAAGCGGAAGCTATGATATCAGTTGAATCAAAAACTTTTATCCGGTTATGATAAAAGAATTCTATCTCTTTTCTGATAAGCGGATAGTGTGTGCAGGCGAGCACCATTCCATCCACATCCTGAAAATCAGGATAGGCTAAATAGGAATTTATAATTGCCTGACTTACGCTGTTGTTATAAAAACCAGCTTCAATCATTGAGGCGAGGAGCGCTGTTGCTAAAGATGACGGTTCAAGAGTTGGCCGAAGAGCTTTTAATTTCTTTTCATAAATGCCGGAAGAAATAGTGCCCTTGGTTCCAATGATGCCGAGTTTTTTTATTGATGTATCATTCGCAATTGCTTCCACCATCGGGTCAATCACATTCATCAATAATGCTTTATCGCCAATGTGAATTTTTAAAGTTTCATAAGCTGCTGCTGATGCGGTATTACAAGCAATCAAAATGAGCTTGCATTTTTTTTGCAAAAGAAAATCAGCAATCTTTATTGAGTAACCCTGAATGGCTTCCAATGATTTATCTCCATACGGAAGGTGAGCTGTATCACCAAAATAAATTATTTCTTCATTGGGCAATACCTTAGAAACAGCATTGGCGACTGTGAGGCCGCCAATACCTGAATCAAAAATCCCAATCGGTTGTTGAGCATTCAACAATTGAAAACTTATTTAAGTCCGAGTTTCTTTTTTACTAAATCCATAATGTTGTCTGAATCTTGTGCATATATCACAGCGCCAACACTGGTGTCGAACACATAAGCATAGCTGTTATCTTTTGCTACTGCTTTAATTGCGTCTTCTGCCTTCTTTAAAATAGGTGTATAGAGTTCATCTTTTTTTGATGCGAATTTATCCTGGGCATCAGCTTGAAATTTTTGAATGCGCTGCTCCAAATCACCAAGCTCTTGTTCTTTAACTTGTTTAACAGCATCATTCATTGTAGCACCATTTGTCTGGTAATCATTCAACTTTCCACTGTATTCTTTAGTCATGCTCTCATTCAAATCTTCTAAACTTTTTTGATAAAGCTGTAAAGCAGAATCGGCATGTTTAACTTCAGGCATCAGCTGTAAAAGGTCTGAAGAATTAATGTGTCCAAACTTTTGTGCCTGAGTAGTGGAGAAACTCAAAATTAGAAACAGGGCAATTGAAATTCGCGAAATAATTTTAGTCATGTTGTTTTTTAGTATGGGTGGCAAAAATAATCGGATTATTTATTTAGGTGTGGTTGGAGTTGTTTTAGGTGTATATCCCATTTGAGTCAGCACTTTATCGCTGATATCAATTTTGGGATTAGAATACATAACTGTTGTTCCACCATTTTTATCAAACACCATATCGTATCCCAATTGAGTGGAAACTTTTTGAAGTGCATCATACACCTTATCCTGAATCGGCTTAATTAATTCCTGACGCTTTTTAAATAAATCACCATCGGATCCAAAATGTTTTTTCTGTAAATCTTTCACTGCTTTTTCTTTGTCTTCAATTTCTTTCTGGCGGGCTTTGCGCATGTCTTCAGTCAACAGCACTTGATCTTGCTGGTATTGTTTATACATGCCATCAATCTCTTTGTACTTGTCTTCTATTTCTTTTTGAAATCCTTTTGAAATGTCATCTAACTTTTTTTGTGCATCGGTATATTCAGGAACATTGTTCAGAATATAATCAGAGTCAACATAGGCAAATCGTTGCGCAGATGCAACACCTGCTGTCATTAAAATTGTTAAAACGATAAATAGTTTTTTACGCATGGTTTAAAAATTTTTTTGTAAAAGAAATTTTATTCAGGTTCAAATCCAAGTATAATGTTAAACTTTCCGTAGCCGCTAAAGAATTCGCCAACATTTTTTGGTTTGGGTACATTCTTGTCAAAGCCGATGCCATAATCAAAACCAAGTAATCCAAATGCGGGAAGAAATACTCTTAAGCCGACACCTGCAGTTCTGTTTAACTGGAAAGGATCATAGTCTTTAAATTTTGTCCAGGCATTTCCACCCTCTAAAAACACTAAACCATAAACAAAGGTTGAAGGATTGGTACTGAACGGATAACGAAGTTCAATTGTGAATTTATTAAAGATGGTTGAAGTTTGATCTTGTGGGCGTTGGTCGTAACCGCGAAGTGTTATTGATTCCTGACCAAGTATAGGATTGTAGTTAGCAGTAAAATCTCCTCCGAACGAATAAGTTTCGAACGAACTCAAGCCAATATTTTTATTGTAGTAACCCATGAAACCAAACTTGGCTGAAGTTTTAATAACAAATTTTCCAAAAGGGCTTGTGTACCATTCAGCATTGAAACGATACTTGTGATATTCAACCCACTTGAATTTTGTTTGATAATCAAGATTCGGATCAGAAAATTTTGCTTTGTTGAATAATGAATATGGCGGAGTAATTTTCGCAGTCAAAGAAAAATTAGAACCGTGCATTGGAAACTGGGGATTGTCAACTGAATTTCTAGAGAACGATTCAGATAAACCTAAATTGTTAAAACTTCCTTTCGTTACTCCACTGAAATAAGAAGTTGCATAATTATTTACTTGGTAATTCTGATAATCCAATGAAGAAATTAAAGTGAAATAATCATCCGGCCATTTTAGCTGTACACCATATCCAACTGTTCCACCATTTGTAACTAACGAACCGTACAACGGATCATCTTTCTTTTTATAATTTGTATATCGTGTGTGCACTGCACCTACTGAAAACGAATTTGGTTTGTGTCCACCAAGATACGGTTCAGTAAAAGACAGGTTGTATGACTGATAGGCTTTACCGCTTGAATTCACGCGCATGGAAAGTCGTTGCAAATCACCTGAAGGAATTGGATCCCATCCTCCTTTTGCAAACATGTTTCGCAACGAAAAATTATTGAATGAAACACCGAGTGCTCCAACAATACCAGTTGCTCCACCATATCCAGCGCTCAATTCAAACTGATCACTTGGTTTTTCTTCCACTTCATAATTAATATCAACCGTTCCGTTTTCAGGATGTGGTTCGGGAGTAATCTTTATTGCTTCCGGATTAAATACTCCAAGCGTTGCAATTTCCCGTTGCGTACGAATTACATCAGCACGACTGAATTTATTTCCAGGCAAAGTTCTAATCACTCGACGAATAACACGCTCTGCCGTTTTTGTATTGCCACTTATATTAATATTATTGATTGTGGCTTGCGGCCCTTCATAAATTCTGATTTCCAAATCAACCGAATCGTTCACCACATTTACCTCAACTGGTGTGGCAGAGAAAAATAAATATCCATCGTCCATATAAAGCGATGAAATATCATTTCCGTTTGGATCGGCAAATAATCTTTTATTCAGAAATTCTTCATTATAAATTTCACCTGGTTTGATACTGAGAATGGTATCTAATTTTCCACTAGAGTATTTACTGTTTCCACTGAAGGTGATGTTCCGGAAATAATATTTGTTGCCCTCATTAATTTTTATTGTGATGTCGAGATTTCCTTTTTCATTTTTTACTACAGTATCTGATTCAACTTTTGCATCGCGATAACCTTTTATGTTATAAACTCCAATTAATTTATTCTTATCGTCAGAATAATCCTTCTTCATGAATTTACTGGTTGAGAAAATGCTGTACCACGGATTTTGTTTTGTGTTTTTCATGGCACGGCGAAGACGCCCCGCTTTTACATTTGGATTGCCTTCAAAAACGATGTGGTCAATTTTTACACTGTTTCCTTTATCAATATTTATATACATTAAAACACTGTTTGGTGCTGCTGTATCTTTCACAGTTTGAATATCCACCTTCACATTCAGAAATCCTTTATCTAAATAAAAATCATTGATAATGTTATTGGAACTGATGATGAGATTATCAGTAACCGATTTCCCTTTTACCAATGAAAGTTTATCCCGCAAATCATCCTGCTCGCCTTTTCTTATTCCTTTAAAAGTGAATGCGGTAAGTCGAGGTTTTTCCTTCAGCACATATGCGAGATAAATTTTATCGCCTTCAATTTTCTTAACAACAACCTGCACATTGGCAAACAATCCTTGTTTCCATAAATTTTGAATGGCCTTGGCAATTTCATTTCCGGGAACTGAAATTACTGACCCTACTTTCAAATCGGCAATGGTGATAAGAATGTCTTTATCTAAAAACTGAATTCCTTCCACAGTAACCCCAGCCAATGTGTAGTCTACAGATTTTCCATAATCAACATTTAATGTATCAGCAATTTGTGCAAATGAATTGAGTGTGATAAAGGAGAGAATAATACTTAAGAGAAAATTTTTCAATCGTTGATTTTATATTTTATCAAATTCGAATTCCGAATCTGAGTTTTTAATTTTTAATCTTTTTTTTCAAAGTGTTTCTAAATTAAGAACACTGCGGTCAATTAATTTTTACTTGCTCACTTGTCATTCCAAAACGGCGCTCTCGCTTTTGAAAATCGAGAATGGCTTTGTACAATTCTTCGCGATTGAAGTCAGGCCAAAGAACTGGTGTAATGTACAATTCAGTATAAGCGAGTTGCCATAGCAAAAAGTTACTGATGCGCATTTCGCCACTTGTTCGAATCATTAATTCAGGATCGGGAAAATTATTTGTGCATAAATGATTGCTAATGACTTGTTCGTTTATTTCGTCGGGGGCAATTTTTTCTTCTTTTACTAACTGTGCAATTTCTTTTACTGCTTTGGTTATTTCCCAGCGAGAACTATAACTGAGAGCCAATATCAATTCCATTCCGGAGTTGGCTGAAGTTACCTCAATCGCCTGATTCAATTCGTCATGACATTTTCGGGGAAGAGATTCCAAATCACCAATGGCTTTTAAACTGATGTTGTTATCCATCAGTGTTTTTATTTCCTTACTAATAGTTTGAACTAATAACTCCATTAACGCATCCACTTCTTCTTTCGGTCGGCTCCAGTTTTCGGTACTAAAAGCATAAAGGGTTAAATAGCCGACACCTAATTCTGCACATCCTTCAGTTGTATCACGCACTGCTCGAACGCCATGATGATGACCAAACACGCGCTGCTCGCCCTGCTGACGCGCCCAACGACCATTGCCATCCATTATCACAGCAATGTGTTTAGGGATTCGGGAAATATCAATTTGTTCTTTTAAGCTCAAGGGGATTTAAAAAATGCGGCGCAAGATAGAAAAGAAAAAGCAAGTGAATTTTATATCATTAATTACCACCTGTTGGTTGCTTTTTTTAGTAAATAAAAATTAAGAATTCAAATTAATAAATAGCCTAAATGAAAAAATTTACTGGTTAATATTCAGTAAACACTCCGACGCAATTACAGATTGTTGCTTTGAATTTTTTTGTGAAAATGATGGACACTCATGACATTTACGAAAGCAACTTTGAAATAATAATCCGAAAACGAAAAGAAGACTAATGCGGAAAAAGGTTTTTTTGTACCGAAACATCCTGTATGAATTTATTATGAATGTAAATTTGAACAATCGCCGTTAAATAGCAGCAATTATTTTTAAACGATGAAATTTGTTTTTTCTTATTTGCACTCCGATAAATAATTGATGAATAGAAAACGAATATTGGTTGCGCCGTTGGACTGGGGATTGGGTCATGCCACACGATGCATACCCTTAATTCGTGAATTACAAAAACAAAATGCCGAAGTAATTATTGGCAGCAACGGCAAGCCGCTGAAAATTCTGCAGCAGGAATTTCCTGAAATGGAAAGTTGTATAATTAATGGTTATGGAATCACTTATCGACGGTCCGGTTCCTTTGCACTGGCAATTATTCCGCAGATACCGAAACTGATTAATTCGGGTTTTGCTGAACACAAAAAGCTGAAACAGTTGGTTAAAGATTTAAAATTAAACGGAGTGATTTCCGATAACCGATTTGGATTATTTAATAATGATGTGCCTTGTGTTTTTATGACTCACCAGGTGGGCATAATTATGCCGCCGGTTTTTAAGTGGGCGGAAAAATTTATTTACAAACTGAACTATCGCATCATGAATAAATATGACTTTTGCTGGGTTCCGGATTATGAGGGCACAGAAAATCTTTCAGGAATTCTTTCGCATAAATATTTAATGCCGCTACAAACAACTTTTATTGGTCCGCTTTCGCGGTTTAAAAAGCTGGAAGAATTGGAAATGAAAAATGATTTACTCGTGATTCTTTCCGGACCTGAACCGCAACGCACTGTGCTTGAAGAAAAACTATTACATCAGTTGCGCGATATAAATCTGCAAACTTTAATCGTACGCGGAACTCCGGGAAATGAAACGGAACTAAAAACACCTTCGCACATCAAATCAGTTTCACATTTGAATGCTGATGAACTGAACAGAGCAATGATTCAATCAAAATATGTGGTGAGTCGCAGCGGTTACAGCACCATTATGGATTTAGCGGCTACAGGGAAAAAGGCGGTACTTATTCCTACTCCAGGACAAACAGAACAAGAATATCTTGGTGAATATTTTGATAAAAAGAATATCTTTTATTCTGCTTCTCAAACTTCATTTACGCTAGAAAAAGCATTGGGGAAAATTGAAAATTACACAGGACTGCAACTGAAAGAATCAAACAATATATTAGGATTGACTGTAAAGAAGTTCTTGGATAAATGTTAAATATGAATCTTTTATTTAATCATAAATAAATTTAAAATTAAGACTATTCTGAAATAAAAATCAAGCAAAAACAATTTCAGAAAAAAGACGGTAAAATCTTATATTAAAACTAACCTAACAAATTTCATTCTCTTGTTTAACAATGAATTTTAATTTTGAGCACCTTAAAAAAATAATTTATGACGATTGATAGTTTACTGAACGATTGCCGAGGTCACATGGATAAAATTGTACAGCACCTCGAAGTTGAACTTTTAAAAGTACGCGCAGGAAAAATTACTCCGAACATCGTAGATGGCATAACCATAGATTATTACGGAACTCAAACTCCGATTAATCAGGTAGCTAATGTTGCAGTTGCTGATACTCGCACACTGAATATTCAACCATGGGAAAAGAAAAACCTTGAGTTGATTGACAAAGCCATTCAAGCCGCTAACCTTGGCATCAATCCGCACAACGACGGAAACACCATTAAACTTTTTATGCCGCCACCAACTGAAGAGCGCCGCAAAGAATATGTGAAGAAGGCCCATGTGATGGCTGAAGCTGCGCGTGTGAGCATTCGCAATATTCGCCGCGACTCAAACGAACACATTCGCAAATTAGCAAAGGAACATGTGCCTGAGGATGCTATTAAAGACGGCGAAGCAAAAGTGCAGGCTTTGACTGATAAATATTCTACTATAATAGAGAAGCACATGGAAACAAAAGAGAAGGAAATAATGACTGTTTAATTAAGAACTGAATATAAAGGACAACGAATGTTGTCCTTTAATTTTTTATTCCCTTGAAAAATATATTTTTGAAAAAATAAAGCATAAAAAATGTTAGAACTCGCAAACATCACAACAGGAACTGAAATACAGGGATACCGAATCGTTCGCAATCTTGGAATTGCACAGGGAATTATGGTTCGCTCACGAAGTATTTTCGGAAACATTGGTGCAAGTTTTCAGCAATTGCTTGGCGGAAATATTACACTCTATTCTGAATTATGTGAACGCACACGATTGGATGCGAAAAATGAAATGATTAATAAAGCATTGCAGATGGGCGCCAACGCGATTATCGGATTTCGGTATGATGCAAATGAAATTACTGATGGTGTAACAGAAGTGCTGGCGTATGGTACTGCAGTGTTCGTTGAAAGAAATTAAATCGGAACTCAAAATATTATTTGAAGAATTTTATTATTCTGCTAAAAACTTAGTTGCAAGCAGTTTTTAATTTTTACTCTTTAATTTTTAATTTTAGTTACTCGCTCCACACCTTCGTTCCTTCCGTGCAGTTAGTGCAGATATCAATTTCACTTCTTGCTTTTAAAAGTGATGTGCGGAAATTCTGATACGATTCGTTTCGCCACAAGTCTTTAAAGCTTTGTCGCTTCAGTGAGCCGAGTTTGTGTTGAGCATCTTTATCAAAACAACACGGCACCACCCAGCCATCCCAGGTCACCACGCACGAGTGCCACATTTTCCAGCAGTGATTGAGCAATTTATTTTTGATGCTCCACTTGCCTGACGAATTTTTTTTGTAGCGTGAAAATTTTTCTATTGTTGGTATTAATTCGTTTCCGTTTTCATAATCATAAACCTGCGCGGTTTTAAACCACACATTATCAACACCTAATTCCTTCCCGAGTTTTTTTACTTCTTCCACCTGATGTTCGTTCGGTTTTACAACCAAGAACTGAAAAACAATCAACGGAGTTTTGCTTTTTAATTGCTTGCGCCACTTCACAATATTTTTTGTGCCTTCAATAACTTTAGAAAGTTGTCCGCCTACTCTGTAGTTCTCATAAGTTTCCTGGGTAGTTCCGTCAATGGAAATTATCAATCTGTCTAATCCTGACTCAATGGTTTTTTTTGCGGCTTCATCATTCAGGTAATGTGCATTGGTGGATGTTGCGGTATAAATTTTTTTTGATGATGCGTGTTTCACCATCTCTAAAAATTTTGTATTCAGGTATGGTTCACCTTGAAAATAAAATATCAGGTACATCAGGTGCTGATGCATTTCATCAATCACCTGCTTGAAAAAATCTTCCTGCAACATTCCGGTATCTCGTGTGAACGAACGCAAACCACTGGGGCATTCCGGGCAGCGAAGATTGCAACTCGTAGTTGGCTCAAATGAAATGCTGATTGGTGAACCCCATAACGATGCCTTGCCAGTTGCTCGCGAATAAAAATAACTGCTCAGCACTTTACCGGCATTCAATGCACGGCGAGGTGTAAGTTTTGAAATAAAATTTGTTGAATCGCGAAACGAAAAAGACATCGCTTCAAATGTAAGTACTGCTACTTGTTGTATTTATAAAATCCTTCGCCGGATTTTTTACCGAGTTTTCCTTCATCTACCAATTTTTGTTGTGTAATACTCGGTTTGAATTTTTCTTC
>BJGQ01000009.1:27500-82358 GCA_014190575.1 Bacteroidota bacterium | reverse complement strand
TCCACTTCATAAATGCCGGGGCGGTTAAAATATCCATCGAGCGAAATGAGTTTGGTGCCTGATGATTTTGCGGTGCCGATGGCGGCAAAAGCTTTTCCGCCGTGCTGCATGATGAAGGGAAGATTGGCGAGTGTCTCTACATTATTCACCACAGTGGGTTTATTAAATAATCCCTGCTGAGTGGGATACGGTGGCCGCACCCGCACTTCAGGCCGCTGCCCTTCAATGGAAGAAAGCAATGCGGTTTCTTCGCCGCAGATGTAAGCGCCCTGCGCTTTAATTACTTTGAAGTTGAAGGTGAAACTGCTGCCGTTAATGTTTTCTCCAAGCAGATTTTCATTTTGCAGTTTCGAAATTTCTTCGGTCACGATATCAACCGACTCGGGATATTCGCCGCGGATATAAACCACTCCGTGTTGTGCGCCGGTGATGTAGCCCGCAATCATCATTCCCATGAGCATGGTGTGCGGGCGCTGTTCCATGATGTAGCGGTCTGAGTAGGCACCGGGGTCGCCTTCATCGGCATTACAGACAATAAATTTTGTATCACCTACCACATTGCGGCACGATTCTAATTTGAATGCCATTGAAAAACCTGCACCACCACGACCACGCAATCCGGAATCTTTCAATTCAGCGAGAAGCGCTTCGGGAGTTTTTGTTAAGCAGTCGGTAAATATTTTATAGAAATCTTTTATGCTGCCGTATCCGCAGGTAAGTATGGGTGTGCCGATGGAACCGACATTGTATTTTTCTTTAGTACCCACATTACCGGACTTTATTTTTTCAATGTCATCAATATCATTTCCTGAAAAATTTTTCCCATTGATGTGGAACGATGCATTTTCGTGACAGCGACCGAGGCAGCACATTTCGCCAATCTCGTCGGCTGAATAGTGTGCGCTGATTTTTGAATGCAACTCATCCTGTGTTCCGGCGGTCATGCAAGAGCTGCCATTACAGATGTAAACTTTCTTGCCTTTGTTTTCGGGTTTCAGAAAATCATAAAATGATATGGCACCATACACAGATGATTTTCCAACGAGAAATTCTTCGCGGAGTTTTTCCAGTGCAGCGGCATCAGGTGTTCCGGTTGCAGTTGCAAGGTTTCCATATTCTTCGAAAAGATTTTTTGATAATCCTTTCCTTCCTGATAAGTCACTTAAATTTTTTGACATTGTATTTATCTATCGTTGAATCTGTCCGGTGGTTATTTCGGGTTTATCGTTTGCCACCTGTGCAGGATTTGAGTAAACAGTAAATTTATTATTGCGGCAGAAAGCCATGAGGGAAATTCCTGCGGCTTCTGCAGAATCAACAGCGAGTGAGGATGGCGCAGAAACAGAAGCGAGAAAAGGAATGCCCGCTGATTTGGCCTTGCTAACAATTTCGTATGACACGCGACCACTGACGGTGATGAGTTTTGCTTTTTCGAGCATGTTATTATTCACGAGGTATCCAATCACTTTATCAACTGCGTTGTGGCGACCAATGTCTTCCATCACGGCAAGCAGTTCTCCATCAATGGTGAATGCTCCGGCGGCGTGTGTGCCTCCTGATTGCTGAAAAGTTTTTTGTTGTGCGCTGACTTTTTCAAACATCATTTTTACCATTGCCGGATTGAGGATATCTGAATTTAAAACTCTGTCGGTTCCCAACTCATCCAATTCAGTTTTGCCACACACACCACATGAAGATGCGGAGATTACATTTCGTGTTCCGGCGAAATCTTTTAGAATAAGTTCCGGTGGAATTTTAACATTCACGACACTGATAAAACCTTCTTCATTCTTTTCAAGAATATCTATTGTGGGATGTTCGGTTAAACTCTGAAATATTTTTTCGGAGAATAATAGTCCGCGAACCAGTTCCATTTCGTTACCGGGAGTTTGCATGGTAACAGTGAACGGAACTTCATTGACAGCAATACTCAATGCGACTTCAACTGCGAGAATATCTTCGACCTGAGAAAATTTCCCTTCGTTAAAAAACAGTCCGTTGTATTGTTCAATGTTCATTTGAAAGCCTCATCCCTAACCCCTCTCCTAAGGAGAGGGGAATAGTCGTGAAAAATTTATTCTTTAATTATTTTCTTAATAGAATTCTTATTTAACTCAGTCCTGTAATTTTTCCATTGTTGTCGATGTCCATGTGCTCGGATGCGGGAACAACAGGTAAGCCGGGCATGCGCATCATGTCACCTAAAATTGGAATGATGAATCCGGCACCTGCTGCGAATTCAAACTCGCGCACATTAATGGTAAATCCTTTCGGGCGACCAACAACTGTTTCTTTATCGGACAATGACTTCTGTGTTTTTGCCATGCAGATTGGTAATTTATCGTAGCCTAAATCTTTTATCATTTTCAATTGTGTGCGTGCCTTCGAAGAATATTCAACACCATCGGCTCCGTAAATTTCGGTTGCAATGCGATTGATTTTATCTTCCACACTCAGGTTCCAATCGTACAATGGTTTGAATTTATTTGAACCGCTTTCAATAACATCGAGAACAGCTTGAGCCAACTCTTTAGTTCCATCGCCACCTTTTGCAAAGCCATATGACACTACAGCCTTCACATTCATCTTCGCACAATGCGTTTGAACGAATTCAATTTCTTCCGGTGAATCAGTTGGAAAATTATTAATGGCAACAACCGGGGTGATTCCGAATTTTTTACAATTCTCAATGTGCTTTTCAAGGTTCTGAAAACCTTTTATCACGCGGTCCATGCTCGGCGTATTGTACTCTTCTTTTTTTGCTCCACCGTGATGACGCAGTGCGCGGATGGTTGCCACCAACACAATTGCATGAGGAGCCAAACCTGCATAACCGCATTTGATGTTCATGAATTTTTCAGCACCAAGGTCGGCACCGAAACCAGCTTCGGTTACCACATAATCACCTAACGACAATCCCATTTTTGTAGCGAGGATGGTATTGGTTCCCTGTGCAATGTTTGCAAACGGTCCACCATGAAGAATGGCAGGATTGCCTTCCAAAGTTTGAACGAGATTAGGTTTGATAGCTTCCTTCAACAGAATGGCCATTGCACCTTGAGCTTTTAAATCGCGGGCGAAAATTGGCTTCTTATCGAAAGTGAATCCAACGAAAATATTTCCAAGTCGCATTTTCAAATCATCAATGTCTTTCGACATGCAGAGGATCGCCATTACTTCAGATGCTGGAGTAATGTTGAATCCATCTTCTCGAGGAATTCCATTGCTTACACCACCGATTCCAACAATTATCTGGCGAAGCGAACGATCATTCATGTCCATCACACGCTTCCACTTGATGGTGCGCGGGTCGATGCCTAAATTATTTTGTTTGTTCTGCAGGTTATTATCAATGAGTGCGGCTAATAAATTATTAGCTTTTTCTATTGCACCGAAATCTCCTGTGAAATGCAGATTGATATCTTCCATCGGAATCACCTGCGAGTAACCGCCACCGGCGGCGCCACCCTTTATACCAAACACAGGTCCGAGCGATGGCTCGCGTAAAACCACGATTGATTTTTTTCCGAGTTTGTTTAATCCTTCATTCAACCCGATAGATACTGTTGTTTTTCCTTCACCTGCCGGAGTCGGATTGATGGCAGAAACCAGAATGAGTTTGCTCGATTTTATCTTTTGCTCGTCAATTAATTTCAGTGGGAGTTTCGATTTGTATTTGCCGTAATATTCAAGGTCGTCGGCATGAATATTTATTTTGGCTGCAATTTCTTTGATGTGTGTGATTTTCGCCGCTTGTGCAATGTCTAAGTCTGATAGCATTATTATTTTCTGATTTTATGATTTAGTGTTAAAGTGTGTTTTGCTTCCAAATGTAACTTTCATCTTCAAAAATTTCTTTTCCCCAAACAGGTGCTTCTTCTTTTATGCGATTAACAATGTAAGTGCATGCCTCCATTGCGTCTTTGCGGTGCTTGGAAGAAGTGAAAACAAATAAACTTATTTCTCCCGAATTTACTCTGCCGAGGCTGTGATAAATGTGCATGCAGGTCAGCGAATATTTTTCGAAAGCTGTTTCGCGAATCTCATGAAATTTTTCTTCCGCCATTTCATTGTAAGCGGTGTAGTCAATGGCTTTTACTTCTTTGTCGTTGATGACATCATTACGAACCTGCCCGAGAAAAATGCTGTGCGCACCGATATCTTTTTTAGTGCTGTGTTTAGCGATTGCTTCCGCGATGAAGGAAGAGGAGATTGCTCCTTCCTTAAATACATTCTTTCTTTTTTTATCTGACATTCTCTTTTGTTGTTTGACAAAGTTACCCTCCAGAAAAAGGCGGCATCAAAGCTACCGTTGCTCCATCTGTTAATTCGAAATTTCCGGAAGTGATTAACAGGTTAACTGCTATTGCATACTTCGTGCTTTTTAATCGTGGATATAAATTCTCCAAGTGCTTTTTCAATTCGTCGGAGTATTGAATATTTTCCATTGTCCATTCTGATTTACTGGTGATATCAGCAATGATTCCGAATGCTAGAATTTTTATTTTCATTTTCCTTTTTGCTGAATTTGTTGCAGCTCAGATTTCGAATTTACATTGGTAAAAATAGCTTCATCGAACGAGTTCATTGTTTTCATTTCTAATTTCTGCAAATTGAAATGACTTATCAGTTCCTGCAATTTGAAATTATTTTTTTGAATTTGATTTTTCCATTCAGGCAAACAACTTATAGAATACATTCCGAACAACGGTTGAATTTTTTCTTGATGAACAGCAACTGTAATATCAAAATCAAACGAATGTTCAATCAGAAAATTTATTGCTTCTGTTTTTATAAATGGCATATCGCAACTGCAAATAAAATTATAGTTGGCATCCGAATGAGAAAGTGCTGTGAGAATTCCGCCTGCTGGTCCGATGTCGGTTATTAAATCGCTGATGACTTCCAATCCAAATTGTTCGTAGGCTTTGTTGTTTGATACGATGATGATTTTTTGAACTGCTGGTTTTAATTGTTCAATCACATTCGTAATCATTGGTTTTTCATTGAAGAGAATCAAACCTTTGTCTTCACCCATGCGCGAACTTTTTCCTCCTGCGAGAATGTATCCATTGACTGAAGGTGAATTATTTTTCATGATTTCAATAAAATCAACCGGCAATTAATTTGAATGATGCAATGACCAACACTAATGCCAGCACTTTTTTCAAAACTGTTGAATTAAATTTTCTCGCCCCATAATAAGAACCAGCCAATCCACCTGCCACTGCAATGGCAATCCATAAATAAATGGTTGTGTCAATTGAAATACCTTTCGAAACCAAACCAATCATCCCTGAAATTGAATTCAGAAAAATAAACAGCGATGAAATCACCGCAGTTTGTTTGATGTAAGCCCAACCTAAAAAAAGTAAAATAGGACTGAGTAAAATTCCACCACCGATACCTATTACCCCTGAAATAAATCCAATTGTAATTCCAATTGCAACAGCGAGATATGGATTTGGATTTTTTAAAACAGAAACTTCCTTCCCGAAAAATCCAAGCAACCGAAGAATGGGAAACAACAACAACACACCCAATACTTTTTTATAAATCAATACATCAAGCTTAATTCCTGCTCCGATAAATGCAGCGGGCACTGAACCGATAATCAGCAACAACACTAATTTTTTATTGACTGAAGTGGTTCGTGAGTATTGAATGAATGCAATGAGCGAAACAACAATATTCAGCATCAAAGCAGATGGCTTCATCACATCGGGTGTGAAATGATAAATTCCCATCAGTGCCAGATAACCACTTGCACCCCCATGACCAACACTGGAATACAGAAATGCAACTGAAAAAAGAAGTAAGAGAAAAATTCCGGTGGTGATTTCAGGATTCATTATTGAAATTTAATTAAGGCAATAAATGTATTTCAACTGATTCGCCTTCATTGATGGTTTCCACTTCTTCCGGAACAACAATAAAGCAATTGGAATCGGAAAATGATTTCATGATGAATGATTCCTGTCCTTCCAAAGGTGTTGCTGTTTTATAATCTGTTGCGGCTTTCATGAAATGTGTTAAACCAGTTTTTTTATTGATTGTTTTAGTCAACGAAACTGAAATGGATTTCAGAAATGGATTTTCAAATCCCTTGAATTTTCGTAATGCCGGAATTACATATTCATAAAAACAAGTGAGCACTGATGCAGGGTTGCCGGGTAAACCGAAAATGTAATTTTTGTTTTTTGTTCCGAAGTACAATGGCTTACCTGGCTTTTGTTTCACTTTGTAAAAAATGGTTTTCACTTTTTCTTCTTCCATTATTCTCCCGACAAAATCATAATCGCCCACGGAAATTCCACCGGTGAATAAAATAAAATCAAATTGTTTCATCGACTTTTTAAAAACTGAACGAATGGATTTTTTATTATCCTTAACAATAAATGTTTTTATAAAATTTATTCCGTCAGATTGCAATGCTGTTTGCAATGCAACTGAATTTGATTCATAAATATTTCCGGGTTTCAGTTTTGTACCGGGTGGTTGCAATTCGTTTCCGGTTACAATGATTGCAACTTTTGATTTTGAAAACACTTTGACTTTTGAAATTCCTATTGAAGCAAGAAATCCAATTGAGCCGGAGTTAAGCTGAGTTCCTTTCTTCAATGCGCATTCTTTCTTTTTTATCTGCGAACCTTTTCGCCGGATGTTTGCGCCAACAAAAATTTTATCGTCCTGAATAATTAATCTTTCATTCACGATTGAAATTTTTTCCTGCATCACAACTGTATCTGCACCAACCGGAATTTCGGCTCCAGTAAAAATTCGAATAGCTTCACCCTGGTTAATTTTTTTTGAAAAACTTTTTCCGGCAGCTGATTCACCAATGATTTTTATTTCAAGTTGATTGATAAAATCATCGTAACGAAAAGCATATCCATCCATTGCTGAATTATCAAACGACGGCGAATCAATCGGAGAAATTATATCATCAGCTAAAATGCATCCGGATGATTTTGATAATGATAAAATTTCTTTTTTTCCTTGCTGAACAGTATTGATTACTGCGTTCCTTGCTTCTATAACTGTGACCATCGGAGCATGAAAATAATAAAAATTTTATCCGCCGATTCCGAGCATGCTTCTTCTGTGTGAAGCTGTTTCTTCTTCGCCCCAATGTTCATCATGATTTCCACCGAGCATGTAATGTTTACCGTAAAGACATTCGCGAATTAATGCAACAATATCATTCCCCGCCCGAAGCGCGGTAAGTAAATCGGTTTCGGTTTTTGAGAATAAACAATTGCGCATTTTACCATCTGTAGTAATTCGCATGCGGTTGCATCCGCTACAAAACGGTTCGCTCATGGTGCTGATAACTGCGAAGGTTCCTTTGTGATTCGGAACGAAATATTTTTTTGCTGTATCGTGCGCATCATCCGATAATTTTTCGACCGGATATTTTTCAGAAACAGTTTTCAGTATTTGCTGGTGAGTAAAAACTTTTTCGTGGTCCCATTTATTTCCGGGAAACGGCATGAACTCAATGAAGCGGATGTGCAACGGAAAATCTTTTGTCCATTCTATAAAGTTATTTACTTCATCTGAATTCACCCCATTCATCACCACCACATTCACTTTTACATGAAAATCATTTTCCAGTAATAAATCAATGTTGCGTTTTACACTGTCGAATTCATCACGCTTGTTGAGTATGAAATTTTTCTCTTTGTTCAGTGAATCCAGACTCACATTCACCGACTTTAATTTCGCTTGCCTGAATGTGTCAATAAAATCATGAACAAAAACTCCGTTGGTGGTGATGGTAAGTTTGACAGGATAATTTGATAATCGCTCAATAATTTCTTTCGCATCTTTTCTGATTAATGGTTCGCCACCTGTGAGGCGAATTTTATTCACTCCTTCACCCACAAAAACGGAAACGATTTTCTCTATCTCCGCAGCCGACATGTTCTTTGCATAATCATGATGACCATGTAATGCATTTGTCGGATGACAGTAAACACAACGCAAATTGCATTTATCAGTCAGCGAAATGCGCAGGTAATCGTGTATGCGACCGAAAGAGTCTTTAAGCATTTATGAATTTTTGTTCTTCAGTTTTTCTGATTAGTTGAAATCATACTTCAGAAAATTTCCCAACGATACAAAGATAATTAATAACTGGCCTTTAATTTTTGTTGCTTAGTAAGTAAGTTCAGTAAGTTTGCATTTCAGAAAATGAATCAATCATCAATCTTTTAAAAAATTAAAAAATGGGAATCACCGACAAATTATTTCAAATCAAATCAGATAAAGCAGAAAAAAATCTGAAAGAAGGAATGGAATTTTTAGAACAGAATAAATTAAAACCGGGAGTAGTAACTCTTGAAAGCGGTTTGCAATATGAAATCATGGTAACCGGCGACGGACAAAAACCAAGAGCAACGGATACAGTAACCTGTCATTATCATGGTTCGCTGATTAACGGAACAGTATTCGATAGTTCGGTTCAACGCGGTCAGTCAGCAAGTTTTCCATTGAACAGAGTGATCAGCGGATGGACTGAAGCCTTGCAATTAATGCCGGTCGGAAGCAAGTGGAAATTATTTCTTCCACCGAATCTTGCTTATGGCGAACAACAAGCAGGGTCGCACATTGGCCCGAACAGCACATTGATTTTTGAAGTTGAGTTGTTGGGGATTAAATAAATTGATTTCAAAAAATGGAATAAAAAAAGATGGCATCCCTTTAATGGTTGCCATCTTTTTTTAAGAGAAAAATCTTTTACTGTATCACCACCTCACCATTCTGTTCGTAATCGGAAGAATGAAAAGTGTAATGATAAATTCCGGCGGGTAAATCTTTTAAGGAAAGCGAAGTTTCTTTTGAAAATTTCTGTTCGGTTATTTTTTGTCCGATGGAAGAAAATAATTCGATACGGCACTCGCCAATGCAAATTGTTTTTACAAAAAGTTTATCTGTGTTTGAAATCGGAGAAGGATAAACGGATGCATTCATTTCATAATTCTCAGAAAGAATTTCCTGTGTTCCGATTACCACAATTGATGAATTGATAATATCAAACTGCGACGAAGAAACAAACGAACTTACATTCCCGAATTGTGCTGAACCATCAGTGCCGGAAGTGCATAGATTCGCACTGTCGTTTGGTGTTCCCCATGTGTTTCCATCAGCATTGTGACCACGCAGACAAATTTTAAAACGATTAGGATTTTGCTGATCGGTTGCACTCACTGTTCCGATTTTGTCGAATGATAGTTGATTTGGTAAATCATAAAATTCATTCGTTCCATAGTTATCCATGATCCAATAACTTCTTGCATTCCAATTTTGCGCAGGTGTTTGATCTGGAAGTAAGTTAATTCTTGAAATAACAACATCGCCGTGCGGAAGTGTTGTTCCATTTGACCATGAACAAGAGAAGCCTGTATTAGTGAAAACATGATTGCCTGCTGTTAAAATATTTTTCCGGAAACTGATTCCACCACCAAAGGGTCCTGATGATGTTACACGCGATGCTCCGCCATTCAGGTTTGCATGACCTACTCCAACTTTATCGAGTATAGGTCCGCTGCTTTCATCAAACTGATAATATCGAACCAACGATGAATCGCTCAATGGGTTTTTTGTGAGGTGCATTAAGTCACGAATTTCATTTTTTGAAAGGGAACGATTGTATACGCACATCTCATCAATCAAGCCTTTGAAATATCTGTCGCAACAATTATCCAAGCCAATACTGATCGGGCAATCAAATTCTTCTGTTGGAAAAGAATGAATATTACTCGATGGAATTCCATTTACATAAAGTGTGGCAGAATCAGGTGTAACTACCAATGCCACATGAGACCATTCATCGACAGGTGCAAACAAACCAGAAGACCAACCCCATTCAGTTCCATTCCAGTGCATCCTAATTTCATTGTTATCTTTCATACTGATTCCTGAAGTGGTATTTCCACCGCGGCAAAAAACAATTCCACTCCAATCTCCTTGCGTGCCGTTTGGTTTTATCCATGCACTGATTGAGACATGATTTGAATTCAGATTCAGATTCGGACCGATTGCATCACCACTTGTACCGTTGAGAGATAAACAATTTCCTGGAATAGTATCAGCAAAACATTCATTGTAAACTGTAATAAAATTATTCAGTGTTTGGGTAGAAATACCGAAACCATTGCCGACTGTTAACTCAACTGAATAGGTACCAGGATTAGAATAAACAACTTTTGGATTACGAAGATTGGATGAAGAAGGATTTCCACCCGGGAAACTCCAGTTAGTTGTACTTGGCGCTAACAAATTTGAATGATCATGAAAATAAATGGTGTCGCGTGTGCAATGAATTACATTTTTATCAACTGAAATTGTTGCCTTCGGAGTTGATGGTTCGTAAACAGGAGACTCCCAAACACTGCGGTCAGTGGCATTAACCACTTTTCCTGATTTGTAATTGATTAAAACCTGCGTGCTTCCAATACTCACGGGTAAACCACTGTTGTATAATTCCCAATCAGCCATTGTGTTATTACGATAGTAAACTGCTCTTCTTGTTCCGATGTAAACTCCGCCATCAGTTCCGCTTTGGTGTTCAATGCAGGTAATGTATTCGCCATCGAGCATTGCTGTGGTAATGTTTATCCAGTTGCTACCACCATCAATGGTTTTAAAAACTTTGTATCCGTTGATATTACTTAGTTGTGAACTTTGTGGAATACGCACCAGCCATAATTCATTTTCATTGGTACTGCTTACAGCAATGTCAAATGGAATTCCTGCAGAGGCATTATTAAACAACGAAGCGGGCGGAGTTATATCAATCCAAGATTGACCTGCATCAGTTGACCTGAATAGTTTTTTTGTACCATAATAACTCAGGTAGTAACAAGCATAAATTACGGATGGATTGGTTGGAGCAACTTCAATGTAAGTGATTAATCCACTCCCGAAATTGTGCAGCAACGAATAAGTTGCACCCTGATCATCAGATTTCCAGATGCCTGAATCTTTGCCAATATAAATTGTATTAAATAAATTAGGATGAAATTCAAATTCACTTGCTTCACCTACATAGTAGGAATTATTCGGAATCATAGCAGTGCCAAGATTCAATAAATCAATTGTGCGATCACCTGGAATTTTATGCCGGCCGTAATCGGAAAAAATAATTCGTGAGTCGCCGTAATTCACACCACCTAAAACATTATCTCCACCCATTGTGCTGAGCCAGCCATTTGTATAAGTATTAAAATCGCGCAACAGAGTTCCGTTGTGATAAGTACCGCCAACCATAACTTCTTCACCTTCCCATTCACCCATGCCGAATCCCCAGAAATCGGTTCCTGCAATTCCGAATTGTTTGCGATTGAAAGTATCGCCTTGGGATTGCGAATAAAAAATTCCGCCATCGCAACTGATCCACCAATCATTCCCGTAAAAGTGTATGTCGTGAATATCGGCATGTACATAATTTACTTTATCAGAATGACTCCACTTTGACGGGCAAAACCAATTCGTACCACCATCATAACTTACCCAATGATTTACTGCCCCCACATGCACTTCATTTGAATCGAACGGAGAAACTTCCAATGCTAAATCGTAATAATATTGTCCGCCATCATCACCACCATGGTCATCCCAACCGCATAAATTTTTATTTGTGCTTGTATCAGGCAAGCCACCAGGACCAACACCGCAACATTGAAATGACCAACTTTCTCCTGCATCGTGACTAACATAAATTCCATACAAACCTGAACCTCCGTCTGAAACTCCTGTTGCAAAAGCATAAACAATATTTGGCGCAGCAGGAGATACTGCAATTTCAGTTCGTTTTTGTTCATCCGGTGACACTGCAGATGGATATCCATTAATAATATTTATGAATGTTTGACCACCATCGTATGATTTATAGAATTCAGTTTTTACTCCAGGTTGTTTTATTGCATACATGATTAGCGCATTGGTGGGATGAATTTCAATTTCCTTCCACACACCTGAATATTGCATTATCCAATTAACGCCACCATCTGTAGTATGATAAAATCCCTGATCCGAAGCCATCCAAAGTTCGTAGGCATTCACAGTAGATTGCACTATGTCTCTGATAGTTTTTGATGCAGAATTAAATGCTGCATCACCAGTAATGTTCCATGAATTACCACCATCTATGGTTTTATAAACTTTTCCTGCACCACCAAAATATACAATGTCGGGATTGTTTTTATCAATCTCCAATGAAAGCACAGTTCCAAGCATCATATCTTTTGTAAGATTTACCCAGGTGTTTCCTTTATCAATACTTTTCCAAACTCCTGCATTTGCAGTACCTGCATATAAAATATCGGTGTTCGAAATGGATTGCTCGGTGGTGTAAACATGAGCTGCTCCGGCAGCATAACTTTTTCCGGCTGCTTCTTTATCAAAATCAAACGGACCAACGCACTGCCAGTTGGCTGATTTTTCAAGCGAACTGTTTTTACAACGAGCTAAATAATTGGTCTCATTAAATTTTGCATCATCCAATGGCAAACCGAACAACGAACCATTGTTATCTCTTGAATGCAACATCATCCAATGCTTATAAAATTGTGTGTAATAATTTTTTTCGAATGGATGCGTTTTGAAATAGTCTTTAAATTTTTCTGAAACAATTCCAGGATCCGGATTGGGTTGGAAAAGTAATTGCACCCATTCAGGTTCATCTCCTTTTAATGGAATGGCTGAGTAGGGAACTTGTGCTTGCGATATAAGAGCAGATAAAAAGAAAATGGTAAAGAGTATTTTTTTCATTGAGTGAATTTGGAAAAGCGAATGTAATTTGTAGGAAGTGGAATTGAAAAAATAAAATGGGTTGCATCAATTAAGAAGCAACCCATTGAAATTTAAGTATTAAAGATTTTAATTTACTCAATCACAATTTTTCCATTCGCCACATTTTTTCCTTCGATAGAAATGCTGAAGAAATAAATTCCCGCTGGTAAATCGGTCCGTTTTAAAATGAATTGTTGGGTATTTACATTTTTCAATTCCTTCATTTTCATTCCTAAAACATTATTGAGTGTGAAATCATATTTTCCATTCACACCATTCACTGCAATAGAAGTGGACGATGAAAACGGATTCGGATAAACTGTAACAGAAACATTTTTATCAGAAATATTATTCACTCCATTGATAATGGAATTTGAAACTGTATTTGTTTCTACCGACGAATTGTAATCGAAATAAATGGAAGCCACATTTTCAATCTGTGTTCCGATCGGCAGGTTTCCATTTGTTTCCACACTGAACGAAACAAATGCTTTGCTTGCTGCTTCATTGGTTGCACTATCCGGTAAGAACAATGGATTGAAAACCCATGTGAGCACGCCGGTTCCTGAAATATTAAAGTCGGAATACGGATCACTTGATGCAAGATTCTGAACTGTAGTCGGATCCAGATATTGTGAGAGAGTGTCTTTCACAATTACAAAATGCGTTGTATCAGTTCCGGTATTTTGAAAATGAATGGTGTAAGTGAGAACGGAATCTGCACCCGTTATATTTCCGGCAGGAGAAACTTCTTTTTCATTCGGATCCAATGAGCCGGTTACAGATTCAGAATAATGGAGATGATTATTTGCATTGTTACAATCACCACTCAATGGAGAAATATCAAAATCACTTTGCAGTAAATATCCAACAGGCAACGAAGCAGGCACATGAAAGAACGCATGCAGCCGATCATTCCAGTTCCAACCCGGATTCGGAACAGGATAAACCTGCCAGGTGAGTGAGTGAGCTACTGCATCATGAACAGGGTATGGCGCAATGCTATCGAAGTAAACCAGATTTGCATCGTAATGAAAAACAACTGTGGCTGTATCAGTAAATGCAATTGGTGCATCGTTGTAATAAAGTAACCAGTACTCTTTATCAAATCCGGGATTGGCTGTGTGCCAGCCCGGGTGCATGAGCAAATCGAAATTTGCAGCTGTTGTAACAAATCCAAAATTATTGTTAAAGGAAGTATCGCCAACTGATCCAAAAAAAACATTGGAGGTTGCAGTACATGAAAATAAATTACCGCAAATAAGATTATAACTGGATGCTGAAAGATTAAAATTACCTGTTGTGCTGATCGGGATCTGATAATATCCATTTGCATCACTGTAAGCATAATAATTTGCAAAGCCATTCGAAGCCGTAATCACAATTCCCTGCACAGCTACCTCGCCTGAATCCTGAATGCAATTTGCATTGGGGTCGTTAAACACATTGCCTTCAATTATATTGTTGCAGGTGGTTGGTAAAACTGAATACCGGTGGTGCTGCATCCAGCAGAATCAGTAACTGTTACACTATATGAACCGGGTTGAAGATTGGCTGCAGTTGCATTCGTATCGCCGTTACTCCACAGGTAAGTAAATGGTGGTGTGCCACCAAATACTCCGGCTGTTAAAGAACCATTTGAAGAACAATTCGGAATCACTGATGTGATATAAGTATAGAAATAAAATTGCGCATTAATCGGAACAACTAAAACACAAGTGCCGGCATCACTCACTGTAACAGTGTAATTTCCGAGCGAAACATTTTGCAGTGTAGCCGTTGTTTCACCTGTGTTCCACAAGTAAGTATAAGGCAACACACCACCGGTTGCATTCACTGAAATATTTCCATGTGTGCCGCAGTTGATTGGCTGCACAGTTGGAGAAACTGCAATGAGATTGGAATCGTACACCGCAATGTTTGCAAAACCCTGACACAAAAGCTGATCGGTAACTGTAACGGTATAATTGCCCCAACTGAGTGAACTGATGGTTGAATCAGTTCCGCCATTGCTCCACAAATAAGTATAAGGAGCAGTTCCGTTTGCTGCATAAATCGAAATACTTCCGTTTCCGGCGCCGCAGATTTCATTGTTAATGAACGGATAAATTACCGGTCCGTTGGTATTGTTAATCGAAATGCTTTCTGAAATTGCACACAAGTTTGCATCTGTAACTGTTACACTATAAATACCTGCAACAATGTTGTTGAGGTCTTCAGTAGTTGCACCTGTGTTCCATTGAAAGGTGAATGGCGCAGTGCCACCCATCGGCGATAAATCAATTGCACCGTTTGCATTTGCACATGCCGCATCAGTGTGCGATTCGAGCAATGAAAAAGAAGTTGCATTAGAAAGCACCACATTAATCGGAAACATACATCCCATTCCATCGGTGACAAAACAATCATAACTTCCGGCACTTAAACCGGTTTGATTTTGTGTATTTGATCCATTGCTCCAATTAAAAATATATGGAGGAAAACCACTAATTACCGACAAAGCAATTGTTCCATTGTTCATTCCACATGTTGGGTTTTGCGAAGTCCAAACAACTTGCAAAGCATCTACAGTAATGAAATTAAACATTAAGGAAGTATCGTAAACAGTGCCATCATAAACAACTAACTGAACATTGTATGAGCCCGGTACATAATAATTTACAATCGGATTTTGTTGTGTAGAAAATGCAGGTGAGCCCCCGGGGAAATCCCAGAACCAGGCAATCGCACCACCCGTACTTTGGTCAATAAAGGAAACCGTATTTCCAAGTCAAGTAGTATTGGGTCCGGTGAATGCAGCATTCAACTGCGCAAATCCATTTTGCGAAAATGATATTGAGGCAATACAAAAAAGTATTGCAGTAAAAATTTTATTCAGTTTCATTTTTTGTAAAATTATTTTTCAAAAAATCGAATCAAATCAGCGCGTCTGTCCCCTTCTCCTTAGGGGAAGGGTTAGGGATGGGGCTTTGGGCTTTATTGTTTTAAAAACCTGTTTCTGTAAACATTTACTCCATCATTTACTTCAAGCAAATAAATTCCATCTGCAATATTGGTTACATCAATTGATGTGTTCGTTCCGGTCATTTTATTTTCCAATAATAATTTTCCTGCTGCATCATAAACTTTTAATTGTGCATTGCGAATATTTTCTTTTGAAGAAATAAATAATTTGTCGGTTGCAGGTGATGGATAGAGAGTGAGATTGTTGTTGTTTGAAATTTCGTTGATGCCATCACCAACATCAATTGAAGTGGTATCTCCTTGAGTATTTACATTGATAAAATGTTGTACAAACCCCGTATTTCCATTCGGATAATAGACACTGTTATTAAGAACTTTTGCATCGGATAAAATTGAAAGAGAAACTGGGGCAAACCATCGTTCAAGTTTTTCTGCACATCCAAGATAAAAATGAATGATTGCTATTTCTCCAGTTCCATCAATAGCTATATGATTTTTTCTTGTAGCCACTATTGTTAAAACCCGATTGACCTCATCATTATAATATTTGTAAATTAAATTTGGTAATCCGATTGTATCTAACCATGAGTTGTTGAAATCAACTGTAAAGGAATTAGATAGAATAGGGAAATCATTGTATTTAATTCGAACACAAATTCCATATATAGATTTAACAGTATCTCCAACTTCACCTAAGGATAAAATAGCTGTTCCTTGATCTCCGCAAGGGTTTAATGTTGAATCTAACAAAGTCACTTTTAACATCGGTGCTTGATTCGGCACCATCTGCATTTGCGATTCAATGTTGTGTGGATGCGAAACCATTCCGAAGTTTTGTGTTATGGCTTGCACATCTAAATCATTAATAACTCCATCACCATTGCAATCTGCATTTTTCAGATTCACCATATCATTCAGGTACATGTTTCCAGTAAAGGTGCTGTTCGTTAATCCCCAATCAGTACATGCTTGCGGAGTAAAATTCAATGAAGCACCGGAACGCGCAATTCCTGTATCGCCGTAGTAAAGCGCAAGCGCTAAAATATCTTCACCTGTCACTTGCCCATCGCGGTTTGCATCGCCTGGAAAAACATTACAATCAACAATATTTGTAATTACCGGAAGAGTATCTGTTGTGATTCCATCAGTATAGATTACTGAACCAACATAAACTCCGGGTACAGAAAAAATATGATAGGGAATAAAATCGATTGAAGTATTTGCTGCGCCTGATGTAGGATCACCGAAATTCCAAAGCACACTTGTTACACCTGAAAAATTATAATAAAAATGGGTAGTATCATTCGCACATGGATTTAACATGTAACTGATATAAAAAGACATGCAATTGGCTGATACATTAATTATTTGTAAAGTGGTATCGGTTTGCGTTCCATCAGAAATAATTAATGTAACATCATAAGAACCAGCAGTTGAGTAAGTATGATTAGGATTTAAAAGCGTGCTCGAATCATTTGTACCTGATGATGGTTCACCAAAAGTCCATTGGTAAGTTAAATTATTTCCAATAGATTGATTGGTGAAGTTGAAATATAATGAGCCCCCACATTGCGAATTAAAATCTGCGAGAAAACAAGTTGAGCTGATGGTTATCACTTGAGTTTCGAATGCCCACTCCGCGCCTATGTTATCGAAGTGTGTTACATAGTATGTTCCGGGAGTTGTGTATATATGAAATACCGTATCGTCATATGCAGTATTCGGATTTCCGCTGATGCTATCACCAAAATCCCAACTATGAACCGCATAAAGGTCAAGGGCAAAAAACCAAACTGTATCACCAGCACACGCATTGGAGTGGGTGTAGTTGGCGTAGCAAGCTTTCGATTGTTGATTGACTCCTGCCAACAATATTATGGTGAGCAAGATTGAAGTGTAAAGTGTTTTACTCATTGTAAAATTTATTTTATGATGGAATTCGTGAATCTTCGATTTCATTTGAATATTTTTTTTGATACCTCAATATTAATGAAGTTGAATCGGGGATTAAAAAATGAATTAAAAAATTCTTACCTGCTCATTGGGTTTTTATTTGATTTTTTTATTTTTCGCCCAATGAAAATAGTGGAAATGCATCCCGAAAATCTTCCTGCTTTAGTGACCGAAAAGGCAGCCGAGAATCAATCATTCCGGAATTTTATTCATGCGCTTCCATCGAAGCAGATTGATTTTACACTAGATGTAATTATTCCTGAAGTCGAAAAAAATATTGATTGCACACAATGCGGAAACTGTTGCCGGCATCTGCAACCGGGATTAAGTGCAGAAGAAATTTCAATACTCGCATCGAAAAAAAGCATGAGTAACGAAGATTTTAAAAATCAATTTACAGCACAGGAAAAAGGCACGATGATTCAATATATGACCGCACGACCTTGTGTTTTTTTGGATCATAATATCTGTTCGATTTACGAATCGCGACCCCACTCGTGTAAAGATTTTCCATACTTAGATGAAGCGCGCATTAAACTGTATTGGAAGCGTGTGATGGAGTTTTATAAAATCTGTCCGATTGTTTTTAATACGGTTGAGCTTTTGAAAAAGGAAGTTGGGTTTAATTCTTCCTCCGCTTAATTTCTTTCAAATATTTCTTCAGCTAGAAACTATTCCTTCTACATTCTGTTAGAGTTCAAAACAAAAAATAAATTTTATGCTGAATAAGAAAATTGGAATACTTGGTTCGGGTGCAGTTGCCAAAGCATTGGCAAAAGGATTTTTGCAAAATGATTGTGAAGTAATGTTGGGAACACGCGATGCTTCGAAGCTGAAAGACTTCAATGAACAAAATGGAAATAAATATAAAATAGGTTCGTTCGAACAGACAGCGCAGTTCGGAGAAATTATTGTGCTGGCAGTAAAAGGAACAGTTGCAAAAACAGTGATTGAACAATCAAGCATTCAAAACCTGAATGGCAAAACTGTGATTGACACCACCAATCCGATTGCAGAATTACCTCCTGTTAATGGAGTGATTCAATTATTTACCGGACCAAATGATTCGCTGATGGAACAACTGCAAAAAAATTTTTCGGAAATAAATTTTGTTAAAGCATTCAGTTGTGTTGGCAATGCGTTAATGGTGAACCCTGATTTCAGCGGATTGAAACCAACCATGTTTATCTGCGGAAATAATGAAGCCGCAAAACAAAGTGTAACAGAAATTCTCACCACTTTCAATTGGGAAACTGAAGACATGGGCAAAGTGGAATCAGCAAGAGCGATTGAACCTCTTGTTGTGTTGTGGTGCCTTCCTGGTTTTCTACGCAATCAATGGACGCAGGCATTTAAAATGCTGAAGAAATAAAGCCTCACCCTTAATCCCTCTCCTAAGGAGAGGGAAATTGCAGCGATTAAATTGGGATTTAAAATATTTTATTTCGAAATTTATTTCAATCCCAGAATAAAATCTGTAACAGTTTTTACAAAGTCGCTGCTGATTGGTACTTCGGGCTTACTGTACGATGCAATATTTTCGTCTTTGTTTTTAAATCCTGATTTTAAAACATGATTCATACCTGCCACAATTTTATATTGTGTGGATGGATTTGCATTTTTTAAAGTCTCTGCATCTAAAACAGAAACCTGCACATCGCTGTCGCCTTCAATTACGAGCGATGGAATTTTAAATTCAGCAAATTCTTTTGCCGGGTCATACTTCATCCAAGAAATCATATAGGGCTGCACACTTTCGCGGAACAACGAAGCAAGCATTGGTGCCACATTCTTAACTGTTACACCAACATTCAAACTATCAATGATTCTGTAACACTCGATTTTAATGGCATCCGGTTGTTTCGATAATTGTTCTTTCAGCACTACACCAATTGGTCTTCCTGCTCCGCACATAGAAATGTAACCTGTAACAGTTGTTTGTTTACTTGCGAGCAGACCAAGCAGTGCGCCTTCGCTGTGACCGGCTACAATTGTTTTTGAAAATTTTTTGTCAGTGTTAAAATGATTGATTACGGCAAGCGCATCATTCACAAAATCATCGAAGCGCAAATCGGCTTCACTCATTTTATAATCGTTGCTTGCACCTATTCCTCTTTTATCGTAGCGATAACTTGCAATTCGGCTTTTCGCCAATGAATCAGCCAGCATTTTAAATGCATCGCTCTTCATACCTGCCTGATTGCAATCGCGATCAGTTGGTCCCGATCCTGCAATAATTATTACGAGTGGAAATGGTTTGCTCGTATCAGCGGGCAATAACAAGGTTCCGTGAATGTGACCTCCACCACTTTCAATCACCACTTCTTTTTCTGTTGGAACAGAAGGAAGAGTTGCGGTTTTGCATGCAGCAAACACAACGAGAAATGCAAACAGAATTTTATTCATAGCGATTTTTTTTTGACTTATTGTGGGCGAAGTAAATACCATTCACTTGAATCGTTGAATATTTATTTCACGATTTTATAGTTGCTTAAACCTTTACTACATTTGAAAATCAAAGCCACATAAAATTTTTTCATGAAGAAAATCTTAATCCTTTTAGCCATCAGCTTTACTGCTGAAATTTCATTTGCACAAACGCCGACTTTTTGTGATGACATGGCAACTATCTTTTATCAGAATTGCACAGGTTGTCACCGCACCGGAAACATTGCTTCGTTTCCATTGGTCACTTATGCCGATGCAACGAATGCAGGTGCTTCCATTCAGGATGCTGTAAATAATCATCGCATGCCACCATGGCCACCGGATCCTAATTTCAGTCGTTTGGCGCACGAACGATTTTTAAGTCCGCAGGATATTCAAAAGATTAATGACTGGGTGAATGGTGGAATGCCCGAAGGCAACACTGCAAATTTGCCATCGCTTCCTATCTATCCAACCGGAAGTCAGATCGGAACTCCGGATGATGTGTTACAGTTGCCAAACTATACTGTTACAGTTGCTACTGATGATTTCCGTTGCTTTGTTGTTCCGTCAGGATACTCTGCTGATCAAATGATGAAAGCGATAGAATTTATTCCAGGCAATACAGCAATCGTTCACCATGTTTTAATTTATTGGGATACCACCGGAGTTTGTCAGCAATTAGACACGCAGGATCCGGATCCGGGTTATGCTGGTTTTGGTGGAGTAGGAAATAATGCTGCACAATTAATTGGCGCATGGGTTCCGGGAGCTGCCCCTTTTGTTTTGCCTGATGGAATGGGAATTAACATTCCGGCCAATGCAGATATTGTTTTGCAATATCACTACGCGCCCGGTAGCAATGGACTATCCGACAGTTCAAAAATTAATTTCTTTTATCAAGCAGGTGCATTCATTCGTCCTGTTTATTTTAATGCTCCTCTCAATCATGTTGACCCTACAGTGTTGACCGAGTGGCCATTGGTTTTGCCGGCCAATCAAGTTAAAACCTGTCATGAACATTATCAATTGCCGAACTTCGATTTATCTATGCTAGGCGTTGCTCCCCACCAACACTTGATTGGAAAAACAATTAATGCATTCGGTGTTACTCCTACTAACGATACCATTCCTTTTATCTCCATAAACAATTGGGATTTTCACTGGCAGGGATTGTATCAGTTCAGGAAGGTTATAAAAATTCCGGCAAGTACTGTGTTGTATTCTGTTGCCACATACGACAACACCACAAACAATTACAACAACCCCAATAATCCCCCACAAATAGTAACCTCTGGAGAAAGTACACTAGATGAAATGATGCTCACCTTTTTTGAATTTACCATTTACTTCCCAGGCGACGAAAACATTGTGATTGATAATTCGCCGCTTGTGCCGCTTGGCGTGGATGATGTAACAGCGCAAAATGAAAATTCAGGTTTGTTGCTTTATCCGAATCCGGCGAATGATAAACTGATTACTGATTTTACCATTCCTGAAACCGGAACTTATTCAATGGAAATAAAAGATGTGATCGGTAAAACTGTGAAACAACTTTTTCCTTCGCGCACCATGACCAATGGAAATTATCGCTTTCAATATTCAATCGGTTCGTTGCCTGACGGAAATTATTTTGTGCAGTTGACCGGAAAAACAACAAGCATCAGCAAACTTATTATCAGTAAGTAGCATAAGATTTTTCAAACAATATTTTTCCCGCAAAGAATTTCAGTTTCTTTGCGGGAAAAATTTTTATGGAATTGAAATACGGAGTGTTGGCAGGAATAGCGTGTGTGGTGTGGCGCGCATTTGAATTTTATATGGGATGGCCCGATAGCGAACTTGGACAGTATAGCTCTTACATTGGAATTCTTATGATGGCAACGGGCGCTTACTTGTGTGTTGTTGAAACGAGAAAAATAAATCAAGGCATAATGACTTTTGGAAAAGCATTTTATTCTGCCATTGTTGTGTGTTTTATTATTTCAATTATGATGGGTGCGCATGCATATGTTTTTAACAGTACTGTTGATCCGCAGCGAAAAGAAAGAATGGCGCAGCAGTTTCATAATGAAATGGTGAAAGAAAAAAAATCTGATATAGAAATAAAACAGGTAGAGGAAAATGCACGCACCTATTTTTCTCCAATGGGCCAGGTAACTGCAGAATCTGGCGGAACCATGATTGCCGGATTATTTGTGTCGTTGATAATAGCTGTTTTTACAAGGTCAAAAAAAAATGCATCGCGACCTATTTGATATTTCAAATAATTCAGAATATTTTTTTTAGAATATTATTGCCATGTTGCGGTGCAATTGTCAATTACACTAGTGTTGGTATTTGTAATTGAATAATTCCACAATATCTGGTTATTATTAAATGTTCCGGTTCCACCAATGTAATAAATTGTTGAGCTAACAGTTTGAAATTGAAATGGAATAGTAATGTTGTTTCCATTCACTGTAGCATTTGTTACAGTGAATTCATTCCAGAAATTTTCAATGAGTACGGAATTAATACTCGTATCGTTCAATACTGTTAACGAATAGCCTGAAGTTCCAAATAATGAACTGTTCTGACTAACATTCCATGTTCGAATAAATTTGGCGCGAGTTTCAATTTCACAATTCACTCCTTCGTATCCTGATGCACAATTGCAAGTACCATCTACGCAAGTACCCCCATTTTGACAGATTATATTTGAACAAGGATCTGTATTTGCAACAGGAGTTAAACAAGTTTCTCCAGACCATCCGGTTGCGCATTCGCAAACACCATTTAAGCAAGTGCCTCCATTCCAGCATTTTAAATTTTCACAAATATCTTTTTTGCAGGAAGAATAAAAAAGCTGAATTGAAACTGCAATTAAAAATAGAAAAGCAATGCTTGCTATTGACAAATTTTTCAAATTGATTATTGTTTTTTAATTAAAAAATTTAATGTAAAAATGTTTATTTTAAAATGGCAAATGAGAATTTAACAGGAACAGTTAATTGTATTGCTCACCAAAAATCACATGCTTTTTATCTTCACCATGTTGTTTGTATTTATCACAATCAATTTCAATTCCAACACCACTAGCTGGTGCTTCAAAGGTTGCATCCGGTGAAATGCCCAACGATTTATCGGCATAAACACTTTTCAGAAAATATCCCCATGTTGGTAAGGCCATGCTCGCGCCTTGCCCGTAAAAAATGGAACGGAAACGAATGATTCGATCATCACCACCTACCCATACGCCGCCAGTGAGTTGTGGCGTTATGGACATAAACCATCCATCAGTATTATTTTGAGTCGTTCCTGTTTTCCCCCCAACTTCGCCTGTTATTCCATACTTGCCTCTGAGTCTTTGCCCTGTTCCCGCATTCACGACATTTTCTAACATACGCACCATTACATAAGCCACACCTTCGTTTATTACTTCAGTTTTTTTAGTGGTAAATTCCTGTAGCACATTTCCACGACTGTCACAGATCCGCTGGATATAATACGGGCGATTGTAAATTCCTTTATTGGCAAAAGTGCCATACGCCCCTACCATTTCATAAACAGAAATATCTGGAACACCGAGGCACAAAGATGGATAGGGATCCATTTTACTTTCAATACCCATGCGGCGCGCCATGTCAATCATTGGCTGCGGACCAATTTGTTTCATGAGATAAGCGCTAATGCAGTTTACAGAATTTGCAAGACCTTTATACAAAGTATAAATACCACCATACTTGTTGTCAGAATTATCAGGACTCCAGTTATTAAAATTTTCAAACACCACTTTTACATTCGGCACTTCAAAGCACGGGCTGTATCCATTTTCAATTGCAGTAGTATATAGAATTGGTTTTATAGTTGAGCCAACTTGTCGCTTTGCATGAATGTTGACATGGTCGTATTTAAAATATCTATGACTAATTCCGCCCACCCAAGATAATATTTCTCCAGTATGTGGATTAGTAACCATGAATCCTGTGTGTAAAAAGTATTTGTAATATTTTATAGAATCGTAGGGAGTCATAACAGTATCAACATCGCCGCGATATGAAAATACGGTCATTGCCTGCGGAGTATGAAATGATTTTTTAATGCTATCAATAGAAATATTTGCCTGCCTCATTCTGATGTAACGATCACATTGTTTCATGGCATCTGAAATAAATTTATCATCCTTTCCCCAAGGTGCAGAACCTTTGTAACTATCGTAAAATTGTTTTTGCAATTCGGCCATGTGTTTTTGTACAGCGGCTTCTGCATAAACCTGCATCTTGAAATTAATTGTTGTATAAACTTTCAATCCGTCTTTATACAGATTAAAAAATTCACCAGTCGATTTTTTATTCTCCGAACACCACTTCATCATATCCTGGCGGAGATGCTCGCGGAAATAAGTTGCCACACCTTCGTTATGATCCGGGCTTTGATAATTTAATTTGATCGGATATTTTTTTGCGGTATCCAACTGTGCTTTAGTCAAAAATCCATATTTTTCCATTTGGTCCAGTACAGTATTTCGACGCTCAGTAGATTTTTTGGGATTGCGACGAGGATTATAAAGGGTATTTCCTTTTAACATTCCAACCAGTACTGCTGCTTCTTCCACCTTCAATGAATCAGGATCTTTGCTGAAATAAGTTCGTGCTGCAGATTTTATTCCATAAGAATTATCACTGAATGCAACAGTATTAAAATATAAATTAATGATTTCTTCTTTAGTGTATCGTCGCTCCAGTTTAACCGCAATAATCCACTCCTTTAATTTCTGAGTCATTCGCTTCCACGGATTTTTTTCACGGGAAGAAAAAAGATTCAAAGCAAGTTGTTGCGAAATAGTAGAAGCACCTCGCTTATCGCCTAACAATGTTGAAACCACACCGCCAACTGTTCCCCAATAATCAATTCCGCTGTGTTCGTAAAAGCGAATATCTTCAGTAGCAATCAATGCATTTTTTAGTGAAGCAGGAATTTCATCGAACGAAGATTCACTTCTGTTTTGAAAATAATATTTGCCGAGCAATACACCATCAGAACTGTAAACTTCAGTAGCCAATGAACTTTTCGGATTTTCTAACTCTTCAAATGTTGGCATATCACCAAACAATCCGAAAGCAGTAAGTGTAATCAGCAAAATAATAGAAAGCAAGATTCCCCCGGTAAAAAACCAAAAGATTCGAATGTATTTTCTATATGAATTTTTCTTCTTGCTCATGAATTAAAATGCAAAATATATTTCATTATCGAATTATCAAATCAGTTTTTATGGATTGTAATTCGCATCAAAGAACTGCATATAATCAGTCAGGTTTTTATTTTTGAAAAAAGTTGCGAAATTTTTATCATCAATAACAAAGAAATAAAAATCTGTACTTTCAATCTCATCGTAAAAAGTCTGGCTTGATGCATCGGCATAAAATGTCATGGCATCATCCATACTTTTCATTTGTTTTACTAAAATCATTTGTTGTTTCTTATCGAGCATCATAGTAGAAACTTTATATGTGTTCAACGAATAATTCTGAGTGATAAAATTTTGCAATGAATCTACCGTACCTTTAATTGCAGGGTCATCATCAGTAAAAAGAATGACGAAATAGTGCGCATTGGTTTTATGAATTGAATAGGAAGAAGCGCTACTTTGAAAAGTGGAGTCTTTTGGAAGTTTAACATTCTTGTCTCCTTTTTCACTGCCTTTAGGTTTATCAATATTGCCGAGTAATTGTTTTGCTTTTTCTACTTCTTCACCAACAACATATTTTTTTATAATACTCTTCAATGCAGCTTTAAAAGTATCAACTGGTTGTATTTGTGCTATTGCAAATGATTCAAGCAAATCAAATTTCGCCGCAAATGGATTTTTTGTAAAAAGTGAATCGGACGCTTTTGTTTTAACAATTACATCTGAATATTTCTGTTGCTGGAACAATGCATAGGCAGATTGATAATATGCTTCAACTTGATTGGCTCCTGCTTTTTTTTCTTCCAAGTAATTTGGGTTGCTTAATAGTTTTGCAAACTCTGAATTGGGATAGTTTTTAAGAACCTGCTGCTTGTAATTTTCAGATTGCATGGCCATGCTTTTATTGTTATACAATAAATACAAAGCATAAAATGTTGCAGGTTCTAATTCAAATTGCTGGTATCGTTTTAATAAATCTTCATACGATTTTATAGCGTAGTCAAAATCTTTTAAGTCTTCTTTATAAATCCCTCCAATAGCAAACAAAGCATTTTGAATTTTAAAATCCGATGTTTTTTTCTCTTCGGGTTTAAAAGGAATACCTATTTTTAAATCATCACGAGTCAGTTTGCTACCGTTAGATGTTGGAGAATTTGCATCTGATTTGCTATTCTGAATCGCTGAATTTTCTTCGGAACTTGTTTTGTTATTGCGGCGCCAGTTGTCTTCATTTACTCGGTTGCCCCACTTCTTTTTAAAATCGTTAAAGCCTGATCCTTTTGTAGCGGAGTTATAAAAATACCAACCGTTTTTTGTGTCATTATTATCCTCTACCTTTTTTGCATCTGATGATACAATTGTGTTGCTCTGCAATGAATCCAGCTTCTGTTGTTTTTCAAATTTGTCAATGATTGCATCCAGTTCTTTATTCAATTCCTTTTCCGGCATCGATGCTAATTTTTGCAAACTGTCTTCTCGTGAAACAATGTTGATTTGAAAAACCAAATTGTCAAGAATTTTTTTCTTCAGATTAACTTCATCATATTTCTCAAATGATTTGGTCATGAATACAGCAGTGCTGTCGTAATAACCGCCAGCGGTCACATAATATTTATCAGCAAAATCCAACTCTGCTAATTTTAAAAATGATAATGCTTTTTGGTTGGTATTAGAGGTACTTGTTTCAATCGATTTATTCAATGATTTAATGGCAAGTGGTTTATTATTTTCTTTCAGATAAACTTCAGCCATGGTGTAATAAATCTGGTCGCGGAATTCTTCATATTTATCATCACGGGCCAGTTTCTCTAAAAGAGAAAGCACTTCAGTTGCTGAAGTTTTTCCGTTTCCTGAAAACGATTTTGCTATGTTGATGTTCGCATAAAACTCCATGTTGTATTCGGGTTTCATTGCAATCACTTTCTTGAATGACTCAATTGCTTTATCAGAATTATTGGTTAATTGATAAAGTTGAGAGAGAATATAAGTATAGCGCGTTTTATCTTTTTTCTTTTTTGTGAGTACTATCGCCTGCTTCAACGGTACAATAGCATCGGCATATCTATCCTGTTTTAAAAAATTCTGTGTACTGATTAATGTAAACTCTTCACGAAGGTCAAATGGAAAAGTCTGATCGGCTGCTAAAACTTTTATGATGCTTTGCGCTTCATCATATTTTTTCATAGCGATGTATGATTTCAATAACCACAGCAATGCTTCATTGCGCACCGGTCGGTGTTGCAGCGTGAAACCTTCTCCACTCTTCAACCAAGGAATAGTAACATCTCCTTCTTTTATTTTTTTTCCACCCGATTTCTTTTTCTTCTTTCCTGTTTCTTTAAAAGTGGCAACTATGTATTGAAAAGTTGAAAGCGCATCTTCATAATCCTGTTTGTAGAAATATGATTCGCCAATTAGCAGGTAGCAATCATCAACCCACTTGCTCTTCGGATGCAATTGCGTTACTACTGATAATTTAATAATCACTGAATCTAAATCTCCCTTTGAACCGCTGCCCGCTTCTTCGTCGGTAAACAACGGAAGCAGTTTTGTATAATCATCCTGCAATGAAGATGTCATGCTTTCTTTCACACGATTCAACTTCAGCTTACCGTAATAAAATCCATTGTAACGCGCAGTAGTGTTGTGATAAAATCCTCCGAGCAATGATAATTGACTGCTCTTTTTGTTGCCGGCACAGGCAACTAAAAATAGAATGACTGCCAGTAATAATGATGCGCTTGTTTTTTTGTTCTTCAAATGCTACCTGATTTTTCCGTGCGGGTTAAACGATTAACTTTTAAAAAAATTACTAACTCCTCAAACAAATATATAAAGTCAGGTTAATGCACCCACAAAAAAATCTAACATTAAAGTGTTAGGATGAAAATGAAACGAAATAGTCTAAAACCGCGGCATCTTATTGATTGTTTTCTACCAAAAATTTTTTGTTCTTCAAATAATAACTATTTTTTCCGACTAGAATTTTACTGTTACAATTTTTATAAAAGTAAATTGTGCCGGTAAAGAATAAAACAGCGAGCGGCAGGCAGATGGATGAACACAAGAGTCCCGCACAACGGGTGTTAAAGCAATTAACAAATAAGTATCGGCTGGTGGTCATGAACGACGAAACCTTTGAAGAGGTTTCTTCTTTTCGATTATCTCGTGTGAACATTTATATTTTACTCAGCACCATCATTGTTATCATTGTTACATTTATTACTTCAGCAATCGTATTTACTCCTCTGAAAGAATATATACCTGGATATGCAACTATTAGCAACAAACGCGAACTCATTAACCTTCGAATGAAAACCGACAGCATGGAAATGGCGGTGAAAGCACACGACCTGTATGTAGCTAATCTTGAAAACATAATTAACAATGGGCAGCCCATTGAAAAAATAGATACCGCAGTAATTGATGTAAGCACCATTCATCAATATGACAGTATTGATTTAAAAAAGATTTCTCCAATGGAATCAAAGCTGCGCGATAATGTGGAGAACGAAAGTAGTTTCATGCTCAACCTTGATTTAGCCAAAGATCAGATTGGAAAAAAATTCAGTTCCATTGCTGAGTTCCACTTTTTTCAACCGGTAAAAGGATACATCACAGCTCCATTTAGCCCGAAAGAAGACCATTATGGAGTTGATATTGTTGCTCCGGAAAACGAAGCCATCAAAGCCACTTTAGATGGAGTGGTGGTGTTCGCAAACTGGACCACTGAAACCGGATATGTAATTGCCATACAACACTCGAACAATTTAATATCTTTGTACAAGCATAATTCAGTGTTGCTGAAAAAAGAAGGCGCTTATGTGAAAGCCGGTGATGTGATTGCTATAATCGGAAACAGCGGCGAGCAAACTTCAGGTCCGCATCTGCATTTTGAATTATGGTACAAAGGGTTGCCATTAAACCCGCAGGATTACATAGTGTTCAATTAAATAACTCAAGACCATGTTTAACAAACAAACTCCAGACAACAACCAGATGAAAGTTCAACAAACAAATTCATCAACGCCTAATTCAAATGCTGTAAACATCATCGGACAAGGCACTTCGATTCAGGGAGAAATTGTGTGCGATGGCGATATACGCATTGACGGAATGGTGAAAGGCACTGTTACTTCAAAAGCAAAAATTGTTATTGGAGTTACTGGCTCAGTTGACGGCGATATCATTTGCGACAATGCCGACATCAGTGGTAAAATTTTCGGAACAGTGGAAGTGGATGAATTACTTTTTTTAAAATCATCAGCCTACATTGAAGGAAACATTACCACCGGAAAATTTGTGGTGGAAACAGGCGCTAAGTTCAACGGCAGTTGTCGCATGGGAGTGAAAGAAATAAAACCAGGTGAAAAACGAGACACCCAACAAGAGCTCAGAAAAGAAGCAGTCTGATGCTTCCACTTACGCAAAATATTCGAGCGTGGGTTTTCAATTAATTGCCGCTGTGATGTTTGGTTTTACAGCCGGTTATTTTACCGATTTATTTTTTCATTTACAATTACCAATATTTAAAACACTGTTTTCATTCGGAGGTGTTTTGTTAGGTTTGTACATTGTTATAAAAGAAGTTTCAAAACCTTGAACGCGTTAAAATCTTATTGGAGAAAATACTTTGTGGTCACTTTTATTATGGCCATGTTTTGCGTAGCAGTTTCACGATTGGAAAAAATGCAGCCGTTTGAAAGTTTCACGATTGCTGTTTTTATTTTTTATGCGCTGGTCAGTCCAGTATTATTCTGGTGGGCTTCGAAAGGAATTTTGAGCAATAACAATTATAAATTTATCACTGCTATCACCGGAAGCATGACAGTAAAACTATTGTTGAGTTTAGTATTTGTTGTAGCTTATGCTTTTTTATTTAAACCAGGGAAACCATACTTCATTATTCCATTTTTTGTTGACTATAGTTGTTATACCATTTTAGAAGTTGTTGAAATGATGAAACTCACAAAAATCGCGAACCGGAAATCGGAGAAATGAATTCAGAGGCGAAAAATAAAATTGCTTTAGTACTTCATCCCTTCGTCCCACCCAAATCATTACTACTTCTTGTTAACTGGATAGATGAATACAAAATAAAAGTCATCATTACACCAAACAGAAAAACAGTGATGGGCGATTATCGTTCACCTGATTATTCAAGAGGGCATGTAATAACAGTAAACGGAACATTAAATCCATTTGCATTCACTATCACTTTTGTTCATGAAGTTGCGCACTTAATTGTTTGGCTGAAACACAGAGGAAATGTTTCATCACATGGTGTTGAATGGAAAAATGATTTTAAAAAATTGATGAAGCCAATATTGGCGCAAGAAATTTTTCCGGAGGATATTTCAACAGCCTTGGAAAAGTATTTGAAGAACCCTGCAGCAAGCTCGTGCTATGATATTTCTTTAACAAAAACTTTAGCTCGATATAATATAAGGGAAACACTTCACCTCGAAGATATTGTTGAAGGGAGTGAATTCATTGCGCACGATGGAAGAACTTATTTGAAAGGAAAAAAATTACGCAAGCGATACATGTGTGTTAATGTATCTACCAAGTCGGTTTATTTATTTTCTCCTGTTGCCGAAATTAAAATGGCAAAATAAAAAATCCCGCTTCTCAGTTAGAGAAACGGGATTTTAATTTTAAAGCGAATAGAAATTTATTTATTGATGTTCAGTTTTTTTGTAATCACACCATCATCAGTTTTCAATGATACGAAATAAATTCCTGAAGAAACATTTTCTAAAGAATAATTGAAATTGTTTGCTCTGTTTTTCAATTCAATTGTAGCGTTCATAATTTCCTGACCTAAGATATTGCTGATTCTAATTTCACCATTTCCATCAACAACTGAATTTATATTTAACACAAATTTTCCTTCAGTAGGATTTGGAAAAATACTTAATTCAAAACCTGAAGCATTCACAGCAACATCTTCCAAGCGTAATGCAGTTGTAAATGTTTGAGTAGTTGTCCAACCTGAATTTACTGAACCTGTTGCGTTGCAATCACTGCGCATTCTTATTTCGTAAGTTGAGTTGCTCAGTAAGACTGTTAAGTTTTTTGTTGCTGTTGGTGCTGTTATAGTTGCAGTTGTCCAGGCAGTTACACCTTGTTTGCGATATTGTAAACGATATTTTAAAGCACATGTATTTCCGGTCCAGTTAACAGTTGTTGTGGTTTGTGCAATGTTTGTGAAGTTAATAGTTGCTGGTTTTTCACAATTACACAATGTTGTAAATGTTTGAATAGAAGAATATGCAGAGGCAATTGTTCCAGTACTATTACAATCAGATCGAACACGATATTCATAAGTTGTAAGTGGCAGCAAAGTAATATAACTCTTTGTTGTTGTTGGTGCATTTACTGCAGTTGTGTTCCATGCTGTAGTACCCATTACACGAATCTGAATTCGATATTTTACAGCGCAACTATTTCCTGTCCATGTTAGAGTTGCTTTTGTTCCGGTGATGTTTGATGAAGAAATACTTGTTGGAACATCACAAATAGAACTTAAAATAGTGATAGAATAATTTCCTGCACATCCATTGGCGTCAGTAACAGTTGCCGAATAGGTTCCGACACCAACCTGAATAGAAGAAGTTATTGCTCCTGTGTTCCACAAATAAGTGTAAGGAGCATTACCTCCGCTTACAAGAACATTCAGAGTTGTAATGCCTGAAGCGCATATTGAATTTCCTGCTGTAGAAACCATTGAAACAACAGGCGGTGAAGTAATTGAAAAATTTGTTCCGTTGTCAGAACCAATTACACTTGGGTTTGAGCTGACAATTCTCAATCTGTATGCAAAACCATCAACAACTGTAAATGGAATTGCAGCTGTTATACTTCCACTGTTTGCATTTGAAGTTAATGTGCCTATTAAAAGTGGTGAAGCAAAATTTCCGCTTGCATCACTCAATTGAACTGTATAAATATTTCCTGCATTGTAAGTTCCGATTGAAGTAAACGGAACTGATACAGCTGCACCTTTGCAAAATGAAATTGAAGTAAGTGTTCCTGTAGTTATAGTATTCCCAGCAACTCTTCCAAATGTAAATGCATTAAAAGTTGAAGATGCATTAGAAGTGATTGTACCTGAAGTTGTATTTCCTGTTGAAGAAAATTTTCCTGCATTTGTCCATGATGAACCACTCCAGCTTGCAACTCTTAATCCAATGGTATCAGCAAATCCACTTGCCGTAGCCCAATACAATTTCACTTTTGCATCAGCAGGTGAAACGCCACTTCTTGTTAATAAAACATGTTCGAGATTGCTGACAGAAATTAACGGGACGGTAACAGAACTTGTATTTGAAAAAGCGGATGCTAAGTATTGTCCGGTCCAGGTTGTTGAATTTGCAGATGATGGAATCAATTCAAAATTTCTGAAAGTGGTTACATCACCGGTCGGGAAAACAAATGCATTTGTTGAGGATGTTGTCTTTGTCATCGGACCATTTACATAACTGCCTGTACTTGCACCTGCATGGGTTCCACTTGCAGTTAAATTTAATTTTGCTCCTGAAGATGTATTCAGTTTCCCATTGGTAAATGTGACAAGACCATCTGTGTTGATATCTGTCACACAATTTAATCCATTGCTGTTGTTCACTGTAAAATTTCCCCAGTTACCAGATGTGCCTCCGATATTCTGTATTGTAGAACCATTAAAAATAATTCCGCCTGAACCACTAACACTTGCATTCAATACCACATTTTTCTTTACATTAATACTGAAAGTGCTGAGTGATAATAACGATGAAGAACTGAGGGAATCATTTACAGTAATGGTACCTAAAAGTGTTTTTGTTCCGACATCGGTTATCAATAATTTATTGTAAGTCCGAGCTGTAATTGTTTGCGAAGTTGCAGATGAATATTGAATTTTACCAGAATTATTTATCGCGTTTAAGTCCCAGTTAAAATCAGCAGTTCGGTTTTTTATTGCAACATTACTTGCAGCTTCAGTAAGTAATCCATTACCAAGTGTTGAATTCAAAACTTTTATTGTTCCGTTGGTTCCGAATAAAAGCAACGGACCAGCAGTGGAAATAAAACCTGATGAATCCGTTTCAGTTTCTGAACCTGCAATTTCTCCATTGCTGTCAACAATAATTTTACCATTCACTTTCAATGTGTCATTTGAATGAACGGCCATTGAACTTCCGCTTACAATTTCACGAACTCCATTCACCACCCAATCAGATGCTGATTCAGAAATCAAGGCAACAATCGGATTTCCTATTGGAGGATTTGAATATTGAATTGGCGCATCAAAAACAGTAAAGGGAACATTCCATATTTTAGGTAAAGCTTCTGTGCCTCCATTTAAAGTAATTATCGGATGTGTTCCCAATGAATCAAACAATCCGAAGTAAAATGATTTGATAAAAATATCTTGTGATGTCAATGGAATATCAATGGTATAACTCTTTAAATATTGTATGTAAACATTTCCTGAGAAATTTAATTGAGGTCTTTTCGGGTCGGTACCGGTATATAATCTTGTGTTTCCAACAATGCCCAACAAGTCAGGAATATTTACATCGCCATTAAAATTGCAAATGGTTTTATTGTTTGCGCCACCATCAGAATTGGGTCCGAGCATGGCAAAAGCGATTGCTGAATTTGACTGTGTCATGTTAGGCGATTGAAAAACTCCATTCACATTTAAAGTTTCTCCGGCATTTGCAGCATCGTTCATAATAAGAGCAGTATTTACATCTATGGTTACAGAACCACTTAAAATATCAATAGACGAAGACATTGCTGAGGTTGTTGAGCCCATGCGCAAATGGCCAACAGTATGAACGAGTGAACTGTTGTTTTGTCCGTTCATAATCATTAATCCTCTTGAAATAATTAATGAATCATTCACTGTAAATCCGGTCAGTACTTTTGTGGTATTAGAAATTGTACTTGAAAATGCTCCTCCGCCGTAGGTGATGGAAAATTTTCCACCAGTATTATTCAATTTTAGTTTATTAAAAACAGTTGAGCCGTTTCCACTAATTGTTTGAGCAACAGCTCCACCAAAAACCACATTGCATACATTGGTTGCATTAAACATGTTAATTGTTCCGTTGTTAATAAAGGAGGTGCCATTAAAATTTAGAGCGTGAGTTGTGGCTATACCTGGGCTAACACAATTAAAAATACCACCTCCATTTATTGATAGCGTTCCGGTAATAATAAAAGTGCGACCTGTTCCTGATGCATCGAAACTTAAAGTTCCGTTTATAATAGCAATTGCTATACTTGGTGTAGTTACATTTAGGGTAACAGTGTGACCAACACTGATGGTGATGTTGTCGCCAGCGACCGGAACCGAACCTCCCCATACTGCAGGAGTGTTCCAAGTACCTGAAGCGACAGTTATTTTATTGGCCGCATAAATTGAACTATTTGCAATGAGCAAAAAAACAGTAAGCAAAAAACTAATCCTTCTCATGGGTTTTAATTTTGGTTTGTGCGAACAAGATAGAAGTTTTGTTTTAACTACAAACAACTAATTTAAATACTAAAAGATATCCGGGAATCAATTTTATTTATCCAACCACTTTTTAAAATCAGATACTCGCTCGCGACTTACGATGCAATCATCATCCGAAAGTGAAGCGGAATTTAATTTCAATCGACTATTAAAATAAGAGTTAGCTTTTTGAATGGTGTTGATGTGAATAATCACCTTTCGGTTAATTCTGAAAAATAAATCCGGTGCAATCAATGTTTCCAAATCATCTAAAGTATAATCAACCGAATATTTTTTTCCTGATGTAGTTACAAGTATCACCAAACTATCTTCTGAAATAAAATGAGCAATCTCTTCAGTTTTGATGGATGCAATCGTGTCGCCCGATTTAACCATGAACCGGTTTTTGTATTGCTTGTTTAAATTTTGATAGGCATTAGTAATATCTTCGATAATTGTGGTTTGATAAACACTTTTTAATTTCTGATACTTAGTGAGTGCAGTTTTTAAATCATCAATACCGATTGGTTTTAATAAATAATCAATGCTGTTTAGTTTGAATGCCTGAATTGCATATTCATCAAAAGCAGTAGTAAAAATCACAGGGATTTCAATGTTTAGTTTTGAAAAAATTTCAAAACTTAATCCATCAGCAAGATGCACATCAATAAAAAGTATATCTGCCATTATTCCCTTGCTGAATAATTCCAAGCTTCTTTTTACCGAATCAGCAGTCGCAATTATTTCAATTGAAGGATCAATCTTTCTTAAAAGGAGCGCGAGATGGTCGGCCGATAATTTTTCGTCTTCAATAATTATGGCTTTCATTTCGAATTCAATAATGGAATTTTTACAATAAATGAATTTAAATTTTTTATCACTTCAATTTTTCTATCAGTATAAAATTTATATCGCTCACTTATATTGTCTAATCCAGTTTTTGATCCGGGTTCATTATTAATTCTTGGCTGAAGATTATTTTTAACAGCCAATTCATTTTCATTAGCTGTAACAGAAATTGTTAATGGAAGGTCTTCAGAAATTTCATTGTGTTTTATTGCATTTTCAATAAGCATTTGTAATGCCATTGCCGGAATCAATAAATGTATTTGACTTGGTGAAATTTCGAAATTGAAATTTATATTTTTATCAAAGCGAATTTGAAGCAGGTAGGTATATGATTTTATAAAAGTGAGTTCGCTTTCTAAAGTAACTAACTCATTAGATCGATTATCTAATAAATATCTGTAAACTTTTGACAGTTGATTAATAAAATCAACCGCTTTATCCTGATCTTGATATACGAGCGATGAAAGAACACTCATGTTGTTAAACAAAAAATGCGGATTGATTTGATTTTTCAGGTTTTGTAATTGTGCATGGGCACTTTCTGATTTATATTTTTCAACTTCCACAATTGATTTTTTCCAGTGATAAAAAAATTGAGTACTGATTTCAATTGAAAGAATTATTATAGTTATTAATAAACCAATAACAACTGATGAAGACATTAAGGCACCTTTGCTGGCCTGCGGTACTTCGCAAATAAAAATATTATAAAACTGCATTGGTAAATAAATTGCAAGCACACTAAATATTAAGCTGATTGGTAAATGGGTAAATATTCGTTTGGCTGGTTTATTAACCCAAGGAATTTTTATATTTAATATTGAGTCGATGCGAAGATTTCCTTCCCAAACAATTACTGTAATTATTATCGATATCAGAAAGTCGTATAACCTATTATGATCATTAACAGGAAACGGAACAATTGAATGAAGAAGCAGGGATATGAATACCCCTGCTACAATCATATAAATAAATCTGGTCTTGTTTTTTCTCACGGTATAAAATTAATGCGATAGATTTAGAACTGAATTTTGTAAACAAAATTTGGAAACAAGCCAAGCTGGTAAGCAGTATTTATTTTATTGGTAACCGGATTGTATCGCTCTGCAAAAACATTTTTATTATTGGTTACATTCTGCACATCAAAAAATATTGATTGGGCATACTTGTGTTTTTTACTGTTGAAAGTAAATCCGGCTTTCACATCTAACCGGAAAAAATTTGTATTGCGCTGACTGAAAGCAAATGAATCACTTTTTAAAATTTGGGTAAGTGCTGTTTGCGAAGCGACTAAATCAACAGGCGTGTAATATCTTCCACCGGCTTGTGTGACTTTAACATCTATGGCAAACGAATTTTGTTTTTGTTTTCCTAATTTAATTTCTTTTCCAATCAATGCATTGTAAACAAATTTCCCGTTGAATGCTGTGTTATGTTCTACTCCATCACTGCCTTTATATTTTGATTCATACAAACTGCCCGTGATTAATCCATAATATCCTTTGCTGAAAAATTTTTCAATCGTTAATTCAATTCCATAATTAGTTCCGGTACCTGAGTTTTTTAAATAGCCCTGATCAACCGGATTAAAACTTGCACCTGAATTCAACATAGAAAAACTGCTTGGTGTAACAGAAACAGGGATATTATTAAGCTGCTGGTAGTATGTTTCAACTTTTATTCGCCAATCTTTCACCGGTAAAATTTCGTAACCCAAAACAAAATGTCGGCTATTGGTAAAACCTAAACTCAAATTTGATTGGTCGTAAGTGCCATCTGGTTTTATGGAACGGAAAAAATAAACATCAAGCGGTTGCATCTGACTGTGCATTCCGAAACCAATGCTGAATGAATTTTTTTCATTCGCGTGAAAAACAAAACCAACGCGCGGCTCAACAGCGAATGAATTATTTAGGGTTAAAAACTGACTGTGTGCTCCAACATTTAATGTAAGTTTGTCATTGAAACTATATTTCACATGCACATATGCCTGTAACAGTTCTGTAAAATCATTGTAATTCCATCGCTGATTCCATGCACCGTTATTTTCCAATGTGCGATAAAATAAATTAAGATTAATTATTTCAGCAATCGCACCAATTTTTAAAAACAACTTTGAATTTATTTTTGAATTGAAAGAAGTGTTGAGGGAATAATGAATGTGAGTTGTTTTATTTTCTAACACGCGTGAAGAAGTTACATCTGATTTTGAAATGGTATCGAGATTATATTCTGTTGCAGAATAGGTGGCACCAATCACTGTTTTGAAATATGATTTTTCATTCACACGGATAAAATGTTTCAAACCAACCAAGCCAATATCGCTGGTAAAATCGCTGTCTTTTGTTGGGTCGGCAAACAAATCTGTGGTGTCAATCTTATCGTGTAAAAATTCTATTTTACTTTTTCCACCTAAACCAAACAATGTAAAGCGACCTGCTTTTGTATTGCCGCCATTTATTTTAAAAGATATATCCTGATAGAATGGAGTAGCAGTTGTTCCAATTGGAATTCCGATTGCCTGCGCAAATCCAGTGAACGAATAACGATAAGCGAGCAAGTACGACGAACCTTTTGATTTATTAATCGGGCCTTCGGTCATTGCTTCAATTCCTGTTAGTGCACCGAACTGAATGGTATGTTCAAACTTATCAGCGTTTCCATTTCGGAAACCTAAATCGAAAACTCCTGCATTCGCGTTTCCATATTCGGAAGGAAAAGCTGAAGTAAAGAAGTCGGAATTTTTTAACACATTAGTATTTATCGCGCTAACCGGGCCTCCTGTAGTTCCTATAGTAGAGAAATGATTTGGATTTGGGATATTTAATCCTTCAATGCGCCACAAAACACCGCTTGGAGAATTTCCTCGAATCACAATATCGTTTCGCGAATCATCGGGTGAACTCACTCCCGCAAAATTTGCGGCGAGACGCGATGGATCAGAACGGCCACCTGCATAACGATTTACTTCTTCCATTGAAAACGAACGACCACTAACACTCGTCATTTCATTGATTGTTTCATTTTTCTTATTGCTGGTAACTATAATTTCTTTTATTTCATTTACATTTTCTTCTAACCCTATATCAACTGAAACTTCTTTTCCGGTTGTCACTACTACATTGGGAATTATTAATTCTTTATATCCAACATACGATAATTTTAAATCGTAACGCCCGGGAGCAACATCCGAAATTTTAAAAAGGCCATCGATATCTGTAGTGCCACCTTTAATTGGATCAGTACCAATAATTATAATATTTACTCCAAGCAATGGGGCTTGTGATTGTTTGTCAAGCACGGTTCCTTTAACTATTTGTGTTTGATTTTGTGCAATTGCAATTTTCGAGATTCCGAAAAAGGTAAAAACCATTGCAATTAGAATTAATTTTTTCATTTGTAATTATTTTGTGATGCAATGGTACTTGTGTATCATACGACTGAATAGTATTAAACTATTGAACTGTTGAAAAATGGGGTTGAGTTGTAATCAACATATAGTTGTAATCAACATATATAAGCTAGCAGATAGGTTTAAATACGATTTACAAATTCTTTAAATAAATCAGAGAAAAAATACTATTGACAACTATCAATAAACAACTTTAATAGTTTTTCTAAATCGTTGAACTTGGTGAGCGGAAGTGTTTCGGCACGGTCATATACATCGTGATAAGCGCTGATGCCACCGAGGGTGTAAATGAAAAAACAACTTATACCCTTTTCTGAAAAAGGATAATGATCACTGTTTGCCGCTTTGCCTCGTGGTTGAACACTTTTCATTAAATGAAATTCGTCGTTGAGTTTTACAAGGCGGTCAAAATCATTTTTATATTCTGTTGCGTTTACCACTTTTATTCCCTCTTCACCGGTGCCCATAATATCCATATTGATGAGGAAACGGATTTTATTTAAACTGATTAACGGATACTGAACAAAAAATTGAGAGCCAATCAAACCAACTTCTTCGCCACCGAAAGCAATGAACACCATAGTGTATTCAGGTCGGTGATCAATGTTGGAATAATATCTTGCGAGAGAAAGCAACATCGAAATTCCGCTGGCATTATCATTTGCACCGGGGAAGTAGGTAGCATTTCCCAATCCACCAAGGTGATCGTAATGTGCAGTGAGCACAATCATTGAATCGGGTTTGCGTGTACCCTGAATGTAACCGACCACATTCTGCGATTGCACTTTTACTAATTTGTTTTGAATATCGAGTGTAACAGTTTGTGCATTTGCGTTGAAGGCACTTTTTAAAACAATTAGATGCATCCACGGTTTTACTTCCATGGACATATCCATTGTCAGTTTGATGCTATTGAGTTCAATGAAACCAGCTGCGCCGAAACAACTTTTTTCTTCCACTGTTTTCAAAAGTGATTTTAATCCACCACCAACTTTTGTACTGTCGTCAATCACTAAAATAGTTTTTGAATCAGTAACAGCATATTGCCAACTGCCATCTGAATTTTGGGAGGCAATGGATTCAATTTTTACCAGTTTAAACTTTCCCTTTTTGCTCTTGCTCTCAGCTGAAACGATGTAGTCTTTTCCGGTTGTTAAAATTTTATCATCCAGTTTCATAATCATCTTTCCGGGGAAAGTATTTACATCCATCATGAACGACTGGAAGAATCCGCCATGATATGCACTAATGCCATATTCATAAAAACGGTCAGCCGCATAAGCAGCAGCTTTAGCGTTGCCATTGTTTACATATCCTCTTCCAAAGAAATAAGGAGAGGTTAGTGTATCAATTATTTTGTGAGCGAAAGCACTATCTTGCGCAATACAAATTTTATTGTTGAATATTTCAACAAAGAATAGAAAGTAAATAAAGGAAAATGAGAATCTACGAATGCAAGGTGAACTCATAATATTCCATCACCTGATTCGATAATAATTTTTTGCAGGCAGTTTCTACTTTTTCGTTTGCAAGTTTTTCTGTTTCTGCTTCTATCTGAATCGTGATGTGCTTGCCAATGCGAACATCTTTCGCTTCGTTGATTCCGAGATTTTTTAATCCTGATACAACTGCTTTTCCTTGCGGATCGAGCAATTCTTTCAGTGGCATTACATTAATTTCTGCTGTGTAAATCATCTTTTTTATTGTTTCGGGTTTCGAGTTTTTGGTTTCGAGTTTTTAGTTTCGGTTATTCTGGTTTTTCGAGGAATGAATTGATTATGGAAAGAAGTATGTATGCAATTATTGAGAGTGCTAATCCGGTCCAGTGCATGAAAAAAATCAGGAGCAACGATAGTAAAATAAAAATTACGCGCAACTCATTTCCTCTCCATCCGAGTGATTTTACTTTCAATGAAAACATTTTCAGTTCAGAAACCATCAGCCACGAAAACAAAATAGTGATGCCATACAAAATCCATTTGTTGATGAGCAGATTTCCTAAACCATAATCGTTACCAATATATATAAGCGGAAGCGAGGCAATGAAAATCGCATTTGCAGGCGATGGTAATCCGACAAAACTTTCGTGCTGTCTTTCGTCAATATTAAATTTTGCCAAGCGCCAGCAAGCGGCACATGCAATGATGAAAGCAGGAAGCATAAATAATTTACTGGTGTAAAGCGAACCGCTCTCTAAAAAATAAGCGCGTTCCAACAACTGATAAATAATTATTGCGGGCAACACACCGAATGTCACCATATCAGCGAGCGAGTCCAACTGTTTTCCGATTTCGGATTTTGCATTCAACGCCCGTGCAACAAACCCATCGAAAAAATCAATCACTGCCGCCAGCAAAATGCAAAAGCCACTGGTGAATAACCGGTTGTTGATCTCGAAAGTCTGATAAATTCCGTGCTGTGCTTTTGTTAAAATAAAATATCGTTCGTCGAAGGCATACAATATTCCTATGCAACCCAAAGTCAGGTTGAGGAGCGTGAGCATGTTCGGAATTTGTTTGATGAGTTTCATCGGTTGTTTTGTTTAGTACAATTCAAGACACGCTAACTTTTCATTTTCTGAAATAAAATTCTGAATGGATTCTTTGTGATTCATTAAAAGCTGATAAATGAATTCGGTTGTTGAGTTGCCGCACCGAAGCCAGATTACTTTCGGTGGAAATCCATTCACCAATGAAAGTTCATAAAAGTCAGCATCCTGTGTAACAATGGTAAAAGAATTATCTCTTGCATATTTCCAGACTCCCAAATCCAAAACACTTTGCATTCCTATCAGGTAAACATGTGTTGATTCCGGAAATTCTTCAGAAAGTCGAGCAACTAATTTTCTGGAAATATTTTGGTCGAGCAGTAATTTCACGAATGAAGATATAATACTTTGTTTTCGCGGTCGGCTGCAAATTGAAGGGTAGCAGAAATATCATCTTCAGTCAGTTCAGGAAAATCAGAAATAATTTCTGCTCTGCTCATTCCGTTTGCCAACCACGAAAGAATATCATAGACAGTGATGCGCATATTCCTGATGCATGGTTTACCTCCGCGCTTTCCTGTTTCAATAGTGATGATGTTTGTGTAATCAACCTGGTTTTCCATTGCACAAATTTAATTCAAAGCATTTATTCTTTCAGCAACTTTTCAATCCCTGTTATCTATTGCTGTTCTTTCACAAATTTCTTCACCTCAACATTTCCATCATTCATATAAACCTTTACAAAATAAATTCCGGCGGAAAATAATTGACAATGGATAATTGATAAGTGAGAATGTGATTGTTCTTTATAAATTATTCTTCCCATCACATCAGTGATTTCGATTTCAGTAATTGTAAATTCTCCATTATCAATTGTCAATTGCTCTGTTGCAGGGTTAGGGAAAATGCGAACTATACTTTTCGTTTTTAGATTTTCATTTTGAATTGATGTAAGTGTATCGCAAGGGCTGCCAACTAATTTTCCGAGATTATAGTTGGGCATATTAGGTAATCCAAGTGTAACTTTATTACCCCCGAGATAATAAGACCAGGGTTGAAAATCACATGCGGCTCCTATACCATTTGGATTATTAATAACACATAGGTTTTTATCCCTGTAAGTGTAATTCAAATAAGGGGTAGACTCTTTGGAACAAATTATATATATTTTACCGTCCGGTCCAAGTTCATGTTGCCAGTAATCATAGATACTATCGGAAGGAGGAAATACTGTAAAGGGATGTGAGGCAATTATGACTTTGTTATTTACAGTAAAATTATTATTAATATGAATTTGGTAAATAGTATCTCTTACTGAATAATAAAAATTTCTCCCATCTGGAGAAAAAGAACAGCCATATGGAGGAGCACCGTTGATATCGTCTAATTGTGCATCATAGATTAGAGTCATTTCACCTGAGCATCTGTCAAACCTGAATAATTCAATTTGCCTTGCATAAAAATGGACACTGCCAATTAAATCACCTTGAGGATTAGAACTTATTTCACCATAATTAAATAAATTTATTTTCATTCCTACATTTTGCGAATCAACTTTTTCGATACCGTTTAGTCCAAGTAATATTTTGAAATAATCATTTTGTTTACCTGTTTTAAAAATAATCCACCAGTCACGGCCATTAGCATGTTTTATTGAAGTCAATTGTTCTGAAACTGAATCAGTTAAAAATGCAGGGGTATAAATTGTACTGGTTAAAATATCACCCAATCCACCATTCAAATTTGTATTTAGAAGTGTATAATACAAACCTTTAGGGTGATAAATGGGAAAGAGCCAAACATAGAAATATGCTACAACAGAATCTTCTTTCCCTGGAAAAGGAAGAAAAAGACATCCATTAGTAGCATCTTGGCCGCATCCCATTCCCAATAAATTTGTTTCGAGAGTATCACCTATAGCATTCCAAACCTTATTCCCATTTGCATAAAACAATAAGTTACCTGCTTCATTAGAGATACTTGCTGTCGCTTCTGTTGGAAATCCTGGAAAACTAGAAGAAATTGTACCTAAATTTGATGGAATATTTACTGGACTTCCACTTAAAAAAGATATTCCGCAACTATCACTAAAGCACCAATTGTCTCCTCTATGTTGTCCAAATAAATTTGCATTAGACAAATACAAAAAGAAAACAAACAGAAAAGTTTTTTTCATTTTATTTCTTCATCAACTCTTCAATCTCTTCCACTTCAATCGGAATAGTGCTCATCAAATCAATCGGGTCTTTATCAGTAATCAGAATATCATTTTCAATTCTGATACCAATGGATTCTTCGGGAACATAAATGCCGGGTTCGCAGGTAAAAACCATTCCTGCTTTCATTGGCGCAAAACGATTTCCGATGTCGTGCACATCCAATCCCATGAAGTGCGAAGTGCCATGCATGAAATATTTTTTATAAAGCGGCGCATCCGGATTTTGTTTTTTCACTTCATCCGCATTCAGCAATCCGAGTTTAATGAGTTCGCCTTCCATAATTTTTCCGACTTCGGCATTGTAGTCGTTCAATAATGTTCCGGGGCGAAGCATGTTTTTCGCCTGCTTCATCACACGCAAAACTGCACTGTACATTTCTTTTTGTCGCGGAGTAAATTTTCCATTCACCGGAATAGTTCGTGTTAAATCAGAAGCATAGTTGGCATACTCGCAACCGAAATCCATCAACACCAAATCGCCATCCTTACATTCTTTATTGTTCTCTACATAGTGTAACACACAGGCACTCGCGCCACTCGCAATAATGGGATAGTAGGCATGGTCGCTCGAACGATTGCGAATGAACTCCGAAATTATTTCTGCTTCAATTTCAAATTCCATTACTCCGGGCTTCATCGCTTTCATCACTCTGTGAAAAGCTTTCTCAGTAATTGCACACGCTTCGCGAATCAGTTTTATTTCTCCTTCTGATTTTATGGAGCGCAATTCACTCATTATTCTTCCGGCTCTTTCGTAATTGTGCAACGGAAAACGACTTCGCAATTCATTGGCAAATCGCAAATCGCGGTAAGGCACTTTTATAACAGCACGATCATTTTCATTTAAGTTGATGTAAACATTTTCAGCATACACCATCAACAGATTTAAAATGGTATCAAACTCTTCGTTCCATAAAATGGTTTTTACGCCCGATGCCTGCTTTGCTTCTTCAATGGTGTACTTGTGTCCTTCCCAAACCGCAATTACTTCGTTTGTTTTTCTCATCAACAAAACTTCCTTGTATTCAGGTCGCGGAGAATCGGGATACAAAATGAGCATGGTATCTTCCTGGTCAATTCCGGTGAGCCAGTACAAATCAGCATTCTGACGGAAATAAAAAGTCTGGTCGCCACTGCGCGGCATCTGATCGTTGCTGTGAAAAACAGCAATGGAGTTCGGCTTCATCTTGCTGACAAAGCGCTGACGGTTTTCAATAAAGAGAGAGCTGGAAGCAGGTATATATTTCATGTGCGTTTTTTATGAGGGCGGTAAAGATAAAATTTCAAGTTACCTGCAAACCAAAAAATGGAAATCATTTTAAATTTCAACCAAGTTGAAACATTGATTATTACCTAAATATTCTTTTTCGAATTCATTGTTGATATTTTGAGTTTTTTTGTTTTCATTTGCCGTCCCAAAAAAATAAAGTAAAATAACCCTGAATGCCTACCATTCAACAACTTGTAAGAAAAGGTCGTAAAATCATCAAGGCGAAGAGCAAGTCTCGCGCCCTTAATGCCAGTCCTCAAAAGCGTGGCGTTTGTACAAAAGTGTACACCACAACCCCTAAGAAACCAAACTCAGCATTGCGTAAGGTAGCGAAAGTTCGCCTCACCAATGGCATTGAAGTTATCTCTTATATTCCGGGAGAAGGTCACAATCTTCAGGAGCACTCCATTGTGTTGATTCGCGGTGGTCGTGTGAAAGATTTACCGGGTGTTCGTTACCACATTGTTCGTGGTGCGCTGGATACTGCCGGAGTAAATGACCGCAAACAAAGTCGCAGTAAGTACGGAACCAAGCGCCCTAAAGCAGGTGCACCGGCTGCCGCTGCAAAAAAGAAATAATTAAATAATTCAATCTGATAATTCAGTACTAAGTAATAATGAGAAAGACCCGCGCCAAAAAGAAAGCCCTGTTACCGGATCCTAAATTTAACGATCCGATGATTACCCGCTTCGTAAACACCCTGATGAAGCAAGGTAAAAAATCTGTGGCTTATAAAATAGTGTATGACACTTTTGATAAAGTAGCTGATACTACCAAAGAAAGCGGACACGAAATGTGGAAGAAGGCATTGGAAAATATTGGTCCGAATGTGGAAGTGCGCAGCCGCCGTATTGGTGGTTCAACTTTTCAGATTCCAAGTGAGGTGCGCCCGACCCGTCGCACATTTATGGCAATGACCTGGTTGATTAAATATGCAGGCGACCGCAACGGAAAATCAATGTCGGATAAATTAGCTGCAGAAATTATTGCTGCTACAAAGGGCGAAGGTGCTGCCTTTAAAAAGAAAGAAGATGTTCACAAGATGGCTGATGCGAACAAGGCATTTGCGCATTTCAGAGTTTAACAAATTATCAATTCAATTTCATGGCTTACGATTTAAAGTTCACAAGGAACATTGGCATTGCTGCGCACATTGATGCGGGTAAAACAACCACTACGGAGCGCATATTATATTATACCGGAGTATCACACAAAATTGGTGAAGTACATGATGGTGCTGCAACAATGGACTGGATGGTTCAGGAGAAAGAGCGTGGTATCACCATTACTTCTGCTGCAACAACCTGTTTCTGGCAATATCCTACTGAACAAGGAAAAAAAATAGATTCTACTCAGCAATATAAATTCAACATCATTGACACTCCAGGCCATGTGGATTTCACAGTGGAAGTGGAGCGCTCGCTTCGTGTGTTGGATGGATTGGTTGCATTGTTCTGCGCCGTATCCGGAGTTGAACCACAATCAGAAACTGTTTGGCGTCAGGCGAATCGTTATAAAGTTCCGCGTATTGGTTTTGTAAATAAAATGGATAGAAGCGGTGCTGATTTTTTGGATGTAGTAAAGCAAGTGAAAGAAAAATTAGGCGCTAATCCTGTTCCGCTTCAGTTGCCGATTGGTGCTGAAGAAACATTTAAAGGAGTGGTTGACCTTGTATTGAATAAAGCAATTGTTTGGGATGATGATACACAGGGAATGACCTTTAAGGAAATTCCTATTCCGGAAGACATGGTGGCTGATGTGAAAGAGTGGAGAACAAAAATGATTGAAGCAGTTGCCGAGTACGATGATAAGATTATGGAAAAATATTTCGCTGATGAAAGTTCTATTTCAGTAGAAGAAATCCGTAACGCCATTCGTCGTGCAACAATTGACATTGCAATTATTCCGATGATGTGTGGTTCTTCTTTTAAAAATAAAGGAGTGCAGGCAGCTTTGGATGCGGTGGTGCAATACCTTCCGTCTCCAATGGATATTGATGCTGTGGTTGGAATCAATCCTGATACTAACGAAGAGATTTTGCGTAAGCCTGATACAAAGGAACCATTCTCTGCACTGGCATTTAAAATTATGACCGATCCGTTTGTAGGTCGTTTGGCTTTCTTCCGTGCTTACTCAGGTAAACTGGATGCGGGTTCTTATGTGTTGAACACTCGTTCAGGAAAGAAGGAGCGTATCTCCCGTATTTTCCAGATGCATGCGAACAAACAAAATCCGGTTGAAACCATTGAAGCAGGTGACATTGGAGCAGCAGTTGGTTTCAAAGAAATAAAAACCGGCGATACACTGTGCGACGAAAAGCATCCTATCATTCTTGAAAATATTAAATTCCCTGACCCTGTTATATCTATTGCCATTGAAGCGAAAACTCAGGCGGATGTAGATAAACTCGGAATGGCTTTAAGCAAATTAGCTGAAGAAGATCCAACATTTAAAGTGCGTACTGACGACGAAACTTCTCAAACCATTATCAGTGGAATGGGTGAGTTACACCTGGAAATTATTGTTGACCGTTTGAAGCGCGAGTTTAAAGTAGAGTGTAACCAAGGCGCGCCGATGGTTGCTTATAAAGAAACCATTTCTAAAACTGTTGAGCACCGTGAGTTGTTCAAGAAGCAGTCGGGTGGTCGTGGTAAGTTCGCTGATATTATTTGCGAAGTGGGACCTGTGGGACCTGAAGAAAAAGGATTGGTATTTGTGAACGATGTGTTCGGAGGTTCTATTCCACGCGAGTTTATTCCATCCATTGAAAAAGGATTTAAGGAGGCAATGAACAGCGGTGTGCTTGCAGGATACCAGGTTGAAGATTTGAAAGTTCGCTTGTTTGATGGTTCGTTCCACGCGGTTGACTCCGATGCCATGTCGTTTGAAATTTGTGCGAAGTATGCGTTCCGCGAAGCTTGCCGTAAAGCGAAACCGATTTTGCTGGAGCCGATTATGAAAGTGGAAATTGTTTCGCCTGAAGAATACACAGGAGATGTGGTGGGTGATATGAACCGCCGTCGCGGTCAGTTGGAAAGCATGGAAATGAAAGCCAACGCTCAAATCATTAAAGCTAAAGTTCCGCTGAGCGAAATGTTTGGTTATGTAACTCAGTTGCGTACCATCTCATCGGGCCGTGCAACTTCTATAATGGAATTCTCTCATTATGCTCCTGCACCAAATGCGGTGGCAGAAGAAGTAATAGCAAAAGCAAAGGGCCGTCAGAAGGCTGCTGCTGAGTAGTTCCGGGTTTAGAGTTTCGGGTTAAAAGTTTAAAACCGCTCTCAGTTTTTGAGGGCGGTTTTTTTTTGGAGAAAAGAATACAGACTATGCTGGTTTGTTTTCAGCGGTTTGTCGGAACGCGGGTTTGCCTTTGCTGCATCTGCCTGGCGGCAGTTGGTTTTGTGTTGTGGTTTTTGGTTGTAGGTCAGGCGACCAAGAACAGCGGGGGCGACCAACAACGGCGGTGATCATATTTGTTTGTATGTTTTTACAATTTCATGAATATTGCCAAGCATTTGTTCAAACTCATCTCTGTTTTTTCCGCGCAAAGTATTTTCTTTAGTGGTTTCGCTGTAAGTTATAAAACCATCATTGTTGGTTAAAACAATTCCGTTATAAATATTTTCATGCAGCTGCATCCATGTTTTTTCGCTCACCTTATTAATTGAAAACAGAAATACATCATTCGGATAACCGGGGTTATCGTAATTGAATACAACACTGTTTTCAGTTTCGTTAATGACTAATTTGTTTTTCAGATCCATGGGAATGGTTAATTCAAAATTCATGGTGTTGCTGGTAAAATTGAAATTGTCGGTTCCGGAAATTTCAGTGTTTGTTGTTCTCCCGAAAATTCCGATGGATGCCACAAGGGCAATTAAAATGGTTTTCATTTCTAAAAAATTTTATTGGTTATTAAATTTGAGGGAGAACAGCTGTGGAGCGGAATGCGATTATAAAAAGTTACACAACTGAAAATATTTCCGAAATCTTTTTGCCTCGGTTCGTAATCATACGAACCGAAAATTTTGGTGCGTGAGTACACTCCGCCGTTGTTGGTCGCCTGACCAACAACTAAAATTAAAATCGGTATTAACCTACTGCCGCAAGGCAGATGCAGCAACAACAAACCCGCGTTCCGACAAACCCACATAGGCAAACCAGAGTTGGCTGTATTTTTTCTTCCCCAAAAAAAGGAACAATAGAATAATTGAACATTTGAATAATGAATGTTGAATTTATGTTTAGCTAATACTTTTCTCCCCCCCCCCCAAAAAAAAAGAAAAGCCCCCGACAAAAAAATTGTCGGGGGCTTTCTGTAAAAAATATTTTTTAAAAATTATTGCTTGGTAATTTTTGATACGCTTTGGCCTTGCTTGGTTGTTAAAACCACGGTGTAGTTTCCGGCAGGCAACTCGCTGATGTTTACATCAAAAGTGTAATCGCCTTTTAAGCTCATGTTGTTAAGGGCGGTTTTAACTTTGCGGCCTGTAACATCCATAATGGTTAAATTAACCATGCCGGTTGCAGGCAATGTGTATTGCACTGTAAATTTATCGGTAGCAGGGTTTGGAAAGGTGTTTAAAGAAAAATTGTTTTGTGAAGGGGCAAAAGCTAATACAGTTCCACTACCGGTTACCAGAATATCATCAATACTGTTTAAGTTATCGTCGGTGGTGCCGCTGCAAAAAGCAATGTAAATGGTTTGCCCTGCATAACCAGCCAGACTTGCACTATCAGGTCTTAATATTCCTCTCCATCTTGCAGAGTCGCCGTTGTTATCTTCGAGCCAAAGACCATCGGAACCAAAAACAAAACCGGGAGTTGAAAAAACATAATCGTTAAAACTATGGCTGCTGTCGCCGCTTACAAATTCAGCATACAATTTTAAAGTATCAGAAAAATTATTGTCGAAGTTTTGTGTGGTAGAAACTAAAACCTGCAATCCATCAACATAACGAGGTGTTTGAAAAGGAGCATTTTTCCAGTACAACATGCCTGATGCATCGTTCAAATGAATTGGAGGAGTGATTAAATAATTAGCTACCGGTTGTTGAGAATTATTAGTCCAGGAGTTGCTTGCCATTACACGGGTTGTTGAATCAACATCGGCAAATCCTTTAGAAATATACCATTCACCAGCACGGGTTCCAACAGAACCTGCATATGCTAAAGCATCTAAATCAGCATCGATCCATGTGGTATCGCTACCTGATGGAGTAGTAATTAAAATGTTAGCGTAAGTAGTGGTGTCTTCAAAATCCTCGCTGAGAATTATGTTTTGCGCTTTTGAATTAAAAGTAACTGCAATTGCTAAAAGGCAAAGGGTGTAAAATTTTTTCATTTTTTATTTTTGATTGTTTGGATGTGGCGAATGTAAAAAACTATTGGGAATTGAAAACTCACTAAATAATATTCTTTCAAATTAATGACAATCGATTTATTAACGGATTGAATAAATGATTAACCCGCTCAATAATTTCGGTTCGAACCAGGTGCTCTTCGGCGGCATTATTTCTCCGGCATCGCTCACATCAAAAAGTTGTTGCATGCTCACCGGATACAATGCAAATGCTACTGCCGATTTTCCTTTGTCCACTCTTTTTTCAATAGAAGTTAATCCCTTGGTGCCCGGATAAAAATCCATGCGCTTATCGGTTCGCGGATCTTTAATGCCAAGTATGGGATCTAAAATATTATGCTGAAGAATAGAAACCACCAACCGGTTTACCGGATCGTTTTTAAATGTGTTTGGTTTTGGTGTGAGTTCAAACCAATGTTCGCCTAAGTACATTCCGATTTTGTGTAATGATGATGGAGCAAATTCGGTTTCGTTCATTGCTATCACATCAAAATTCTCTTTCACTTTTTCAATCAACTCTTCATTGCTTAAGCCATTCAAATCTTTTACAACACGGTTGTAATCATAAATTTTTAATTGATTGGATGGAAACAAACAAGTGAGTAAATAATTGTATGGCTCTGTGCCGGTATGCTTTGGATTAGCTTCACGCATGAGTTTGGCAACTCTTGCAGCAGAGGCAGCGCGATGATGGCCATCGGCAATGTAACTGACATCCACTTTTGAGTTAAATAAAAATTTTAGGCGCGAAATAATTTCTGCATCATTCACTACCCACAGTGAATGATAGGCATCGTTATCAGAAATAAAATGATATTCAGGCACAGTAGCTTTTACCTGATTTATTAAAGTATCAATTTCGTTCACCGGATTGTAGGCAAGAAAAATAGGATTGGAACTCATGCCGGTTACCATCATGTGTTCAACATTCTCCAGTTCTTTTTCTTCGCGCGTGTGTTCGTGTTTTTTTATTTTGTTATTAAAATATTCATCTACATGATAACATGCCACTACTCCTGTTTGACTTCTTCCATCCAGCATTTGCCGATATACATAAAAGCATTCGGTGGTTTCTTCAACCAAAATTTGATCGTTGATTAATTTATCAAAATATTTTTTTGCATGTTCAAATAATTGCGGAGCAGTTTTAGAAGTTGCTTCCGGAAAATCAATTTTCGGTTTAACGATATGTGCGAACGAGTACGGATTTTTTTTCGCTTCATCTCTGCGCTCCGGTTCATTCATTAAATTATTGGGGAACACCGCAACTTTATCTACCAGCGTTTTCACCGGTCGTATTCCTTTAAAAGGAATTATTTTATCCATTTAAATTGAAAATTATTTTTTAAAATAGTTGATGATAATATCCGCCACCTCGTTGCCAATTCTTTCTTGTCCTTCTAATGTAGATGCTGCAATGTGCGGACTAAGTGATACCCGTTCGTGTTTCAATAAATCTTCGCGCGGAGTAGGTTCGTTCATAAAAACATCAATACCTGCAAACGCAATTTTTCCGTTGTTTAAAAATTCAAGCAAATCATTTTCATTCACCACACCACCACGCGCACAATTAATAATACCAACCCCTTTTTTCATTTTCTCAAAATCATTTTTATTCAGCACCTCGTGCTTGCCCGATACATGAACTGAAATAAAATCGCTGTTCGCCACCAGAAAATCTTTATCAATTGTATTGGTTGAAATAAAAACCGATTGCTTGTTTGGAAAGTCCATTTTTATTTCGGCAGTGTTCGCACGCAAATCATAAGCAAGTACTTTCATTCCCATACCGTATGCAATGCGCGCCACTTCAATCCCGATATTTCCGAAACCAATTATGCCAATAGTTTTTCCACGCAATTCAATACCCTTAGAATACTTCGATTTCAATTCTTTAAACTGAGTAGCACCATTCAAAAACATTTCGCGATTGGAATCATGTAAAAACCGTGCGCAACAAAACAGGTGCGCAAAAACCATTTCGGCTACTGAGTTTGATGAGGCAAGAGGTGTGTTGCGCACCGCAATATTTTTTGTTTCGGCAAATGCTACATCAATGTTATCGACCCCAACTCCACCGCGTACCACTAATTTTAATTTGCTGGCCACTTCTAATTCCTGCTTTCTGATTTTAGTGGCGCTGCGTACAATTACTACATCGTATTCATGAATGTGAGCAGCAATATTTTCCTGTAATATTTTATGAGTTGAAACTGTAAATCCACTCGTGGTTAACCGGTCAATGGCGCTTTTATCCAACCCGTCGTTGGCAAGAATATTTATCATTCAGAAAAAAATTTCGGCAAACTTAAATGATTCGTAATGGAAAAAGGGAGAAGAATATTCTGAAAATAAAATTTGTTTTTTAATTTCTATCAAAATAAATTTAATAAAAATTTTTATTTCTAATTTTATTTTCAAGATTTAAACATATTATAAAAAACAAAGTCTATTTCTTTGACTGATGAAAATAATTTGAGTAAAAATCCCGTTATAAAAAACAATGATTTCTGAAAAACAAAAAATCCGCCACCTCTTACATCGTGCAGGATTGGGATTTACTCCCGGTGAAGAAGCGGTGTTAGAAAATAAAAAACTAAGCGAACACATTGATGAGCTGTTTAAAAATTCGGAAACCATTGAAGAACTCAGCTACCTGCCCTATCCGCTAAAAGAAGGAGCGGAGGCATACAGTACAAAAATATTGCTCCTAATGCTAGTGTCGATTACCGATACGCAGGCGTTGAGCATGGCATGGATGTTCAGGTTGGCCACTACTAAAGCGGCTCTTCGTGAGCAGATGACAGTTTTCTGGCACAATCATTTTGCCACATCAGTACCGCTAGCTTATCTAATGCAGGTGCAAAACAATACCATCCGTAAAAACGCATTGGGCAGTTTCAGAACTCTCGCGCATGCCATTGCAAAAGATCCGGCTATGATTAATTACCTGAACAATCAGCAAAATCATAAAAACAATCCGAACGAAAATTTTGCCCGAGAACTCATGGAATTATTTACCATTGGCTTTGGCAACTATACTGAAAAAGACATTAAAGAAAGTGCGCGAGCATTTACCGGTTGGACCATTGATAAGAAGGGAGAATATACTTTCCGGGCCGAAGACCATGACGATGGAGTAAAAGAATTTCGTGGAAAGTCAGGAAGTTTTAATGGCGAGGATATTATCAATATGCTGTTGGATGATAAGCTAACTGCAAAGTTCATTACCCGAAAAATTTATAAAGAATTTGTAAATGAATTTGTGGATGAAGAAAGAATCAGCGCGCTTGCTGAAGAATTTTATAACTCGGATTACGATATAAAAAAACTGATGAAGACTATTTTTTCTTCGGAATGGTTTTATGAAGAAAAAAATATCGGAACAAAAATTATGTCACCGGTTGAATTAATGATTCGGATGAAAAAATTAATTAACCTCACTCCCAAAGAAGATTTGATACAGGTGAAATTTCAACGGGTGCTTGGTCAGTTATTATTATTTCCTCCCAATGTGGCCGGTTGGAAGGGTGGTCGAAACTGGATTGATGGCGCATCGCTTTTTCTGCGATTAAATCTCGCACTTGCTTCACGCGGAAAATATAAAATAAACGCCAGCGATAAACCCCAGTTTGAAGAAACAGGAGAAATAAAACCCGCAAGAGAATTACTTTTTTCAGCTGAGTGGTCGGCGCTTTCGCAATTAATAAATGGAGAAACAGATGAGCAACTGATTCAATCAGCAGCGGAAAAATTATTACAAGTTGAACTGACAGAAACGGAGAAACAAAAATTTGTTGCACTGTTAAATCAATCAACTGTGGAAACAAAAAAAATCGACGCTCTAACCTTAATTATGAGTTCACCTTCATTTCAACTTATATGAAAAATAAAATTTCAAGAAGAGATTTTATCGGAAACACCGCATTGGTATCAGCCGCTATGATGATGCCCGGGTTTTTGCGCGCAACCGGAAATAATCTTGCTGCTTTCAACGGCAAGAGATTAATTATTGTGCAACTTACAGGTGGTAATGATGGTCTCAACACCATCATTCCATATTCCAACGATTTGTATTACAGCAACCGACCTGATATAGGCATTAAACCCGCTGACCTAATTCGATTGAACGATGATCTTGCATTTAATCCTGCTTTAGAAAGCTTAATTGATTTGTGGGAACAAGGAAGCATGAGTATTCTCAATAATGTAGGTTATCCAAATCCTAATCGTTCCCACTTTCGCTCCCGAGACATTTGGCAATCTGCATCGGACGAAAATCAGGTGATTAATTCCGGATGGATTGGCCGCACCTTCGATTCACAATGTACCGATGGTCACTGTACACTTCCACACAATGCAATCGAAATTGACAGTTCACTTTCTTTGGTTTTAAGAGGTGAAAAATTCAATGGTCTGGCAATGGATAAACCAAACGAATTAGCGCAGGGATT
>BJGQ01000009.1:0-22500 GCA_014190575.1 Bacteroidota bacterium | reverse complement strand
ATACTTGGGAGTGAGGCTTTGGGCGCTAAGGTCCAGGGCCAAGAGGGGAACAACCCAGACCATCAGTTAAGGTCCCTAAATCTATGTTAAGTTGATCAAACGATGTTTAATTGCTATGACAGCTAGGATGTTGGCTTGGAAGCAGCCATTCATTTAAAGAGTGCGTAACAGCTCACTAGTCGAGTGATTAAGCGCGGAAAATAATCGGGCATAAAACATAGTACCGAAACTGTGGGCCTTTAATGGCGGTAGAGGAGCATTCTGATCAGCTGCGAAGATTTGGCGTAAGCCAGGTTGGAGCGTTCAGAAAAGCAGATGTAGGCATAAGTAACGATAAAACGGATGAAAAATCCGTTCGCCGTAAGACTAAGGGTTCCTGATCCACGTTAATCGAATCAGGGTTAGTCGGGTCCTAAGGTGTAGCCGAACGGCGAAGCCGATGGAAAAAAGGTTAATATTCCTTTACCAGCTTCAATGCGATGGGGTGACGAAGTAGTGAAAGGTATGCGCACCGACGGATGTGTGCGTTGAAACCAGTAGGTATACGAAAGGTTGGTAAATCCGCCTATTGTGCTGAATGGTTACAGTACCGTGAGTCTTCGGACAATCGGATAATTACCCTAAACAGACTTCCTAGAAAAACCTCTAAGCTTCAGTTGAAAGCTGCCCGTACCGTAAACCGACACAGGTAGTCGAGGAGAATATCCTAAGGCGCTCGAGTGAGCCGTGGTTAAGGAACTCGGCAAATTAGTCCTGTAACTTCGGAAGAAAGGACGCCCCGAGCAATCGGGGCCGCAGTTAAAAGGCCCAGGCGACTGTTTAACAAAAACACAGGGCTATGCAAAATCGAAAGATGAAGTATATGGCCTGATACCTGCCCGGTGCCGGAAGGTTAAGGAAGCTGGTCAGCCGCAAGGCAAAGCTAGTGACTGAAGCCCCGGTAAACGGCGGCCGTAACTATAACGGTCCTAAGGTAGCGAAATTCCTTGTCGGGTAAGTTCCGACCTGCACGAATGGTCTAACGATCTGGGCACTGTCTCGACCACGAGCTCGGTGAAATTGTAGTACCGGTGAAGATGCCGGTTTCCCGCTACGGGACGAAAAGACCCCATGCACCTTCACTATAACTTAACATTGGATTTGAACAAATAATGTGTAGAATAGGTGGGAGACTTTGAAGTTTTGACGCTAGTCAGAATGGAGTCACCGTTGAAATACCACCCTTTATTTATTTAGGTTCTAATCCCATAAAAATGGGAAACAGTGTTAGGCGGGTAGTTTGACTGGGGTGGTCGCCTCCTAAAAAGTAACGGAGGCTTTCAAAGGTACCCTCAGCACGCTTGGTAACCGTGCTTAGAGCGCATTAGCACAAGGGTGCTTGACTGCAAGACAAACAAGTCGAGCAGGGACGAAAGTCGGATAAAGTGATCCGGTGGTTCCGCATGGAAGGGCCATCGCTCAAAGGATAAAAGGTACGCTGGGGATAACAGGCTGATCTCACCCAAGAGCTCATATCGACGGTGAGGTTTGGCACCTCGATGTCGGTTCGTCACATCCTGGGGCTGGAGAAGGTCCCAAGGGTTGAGCTGTTCGCTCATTAAAGTGGCACGTGAACTGGGTTCAGAACGTCGCAAGACAGTTCGGTCTCTATCTGTAGTGGGCGTAGGAAATTTGAGAGGACATGACCCTAGTACGAGAGGACCGGGTTGTACGAACCTCTGGTGTATCGGTTGTGGCGCCAGCTGCAGCGCCGATTAGCTAAGTTCGGAAGTGATAAGCGCTGAAAGCATCTAAGCGCGAAACACTCCTCAAGATGAGATTTTCCGGGGCTGTAATAGACTATTACTTTGATAGGTGGCAGGTGTAAAGGTGGTAACATCAAAGCCAAGCCATACTAATTGCCCTTTAGCTTTCATTTTTTTAATTTTCTTTTCTACCTAAACTATATGTCATAAACTTTTTAAGAGTTTATGGTGGCTTTAGCGTGGAGGTTCACCTCTTCCCTTACCGAACAGAGAAGTTAAGCTCCGCTGCGCCGATGGTACTGCACAACAATGTGGGAGAGTAGGTCGTCGCCATATTTATAAACCCTGATTCAGCTTGCTGAGTCAGGGTTTTTTTATTTGATTTAGTTCCATCTTTATTATTTCTCTATTTTAATTAATTTAACTTAATCGAATTATTATTAATAATATAGCGGCATAGTTTTTTCTAATAACTGAATTAAAAATCCTTTCATGAAAAAAATTTCATTTTTGTTTTTTGTATTGATTTCCATTTCTTCTTTTACTTATGGACAGCAAATAATTACCGGAGTAAAAAATTTTAATATACTTAAGAAGGGAAGTTCTTCTATACCACAAACCAGATTTAAAACAGGTGAAATGGTGATGATGAAAAATTCTGATGAAGGAATGAATTTCGATATAATAAAAAATGGTAAGACAACTCCTTTAATTGATCCTTGTACTGATTGCATATTTGGTCAAACGGCAGAGCTGGATATTGATGGGGATGGCAAGACTGAAGTGTTAATCGGAACGCGATTGACTCCTGAAACTTTCGAAGTGAAGATATATAATAAAGCAGAATTTGAAGTTGATTATAAATTATTTACAACTATAAATGGACAAGACCATTGTGAATTTATAGGGGATAACACAGTAAAAATATTTACGACTGATTTAAAAATTGCTCATCTGAAATTTAAATCAGATGGAAGTTGGGTTGTGTTGGAGCAGTAAGCATTTCAAAGTTTTTTTATCGAAGCCTGTTCATGCTGCGAATCAGTTCTTCGTCCTTACGAATATTTCGTATTGCTAAATATTTAAAGAGAATAATAGCGATTGGAAGTATTGATCCTAATTGAATACCATAGGAAAAATTTGTCATTCCTTGATTTTCCAGAATATATAGAATCAATACAAGTGATATATAACTCATTGCCATTAAAAGGCCAATCCAACAAAAATTCATTTGGAGTTTTCTGTTTCGAAAAAGAAATATACTTATTAATTGAATTAGTACTAAAAGGGTTGTGAGTAGAAATAAAATTAAGTGCGAACCTGCCCCATAATTTCCAAGTCCGGTTGCTTCTCCTGAACTCCAAACGGGGAAATAAAAAAGTAATCCTGTACAGACAAGGGCAGCGGTGAGATAAAGGGTTTGTATTCGTTGAAGCATTTTTTAAAATGATTAACCGTGAAATATTTAATGAAGGTTCAAGAATAGAATTCAAAGTTTAAAGTTCAAAGAGATTCTAAGAAAAATATTTCTTGCGATTAACTTCTTCTTTCAATAAAAATTATTGCTGTTGTTTTTCTTCCAACAATAAATGAAAGTAACTCATACAACTTGAGTTTACATTTTTACATTTGCGCACTCAAAATCAAAAATAAATTCAATGGCTTATTTGTTTACTTCAGAATCAGTTTCGGAAGGTCATCCGGATAAAGTGGCTGACCAGATTTCAGATGCATTAATTGATAACTTTCTTGCTTTCGATCCAAGTTCGAAAGTGGCGTGTGAAACTTTGGTTACTACCGGACAGGTAGTTCTTGCCGGAGAAGTGAAATCGAAAACTTATCTAGATGTGCAAAAAATAGCGCGCGATGTAATTGTGCGAATCGGATACACCAAGAGTGAGTATATGTTTGAAGCGAACTCATGCGGAATACTTTCAGCAATACATGAACAGAGCGATGATATTAATCGTGGTGTGGAACGCAAAAACAAAATGGATCAGGGTGCCGGTGATCAGGGAATGATGTTTGGTTATGCATCAAATGAAACGGCTGATTTTATGCCTTTGCCATTGGACCTTGCTCATAAATTATTAATTGAGTTAGCTGCCATTCGTCGCGAGGATAAAGAAATAAAATACTTGCGCCCCGATGCAAAAAGTCAAGTGACTTTAGAATATGATGACAACGGAAAACCATCGCGTATTGAAGCAATAGTTATTAGCACACAGCACGATGACTTTGATAGAAATGATGAGAAGATGTTAGCAAAAATCAAAAAGGATATTATAGAAATATTAATCCCACGCGTTATTAAAAAATATCCGAAGTACAAGCATTTGTTTAATAATAAAATTCAATACCACATTAATCCTACAGGTAAATTTGTAATTGGCGGACCTCATGGAGATACAGGGGTTACAGGGCGAAAAATTATCGTTGATACTTACGGCGGAAAGGGTGCTCACGGTGGTGGTGCATTCTCAGGAAAAGATCCTTCAAAAGTTGATCGCTCGGCTGCGTATGCTACCCGTCACATTGCAAAGAACATGGTTGCCGCTGGTGTTTGTGATGAAATATTAGTTCAGGTGTCTTATGCAATTGGTGTTGCTAAACCAATGGGGATTTTTGTTGATACTTACGGGACTGCAAAAGTGAAAATGACTGACAGCGAAATAAGTCGCATAGTTGAAAATATTTTTGATATGCGCCCTTATGCAATTGAAACCCGGTTGAAATTGCGCAATCCTATTTATTCTGAAACTGCTTCATATGGTCACATGGGACGCAAGAATGAAGTGGTGACAAAAACTTTCAGCCAACCAGATGGCCGTACAAAAACTATGAAGGTTGAATTATTTACCTGGGAGAAATTGGATTATGTTTCTAAAGTAAAAAAAGCCTTTAAAATCAAATAAGAAATTTCTATCAGTCAAAAAATAAGTTCACTGTAAAAAATTTCTTCAATAAATAATAAATGCCGTTCGGATAAAACCCGGGCGGCTTTTTTATTGCCATCCGGACTCCTTGTATTAAATCAAATTGCTTTCATTTGCGGCGCTAAAAATTGTATATATGAAATTCGGAACAAAAGTTTTACATGCAGGAATAGAACCTGATCCAACAACAGGAGCTATTATGACTCCCATTTATCAAACCAGTACTTATGTGCAGGCAGCACCCGGAAATCATAAGGGATATGAATACGCAAGAACACAAAATCCAACACGCAATGCTTTGCAAAATAATCTGGCTGCATTGGAAAACGGAAAATTCGGTTTGTGTTTCAGCAGTGGGATGGGAGCAACAGACGCAATAATAAAATTGCTTTCTCCGGGCGATGAAGTGATCAGTACAAACGATTTGTATGGGGGCACCTATCGGATTTTTACAAAAGTGTTTGAGAAATATGGAATAAAATTTCATTTCATTCCGATGAATAATGTGACTGGAATTGAAAAACTTATCAATGCAAAAACAAAACTCATTTGGGTTGAAACACCAACAAACCCAATGATGAATATTATTGACATTCGAGCAGTTGCTCAAATTGCCGGAAGTAAAAATATTATGCTTTGCGTTGACAATACTTTCGCTTCACCATACTTGCAAAATCCTCTGGACCAAGGAGCTGATTTGGTTTTACATTCTGTTACAAAATACTTAGGGGGTCATAGTGATGTGGTGATGGGCGCCATTGTAACAAACAATGAAAAGATTCATGAAGATTTAAAATTTATACAAAATGCATGTGGTGCAGTTCCAGGGCCGCAAGATTGTTTCTTGGTTTTGCGAGGAGTGAAAACTTTGCATCTGAGAATGGAGCGACACTGCTCGAATGCAAAACAGATTGTGAATTTTCTTGGCAATCATCCGAAAGTTGAAAAAATATTTTATCCGGGATTAACTTCTCATCCCAATCACGAAGTCGCGAAAAAACAAATGCGCGATTTCGGCGGCATGCTTTCATTTACTTTGAAAGGAAATAAAATGGATGATGCGTTGAAAATTTTATCCGGAACCAAATTATTCTCACTTGCCGAATCACTCGGAGGTGTTGAATCTCTTATTGGCCACCCTGCAACAATGACTCATGCATCTATTCCAAAAGAAGAAAGAGAAAAAAGCGGATTGGTTGATACCCTGATCAGATTAAGCGTTGGTGTTGAGGATGTGGAAGACTTGATTGCTGATTTAGAACAGGCATTGAACCTGATTTAACTTTTAGAACAGTGTTTCTTTTTATTGGTCATCTTGTGTTTCTTGGTTGGGTATTTTAAGTGATAAGAATCATTCTCAATCCCAAACAATTTCATTATTTTTCGGATTAAATATTTTCAGTTCAAAATTTTTAATTCCGAATCACTTCTAAAAAAATTTTTATGCTTAGAAAAATTTTAATCGGCATTGCATTCATTCAAATTTCTTTCAGCTCAAATGCTCAGGAATGGATTGGCTATTCAGCTACAAATTATGCAGGTATTCATTCAGTCTTATTTAATCCGGCTGAATTAGTAAACGGCCGTTATCAATTTGATTTGAATCTTGCAGGAGTCAGTCTTGGATTCGATAATAATTTCATTGGACTGAAACACCCTGGGTTTTTTCTAAGTAAAATTTTAAAAGATAAAATTGATTATACTACTATCGAAAATAATTATGCAAGTGATTCGTGGGATAAAGGAAACACAAAAAGAGTCGCACGGGTAACTGTTTCACAGGATGCTTTGGGTCCCTCGGTTTTAATACCTATTAACCCGAATAATGCATTTGCTATTTCAACCCGCTACCGCAATATGGCTAATATTGACGGTGGTCAGCCGGAATTATCAAAACAAGGAATTGAAGAAATTCATTTTGATGCGTTGCTGAAACAAACTTTTGATGGAAGCGGATACAGCGTTGATGCAATGGGCTGGAGCGAATTAAATTTCTCATATGCTGCTGTTTTGCCATTAATGCCCGATAAAAAAAATCATTTTTTTAAAATGGGTGTTACTTTAAAAACATTACAAGGCAGATATTCCGCTTATAATTATGGCAAGGATATTACTTACCAATTTGAAAATTCTGATACCCTTACTTTAATTAATTCATCAGTTAAATACGGGCATACAGATAATCTGGAAATCAAACCATTCACATTTGTTAATGATGGTATTCAAAGCTGGGGATTTGGCGGCGAGTTCGGAGTAGTATATGAATTCAGACCTGAGTATGAAAAAATGCAAACCAAAGATGAAACAGGAAATTGGGTTGAAAGAAAAGACATGAATAAGTATAAACTAAAAGCCGGTTTATCTCTTTTGGATTTGGGTTCAATTAAATTTAAGAAAGACCCTGACAGTTATGATTTTACAGCAAATGTTTACAAATGGAATCTTTATCCTTTAAGTGTAAATACAATTCAGGAATGGGACGATACATTAAATAATCGCTGGCCAACAGTTGACCCTGATAATAAAGAAACATTTACAATGAACCTGCCCATGACTTTGAATTTGTTTGTTGATTATTATTTCAAGCATAATTTATATTTCAATGTTGGAACTTCATGGAGCCCTGTCATGAAAAAAAATTATGAAAAATTACATGGGGTTACAGGCATGTGGATCACGCCACGATATGAAAACAAATGGTTTGGCGTTGGAATTCCAATGTCAATAGGTTCAAACAGTCATTTTGATGTTGGTTTATTCGGATAAATTGGTCCGCTTTATTTTGGCTCGCCCGATTTAGTAAGAAACTTAGTTGGTTCCGATCTTCGCGGTGTACGCGCTTATGCCGGAATTAAAATTCCGATTCCACAACCAAAAACATTTGAAATTGTTGACCGCGATGGCGATGGTACCCTTGATCCTGATGATCGTTGCATTGATGTTCCGGGACCAATTGATAATAAAGGTTGCCCATACGGAGATTTTGATAAAGATGGTGTTTTAGATAATGCAGATAAGTGTATTGATGTTGCCGGGCCAATTGAAAACAATGGATGCCCTTACGGCGATAAAGATAAAGATGGTGTGCTCGACAATGCTGATAAGTGCATTGATGTTGCCGGGCCAATTGCAAACAACGGATGCCCTTATGGCGATAAAGATCAGGATGGTGTTTTAGATAATGCCGATAACTGTATTGATGTAGCTGGCCCAATTGAAAACAATGGATGCCCGTATGGAGATAAAGATCAGGATGGAGTGCTTGATAAAGACGATGCGTGTATTGATGCTCCGGGGCCGGTTGAAAACAAAGGCTGCCCATACCTTGATACTGATGGCGACGGAGTGCTGGATAAAGACGATGCATGTGTAAAAACTCCGGGACCTGCCGATAACCAGGGTTGCCCTAAACTTGAACAGAAAGAAGAAGAAATTATTAAGCGTGCCTTCGACAATCTGGAATTCGATACCGGAAAAGATATTATCCGCAGCACCTCGTTCCCATCGCTCGATGAATTGGCGGCGCTGTTAAAGAACAAACCTTCTTACGGATTGCGACTCGCAGGTCATACTGATAATGTTGGTGATGATGCCAAGAACATGCAACTCAGCCACGACCGCGCACAAGCCGTGAAAAATTATTTAGTGAGCAAGGGTGCCAGCACCGATGCAATTATTGTAGAGTACTACGGCGAAACAAAACCGATAGCCACAAATGATACACCCGAAGGCAGACAGAAAAACCGCCGCGTGGAAATGAGTATTATTTTTAATTAAGAATTTTTATTTCGAAAATTTTTTGAAAGCGACTGATTGAAAAATCAGTCGCTTTTTTATTTCTATAGTTTAAAATCATTTCTAATACAATGCAACTGCTATAAATTGCACGCACATTTTCATTCGATGTGTTTTCTGAAAAAAACAGTTCTCTTCATTGCTTTCCTTTTATTGTTCACGGAAACTGTTTTTTCGCAAACACTCACGCAAACCATTCGCGGCACAGTGGTGGACAAAGACAGCAAGCAGCCGCTGACCGGCGCCACCATTATTGCACTGGAAACAAATCCTTTAATCGGAAACATAAGCGATGAACAGGGCAAATTTAAATTAGCGGAAGTGCCACTTGGGCGTTACACCATTAAGTGCTCGTACCTCGGCTATGAGGATGTGGTGCTGAGCAATATTGTTTTAACATCGGGAAAAGAAATGGTGCTGACGCTGGAGATGCAGGAAAAAATTATTCAGGGAGAAAGTGTAACAGTTTTTTCGAATCGCGACCGCGATAAAACCAACAACGATTTAATCAGCATCAGCGGGCGCAATTTTCAACCCGAAGAAACCTGGCGCTACGCAGGCACCCGCGCCGACCCGAGCCGCATGGCTGCAAACTATGCCGGAGTGGTGAGTGCAAATGATACACGCAACGATATTATTGTGCGCGGCAATTCGCCGAGTGGTGTGTTGTGGAAACTGGAAGGAGTGGAAATTCCGAATCCGAATCACTTCAGCGGACAAGGTGCAACCGGCGGACCGATGAGCATGCTGAATAATAATCTGCTCGCGAGTTCTGATTTTTTAACCGGCGCCTTTCCGGCAGAGTACGGTAATAAAACCGCTGCTGTTTTCGATTTGAAATTGCGCCGCGGAAATAATGAGCACCACGAATTCACCGGTATGTTTGGCATCAATGGTCTGGAGTTGGGTGCTGAAGGTCCGTTCAGTAAAAATCACAAGAGCAGTTACCTCATCAGTTATCGTTACTCAACATTTGCACTTTTCAATCTGCTCGGAATCAACTTTGGTGTTTCAGGTATTCCAACTTATCAGGATGCCACTTTTCTATTGAACTTTCCAATTTCAAAAAAAGACATCGTTTCCATTTTCGGAATCGGTGGCATGAGTAAAATTTCGTTGCTTGATAGCAAGCGCGACTCGTCAGATTGGCAATTTGTTGCAAAAGGAGAAGACATTGTATATGGCACTAAGATGGCCGCCGGCGGAATTTCTTACACGCACTTTTTTAATACTAATACTTACAGCAAACTCACACTATCAAGTGGCACGGCTTTACTCCATGTTATGGTTGATACTTTAGGAATCGATAATAAAAAAAGCCAAACCTACGATAACAACTCAACTGATGGCAACGCAACGATTGAATATTTTATCTCGAAAAAATTCAACGAAAAAAACTTGTTGAAAACCGGAGCCAACTATTCTTATCTATTTTTCAATTATCACGAACAGAGTTACCGGCCAACTGAACACAGTATGATTGACCTGATAAAAAATAATGGCAACACCGGAATGGTGCAGGCATACACACACTGGCAACACCGCTTCAGCGATAAAATTGTTTTGAACACAGGCATTCACTTCGAAGATTTTTTATTGAATGGAAGTTATTCCATTGAACCGCGCATTGGTTTCAATTATAAAATCGGAGAGCGAAATCAAGTGTCGTTTGGTTATGGAATGCACAGTCAAACAATGCCGCTCATGGTTTATTTTTTTGAATTGTATGATACAGCCACGCATGCTTATACTACTTCCAATCTCAATCTCGGCTTAATGAAATCGCACCACCTGATTGCCGGATACGATTTTAATTTCATAAAAAATTTCCGTTTAAAAACCGAAGTGTATTATCAGTACTTGTATGATGTTCCTATAAAAGGTAACGACAGCAGTAGTTATTCTGCCATTAACATGGGAGGCGATTATGGTTTCCCGAATGTGGATTCGCTGGTGAATAAAGGAACAGGTTACAATTACGGCGCTGAGTTCACGCTCGAAAAATTTTTCAGCAACCATTATTATTTCCTGGTGACCACTTCTTTGTTCGAATCAAAATATACCGGAAGCGATTTGGTTTTACGCGATACAAAATTTAACGGGCATTATGTTTTAAATACTTTAGTTGGTTACGAATTCAAGTACGGGAAAAATAAAAATCAGGCGCTCTCGCTTGATTTAAAATATACACTTGCGGGTGGAAGAAGATATACTCCCATTGATTTAGCTGCATCACAATTTTTTAACAATGAAATTTTAATTGATTCAAAAGCATGGAACAAGCAGTTGCCCGATTACTGGCGCTTCGATGTAAAAATTGGATTTCGGATTAATACCAAGCACGCCACACACAGCATCATTGCGGTTTGTGAAAATGTTTTCGGAACAAAAAATATTTTACAACAGACTTATAACACCGGAATAAAAAATATTCTGACTGAATATCAATTAGGAGTTTTCCCGTATGGCGCTTATCGCGTTGAGTTTTAAAAGAAGAAAAAGAAATTTCGCTTTTTTAGAAAGTGGAACTTTTAATAATGGAAAAGCTAAATCCATTTCAAAATATTATTTTCATATCATCGTTTTGGCGCAAAAGATTTTTGAATGAAAAAAATATTTTTACTTCTTTCTATTTTTATTTCTATTCAGGCGAAAAGCCAAATCAATTTGTTTCCATATCCTGTAGGTTTACCAATAAATACAATTAATACTGCTGTTCCGTTTTTAAGAATCACGCCTGATGCATGCACGGGCGGAATGGGTGATGCAGGAATTTCGAACGAACCTGATATTCATTCTATTTACTGGAATACTTCAAAATTGGTCTTTTCAAAAAATAATTTTGGTATAAGTGCATCTTACACTCCTTGGCTGAAAGAAATAGTGAACGATATCTTTTTATCGGATGTATCAGTCTTTCAAAAAATTGATAGCGTAAATGCAATCACAGCTTCCGCCCGATATTTTAGTTTGGGAAATATCACTTTCACTAATATTACCGGTCAAGTACTTGGAAATTTTAATCCGCGCGAATTCACCACACACATTGGTTATTCAAGAAAACTGGCAACAAATTTTTCAACCGGAATTAATCTTGGTTATGTGTATTCCAATCTTGCTGCAAGGCAAAGTGTAAGTGGTATTCCAATAAAGGCAGGAACTGCTGCAATGGTTGATTTATCGTTTACCTATTCGAATCCATTCAAACAAAATTCAATTTTCAAAAAATACAATTTCGGTTTAGCGATTTCTAATTTCGGAAATAAAATTTCATACACGCAGCAATCATTAAACAAAGATTTCCTTCCTGCAAATTTGGGTATTGGTTCATCATTTCAATTTCAATTTAATGAAATCACGAAAATTTCAATTTCACTTGATGCAAATAAATTATTGGTGCCCACACCTGATAGTGCCGGAAATTTCAGAAATAAATCTGTACTGATTGGAGCATTGCAATCATTTAGTGATGCGCCAGGAGGTTTTGCAGAAGAGTTAACCGAAATAAATTATGCAGCAGGAGTGGAGTACAATTTATTTGAGCGTTTCTTTTTTCGTGGAGGATATTTTTATGAATATCCGAATAAAGGAAACCGACAGTATGTGACAGTAGGTGCCGGCTTCCGTTTTCGCTTTTTGCAATTAGATATTTCTGATCTTTTACCAACCAGTAATCAAAAGAATCCATTGGATAATACTTTAAGAATAAGTTTATCAATGTTGTTTCCGAATAGAAAATAATTTCTTTGAACTTCAAACTAATGTTTGAACTTTGAACTTTTAAAATTTGAATCACACTTGAATCTGTTAGAAAATATTCGTCAGGCACTTCGCGCCATTCGTGCTAACCTCACCCGCACTATACTCACTTGTTTAATTATTGCATTTGGTATCATGGCGTTGGTTGGCATTCTTACTGCGGTTGATTCACTTAAAGCATCTATCTATTCTAACTTCAGCACACTTGGTTCTAACACTTTCAGCATTCGACAGAGCGGACAAGGTATGCGCAGGCGTGGAGGAGGCGGCGATGAAAAAGAAGGGCCACCAATTTTATATGATCAGGCACGACAATTTAAAGAGCGATATACTTTTCCTGCAAAAGTTTCCATCTCCAATCGTGCAAGTGGAATTGCTACACTAAAATTCAATTCAGAAAAAACAAATCCAAACATTGGGGTGTATGGTGTTGATGAAAATTATCTGGAAGCAACTGGATATGAAATTGGCGAAGGGCGGTTTTTTACAGTGAGCGAAGTGAAGGAAGGAAACAACGAAGTGGTGATTGGCAATGATGTGCTCGTGAAATTATTCAAAGGAAAAACCGATCCCATCAATCAGTTTGTTTCCATTGGCGATATGCGTTACCGAGTTATTGGTGTTATGAAACCAAAGGGCAGCAGCATGGTTCGAAGTGGCGATAACACAGTATATATTCCAATACTTAATTCAATCAGGTACTACACCGGCCCTGCATCATCTGTTGGTGTTTCGGTTACAGTTAATAATATCAATCAACTCGATTATGCAATTGATGAAGGAATCGGATTATTCAGAAGCATACGAGGTTTGCAACTTAGCGAAGCAAATAATTTTGAAATGAGTAAGAGTGATGCCATTGCAAATACCGTTGTTGACCAGGTGAGTTATGTAACCATCGCCGCAACAATCATCGGCGTAATAACTTTATTCGGCGCGGCAATAGGGTTAATGAATATTATGTTGGTGTCAGTAACAGAGCGCACCCGCGAAATAGGTGTGAGCAAAGCATTGGGTGCAACACGCAAAGCTGTTCGCACACAATTTTTAGTAGAAGCAATAGTGATTTGTCAGATAGGAGGATTGCTCGGAATTATTTTTGGAATATTGGCTGGCAATGGAGTTTCATTATTGATTGGTGGCAACTTTATTATTCCTTGGGTATGGATTATAGCAGGAATAGTTTTCTGTTTTATTGTTGGTTTAGTTTCCGGTTTATATCCTGCTATAAAAGCTTCAAAGTTAGACCCAATAGAAGCATTGCGTTACGAATAAGTAATTGATAATTGTTAATTACCAATTATCAATTGTCAATTGTTTCTTCCTTCTTTTTAAAAACAAATCTATTCTCAGTCCCCTTCAGTAACCGATTAATGTTTTTGCGATGGGTATAAATAATTAAAACCGGAAGCAGTAACGAAAAAATATTTATTGCTATTGAATAATAATGAAGTACAAATATTACACGAATGGCAAACGCAATGCTCGCCGAAATAGAAGACAGCGAAACATAGCGGGTGAAAAAAAACACACCAAAAAAAACAGCCATACAAACTAATGCAGTCATTGGAAATACTGCTATTACAACTCCGAACAATGTGGCTACTCCTTTACCGCCTTTAAACCATAAATAAATTGGATAGATGTGGCCGAGAGCAGCTGTTATACCGAGCGCGAGTTGATACAAGATAAATTTCTCATCAGTCATTGAAATATTTCCGAATGAATACGAAAGAGAAACTGCAAACATTCCTTTCGCAATATCCAGTAACAACACCATGGAACCTGCGCGCTTGCCCAACACCCGAAAGGTATTGGTGGCCCCTGCGTTGCCACTTCCGAATTTGCGTACATCTTTACCGTAAATTAATTTTCCGATTAATACCGAAAACGGAATGGCACCTGCGAGGTAAGCAATTTCAAAAGCAAAAAAGATAGAAAAACTCAAGCCGATGATTTGTGTTTGTAAAATTTGAAGTCGGAAAAATAATCTTAAACGCAAATCAATTGCACATAAATAATTTTGAAAAGTATTTTTACATTGATTTATAAATGCTGCGCATTACTTCCTGAATGAGAATCACAACAGTTTTATTTTTTATTTCAGTGTTTTTTTTTCAAACGGGATGTGTTACCGTGTATAAACCCAGTGCCATTAACAGCCCCGATTTATATGCCCGACATCAGTTTCGCGGTTCGGCCGGATTAGGATTGGCAGGTGTTGGAGTTTTGAATTTACAAGGAGCTTATTCCATCAACAGAAAAGTAGGTGTAACGGGTAGCGTGATGGTGCACTCAAAAAATTCAGAATACCAAGCACCAAAAAGTTTAGGACTGGGGCGGCACAATCAATATTATGCCGATGGAGGTGCAGGATATTTTAAATGCATTGACCGCATGAAGCGATACTACATTCAGGGATATGGAGGCGCAGGTTTAGGTTATTCTGATAATTATTTTTCGCAACCCGATGCCGCGCACATTAAACTGCAATGCACCTATCACAATTTATATGTTCAACCCGGAATTTATTATACCAATAAATATTACGATGCCGCTTTTGATTTACGCGCAACCTATTTAAACATTTTCGGCATTCATGCTTCATCTTTTTTATACAATCAGCAATCGTTTTACTTTTTAACTGCCGAACCAACCATTACACTCCGCGTTGGCAGCAAGGGCTTTCGCATTTTTATGCAAACCGGTTACACCCTGCCATTAATGGATACTAAAAATTATTATGCATTAAATACTGATGCCACCAAACGAACACAATCGCTCATAAAATTTTCATTGGGATTCAATATCACCTTCACCAAAAATATGCGCAACAGCCAGAAATGGCTGAAATGGAAAAATTGATTCCATTATTGTTTATTCGGATTGAAATCTTTCTTGCCGGTTTCAATGTACTGCATGCGGGCAATGAAGGTGTTCTTCTTGTTTTCACTTGCTACAGTGTATTGATACACTTTGCCATCATCAGTTTTTGTTCGGCGCTTTTCAGGGTCAATGGCATTTAGCTCAGTCATCCAGGTTCGGTCGCCGCTTAGTATCTGCATGTTGTTGTTCTGATAAAAGAAGTAATAATATTTATCATCATCACCGGGAATGTAGAGGTTCATGTAATCGCCACTTTTTTTATAACCGATTTCAAGGTAAGCACCTTGCACCATTCGATTAACAGCGGTTGGTCCAATGTATGAAATTCCAATTGGCCCCTTTGAATAGAACGAGCGTGTTTCTTTATCCCAAACAAGATGCAGGTCGGTAAAAAAAATAGTGTATTTAAATTCGTCGGGTTTTTTAAATGTGCCATCCTTGTTCATGGCCTCACTGAATTTTTTATCGTTTTTCGGATTAATGAATTCAGGAATGTTCTTGGTAAAATCATCACTGAAATAATCAATGTCTTCCTGACTGAAATTATTTGCCAGAACAGTTTTACCCATCATCTCCAGTAAATTATCTTTTATATCAAACTGAATTCCGGCAAGCAAAGTGAATTTGTATTCGTTCTTGATTAAATCAGTATTGATGTATCCGCCTGCCTGCACATCCACCAATCCAAAATTTAAACCCATGTCCATTTTTCCTTCGGCATAAACTTTTGCAGTGGCATCGTTGTACCTTATCACATTACCTCTTGTGGTTTCGTTTAAAATTTTATCGGCATTGCCTGCTATAAATTCTTTTGTGGTTTCATCGTAATACACAATTCCATTGGCGAGAAAAAGATTTCGGTCCTTACTTGTTTTTTTCGCCTGGAAGAATGCAGTGTATAAATCTGATGAATCAGCACCGAAAACTATTCCGACAGTTGCCGGTTTGTGATTGAGATCTTCAGGGTCATTGTAAAAAATAAGGGATGAATCAGGAGTGAAATTATTATTGATGCTGAACCATTCGGCTTTCACATTCGGATTATTCAACTGCAGTTTTGCATAGCCCTGAAAGTTAAGGGGCTCTTCTGTAGATTTAATATTGACCAATCCGCGATAATAAATTTTAGGTATCAGTTGAAATTTTTGAGCGGTATCAATCACCGTTTTTGCATAAGTGCGTAAATGTTTTGTGCTGTCTTTGTAAACGCCAATGTCGGTAAAATTTATTTTTTGCTTGCTTCCGTTTTTTCCAACGAAATTGTAATCGCCACTTGCTTTATAACTTTGCTTGCCAAAAATATTTGCTGTTACATTAAAAAAATTATGAAACTCGTTGATAGTATCAGTTACAATTTTTGCTTTGTTAAGCGTGCGCATTTTTGCTTCGGGTTCAACAACTACTTTGCCGCTGTCGGGATAAATTTTTGCATCGACTACGCTGATATATGGTACATCACTCACTTTCAATATGAAATCTGTTAACGAATAACTTGCTGCGCTTCCTGTAAATGTCAGTGAGTCCTGGTCGGGATGCATGCTTGTAAATTCAGCTTCGGTTCCGGCTGGTGCAATAAATTTTAAATTCTTTTTTGCCATGTCCCACTTAAACTCGTTCATGGATGTGCGGTACTGATTGTATGGAAGTTCAGTTGCAATATCATCGGTGTTCGATTTAAAATTTCCAATCTGTTTATCAAAATCAATATTGGCATTTACATTTTTTGTGGTCAATGCAAATTTTTTCGGGTCAATGGATTTGATAACGAAATCAGAAGTATCGGCTGCCATTTTATTTTTTCCGAAACTGATGTCGCCTGATTTTAAAGTCGCATCAACCCAATCAATAGTACCGCTTCCTTTCAAACCTTTTGGGGTGAGCACCAATGTTCCGGTCATGTCAGTTTCCTTCCCGAACATTTTAAATGGAATGGAATCAACCTTCACCATCATACTATCAGAATATGGTTTCCATAACACATTTACATCATGCCCTTCAACAGTCGGGAAATCAACACCACCATAAGTTATGGCTTTCATATCAAATAATTGTGCAACTGCTTTTGTTGAATCAGGAAAGAAAATAATGTTTTCACTTTGTGTTACAGAAGGAAGATAGTTGATGGTTCCCTTACCAAGCAGCCCGCGATTGTCCAATGAAATGGTGTTGGTGTATGTTCCTTTGCCACTATACATCGGAAGCGCAGTCCGTTTTGTTACAAAGCCAAGAGATAAATCTTTTTGAATGCCGATCGACTGAACGATATCAGGAAAAATTCCCGCTGAAACTAATTTACCTGTAAATTCTACTTGCGAAGGTTTGAATTTATTTAAACTGTCGAACACAAACGGATTCAGTTCATAAAAGAATTTATTTTTTTCATAAACATTTTTTTGCGCTGAAGGGCGTTCATAAAAAACATAAGAGTTGTCGATTGATTTAAGAGAAGGAAATGTCCAGTTGCGTTTTGCACCACTTTTATTGAACTTGCTGTCAATCTGTAATTCGCCGGTGAGTCGTTCAATGTAACTGTGAATGGGAACAAGAATGGGCGAACCGGTTTTATCGTATTGTCCATTGGGTAAATTAATAAGCACAGTGTCAACACTTGTCAGTTTTAATTTCCAATCATCATACATCAAACTGAAACCTTTGCCATACATATCTAACCTTCCGGCAAACATTTTTCCATCAAAATCTATATCGCGATTTTTCTTTTCCACTAAACTATCGCTTCTCGGGAAAATGACTATAACATCGGTATCGCTAATGAGCACGCTGCTCACACCTTTCACATTCATATTGTAACTGCTCAAATCAATTTGCGCATTGGTATTTCCCTTTGGTTCCGATAACATTTTAATATCGTCGTAATCCAGTTTCTTCTGGTCATTTAAAACATAGTTGAAAGTTTTCTGACGAACAGTTACCAACTCCTTTGATTCATCGTAATAAATAAATCCGTCTTCAACTAATTTATAAAGTGTGCGACGAATGGTTTCAGGAACATATGTTGGCGAAATATATTTTGCGAGTTCATCAGTATAAATTTCTCTTACCTGATGTTCTTCCGAATATTTTTTTATTTTATTAATGATGTTGTAGTCAGCTACATTCTGATACTTATCTAATCTGCCTTTTTCAAAATAGTTAACTGATTCAAAACTCGATTCGCCCGAAGCAGAACCTTGTATTTCACTCATCTTAATTGTTGGTTCATCCAATCGCCAGTAAATGGCATCGGCAAAAATTTCATTTTGATGATAAGAATCAAAAAATGGTGAACGAGATATTCCATCTTTTCCTCTTTCTAAAATTAATTGCTTAGTGCTCACACGATATTTTAAAGAAACACCCGAATGATAAATGGAATCTTTTCCAAGATAAATTTTTGTTTCAGCGGCAGGTGAATAAATATCTTCAAACTTTTTAATCACAAATGTGTTTGCATACGCTCGAACACCAACAGCATTATCATATCGTTTCAATACCAACTCAGCTTTAAAATCTTTTCCTCCGCTGCAACTTAGTTTACTTCCTTGTATTGAAATGGCTCCACGCAGTGCAGCATTGTCGGCAATGTTGTCAATAAGAATACTGTGGTCGTAAGAAATAAATCTTGGATAGCTGCTTTTGTCTTCTGAATTGTTCGCCAGTAATTTATCCTGAAACTTACCCATCAGTTCTTGTTTTAAAAAAGGCTGGTAGGTCATGTAAGCCGAGTCAACAGCATATTCACTTTTGTCCAAATCAATTTTAAAGGCATCGAACTTTGCGAACACTTGTGTGCCATCCATACCAGCGCGCGACCAATCCACCATTCCCTTTGTACCAATCCACATTTTATCAATTGGATAAAATTTTCCGGAAGTGTTGTGTATGATTATGGTATCGCCATTCGTAATTCCCAATAAATCTGTAGAACTGATAATAGCCACCGGTAAATTATCAATAAAATCAAGCGTGAATTCCGTTGCAGTTATTTTCCAGGTTCTTCCCGGCGCAACATTCAATGCATTATCAGTAAAAATGGATTTGCTGAAATCAATGTATTCCTGAAAAGCTTTGTTGTTTCCTTTTGGTAAATTAGTTATGAGTTGTTTGAGTGTGCTGCTCCACTCATCAAAAGTGTTCGACGAAATTTTTCCTCCTGCATACGCATTTACAGCTATCACAAAATCGCGATAGTATGGAACCACAAGCATTTTTCTTGTGCGCATGAGATTGGCAATTTCTATCATGCTGTTTTGCTGTGATCCATTAAGTTTTAACCATGAGTTTTCAAAATTCTTTGCAGCAGCCTGGCAATCTGGTTGCTTGGTATTATCCAACAAATTCATTAACTCCTTTTGAAAATTCGAGGCTTCAAAAGCCTTATCAGATTGAGCAAATGAAAAAGGGGAAACGAAAAGTAGGAGAACGGAAAATTGAAAAAATAATTTCATTAATGCGTTGTGTTTTTAAAAACAAGTGCCATCCAGTTTTCACGAAATTTTCTGGCAATGAATTTCAAATTTAGTTTTTCTGCGGCCTGCATAATTACAATTTCATCTTCGGGAAGAAAGCCACTGCAAAAAATAATTCCCAACGGTTTCAAAGTTTGTTTCAGTGCCGGAAGAAATTCAAGAATCACATTGCGGTTGATGTTTGCAAGAATGATGTCAAACTTATTTTCTGTTTCAGGTGGATGATTTGCCAATTGCGGAGTGCAGTGCATGGAATTGTTTCGCGCAAAATTTTCAATCATGTTTTCATAAGCCCATTCTTCATTATCGATTGATAAAATTTCTTTTGCGCCGAGTTGTTCAGCCATTATAGAAAGTATGCCGGTGCCTGCCCCGAAATCGAAAACAGTTGCATCTTTAAAATCATATTTATTTTCCAACATAAATTCAATCATCATGTGAGTAGTTGCATGGTGACCGGTACCGAACGACATTTTTGGCTGAATGATTATTTCATACGGAAACTTTTTTTCAACACGGTGAAATTCTGTTCTGATTAAAACTGTGTCGCTGATTTCAATCGGAGTGATTTTACTTTCCCATTCTTCGTTCCAGTTTTTATCGGGAATAATTTCCGGTGAAGGAAATTTTATTCCGAACGATTCAATTTGCTGAATCAGTTCTTCAGGAATTTTTTCTGCCGAAGAAATATAAGCAGTCAGGGAATTTTCTTCTTCCTGAAATCCTTCGAAATTATTTTCTGAAAGGATGGCAATTAAAATTTCAGATTGCTCAGAAGTACATTTGAATTTGTATGAAATAAAATTCATTCAGTTAAAAGCTATTCGCAATTGCAATAAAATCTTCAGCCTTCAATGCAGCGCCGCCAATTAAACCGCCATCTACATCGGGTTGAGAAAATAATTCTTTAGCGTTGGATGGCTTGCAACTTCCGCCATATAAAATGGAAATACTTTCAGCAGTTTCGAAATCATATTGATGTGCCAATGTTTTACGAATGAATGCATGCATTTCCTGCGCTTGTTCTGTGCTTGCCGTTTTGCCTGTGCCAATCGCCCATACAGGTTCATATGCGATAACAACCTTTGCAATTATTTCCTTATCGAGATGAAATAAGCTCTCACGAATTTGTTTTCCGATTAATTCAATGTGTGTATTTGCTTCACGAATTTCAAGTGGTTCACCGCAACAAAATATCGGAGTGAGATTGTGTTGTAAAACAGCATTCACTTTTTTTGCAAGCTGTTCATGTGTTTCATTAAAATACTGCCGACGCTCAGAGTGACCAACAATTACATACGATGCACCGCAACTTTCAATCATGCCACACGAAGTTTCGCCAGTGAATGCTCCTTCCTCTTCCCAATGACAATTTTGCGCGCCTGTATTTATGTGATTAATATCTTCAGTGAGTTTGGATGCTTTTCGTAAATGAATGAGTGAGGTGCAAAAAATAATTTCCACTTCCTTTATTTTTTCTTTCTCAGCTAAATTGATGCAATCTTCAACCAAGTCAATTCCTTCTTTATAAGTTTTATGCATCTTCCAGTTTCCGGCAACTATTTTTTTTCTCATTCGCTTTTATCTTTCTTTTAAATTGTAAATGTGTGATAGAATTTCAATGTCGTTTGGTGTGAGTTCAATATTTCTGCGCTGCATAACCAGCTTCGCAACTTTCAATGCTTTGTTAATCTGATAATCAGAAAAACCACTTGCACCACCCCAGCTAAATGATGGAATTATTTGGCGTGGAAATCCATCACCAAAAATATTTGCGCTAATACCGACTACAGTCCCTGTGTTGAACATAGTATTTATTCCGCACTTACTGTGGTCGCCTATCATCAATCCGCAAAATTGCTGATTGGTGTTTTCAAAACTTTGTGATGCATAATTCCACTGCTTCACATCGCTGTAATCATTTTTTAAGTTACTGGTGTTTGTATCAGCGCCGAGATTACACCATTCGCCAATAACTGAATTTCCCAAGTATCCATCGTGTGCTTTATTGCTGCAACCGAAAAATACTGAGTTGGTTATTTCGCCACCCACTTTGCAATGAGGACCAATAGTGGTTGCGCCATAAATTTTCGCCTGCATTTTCACTTCGCTGTTATCGCACAAAGCAAAAGCACCGCGAATGGTTGCACCTTCCATTACCTCCGTATTTTTTCCTAAATAAATTTTTCCTTGCGATGCATTAATAATTGCGCATTCCATTTTCGCGCCTTCTTCCATAAAAAAATTATCGGAAGAAATAATAGTATTGGTTGAAGATGGAGTTGCAGATTTTCTTCCTGAAGTCAATAATTGAAAATCCTCTTCAATTGCCCAATCGTTCCACTTGAATACTTGAAATTTTTGAGTGAGAATTCTGTGAGTTGATGAAATTTCTTTAGTTGAAAGGCCAGAAAGATTTTCTCCGCTTGAATATTTTTTTGCATCAGTCGCATCCACTCTGAATGCAATTAATTTTCCATCGCTTGAAATAGATTCACCTTTTTTTATTGAAGAAATAATTTTGAGTTCAACTTCTGATGGAATTAATCCTCCGCAGATAAATAAATTATCATTGGTAATTTCTATTGGGAATTTTTTCTGTAAATAATCCCGAGTAAGTGAAGATGTTTTTGTCTGTAATCTTTTCTCCCATTTTTCACGAATAGTCAGAATGCCGATTCGGATATCACATACCGGTCTTGTAAATGTGAAAGGCAATAAATTATTTCTTTCTGCATGGTCAAACAATATAACCGAACCTGAAAACATGAAACAGATTTTTAATTGGTGCAAAAATAAAAAACTGAAGGTCTTTCAATTGAAATATTCTGAGAACATAAATAGATGAAATTTTATAAACATGAACCAATAACTATTCAACTTATAATAAGTGGAGCTGCAGGGATTCGAACC
>BJGQ01000008.1 GCA_014190575.1 Bacteroidota bacterium | reverse complement strand
ACTTGAATCCGAGTGCTGCCATGGTATCGCCGAGTGCAGTGAAGCCGAGCCCGGTTCTTCTTCCTTTTTTTCCGGCTTCGTACAACAGGCGCCAGGTGCGGAGTTCCACATCCTTGATGTATTCCGGCTCGGGGTCATCGGCAACCTTCGCCATAATTTTTTCTATTGATTCCAATTCCAAATCAACGAGGTCATCCATCAATCGTTGTGAATCATAAGTAGTGTCGTAAAACTTTTTGTAATCGAATTCTGCTTTTGATGAGAATGGATTTTTTACGAAGTTGAAAAGATTGATTGCAATCAAGCGACAACTGTCACCGCCTTGCATGGCAATTTCAGAACACGGATTGGTAGAAACATTTTTGAATCCCGGATAAATGGAAGAAGTTGAATAGTGATGCTGACGGTCCCAGAAAATTAATCCCGGCTCTGCTGATTTGTGTGCGCTCTTAATAATGGTCTCCCATAATTCGCGCGCCTGTACTGTGTGCGTGTTCTTCGGTGCCTCAGCGTCAATCGGGAATCGAAGTGTGAAAGGAGCGTTGTTCTTCACTGCATTCATAAATTCATCAGTGAGGCGAACAGAAATATTTGCGCCGGTCACTTTTGATAAATCCTGTTTTACTGTTACAAATTTTTCAATATCGGGATGCGACACATCCATTGTAATCATAAGGGCACCGCGTCTTCCGTTCTGTGCTACTTCGCGGGTGGTGTTGCTGAACCTATCCATGAATGAAACTGCACCTGAAGTTGTGCCTGCTGCATTCTCCACTCTTTCACCTGATGGGCGCAGCGTTGAAATATCAATGCCCACTCCGCAACGGCGCTTGAATAATTGAACGAGTTGCTGGTCGGTGTACATCACGCCACCATACGAATCAAAAATTTCAGGAAGCACCACGCAATTGCTGAGCGATGCAACCATGTATGGATTTCCTAAAACCGACATCACACTTCCCTGCGGAATGATGTACTTGAAGTGAGAAAAATATTCGTAAATTTTTTCTTCTGTTAGTGCTTCTCGCTTTTCATATTGAGGCGATAAACCTTTGAGTGATTTTGGTTTCGCATAATTTTTTTCGATGCGCGCAAATTCTTTTGCCATGCGACGATGCATGTCGTCGGGAGTGACTTCAACATACTTGCCCGATTTATTTTTCATGGCGTATTTATTTATCCAGGTGCTGGCAGCGAGTTCGTCGCCTCCGAAATATTCAGTGGCGGCGGAAATGATTTCTGAATAGTCGAATTCTACTTTTGTTGGAATGCCGGAGTGTGTTTTTGTTGTCGAAGACATATAATGAGTTTTTTGAGTCGTGATTTGAGATGCCGAACCCCATACATTTTTGTGCACGGGGTTCAGCGGAGGGTGATGTCAAAAATATATTTACACAAATGTGTTAGGTAGAAAAAAGAATGCACAAACGATGGAAGTTATGTACATGTTGATAGAATCTTTATAAAAGTCATTAGGAAATTCGAAAATGTTTTTTGCAGAGGGAAAAAATATTTTTTTTAATTCAAAAATTCAAAAAAAATAAATCACTACTCCAAATCTGTACTCAAAATATACCGGCAGATTCTGTTGTTGTTTTTATCAGCCACATAAATCACCTTCTTAAAATAACAAACTCCGGAAGGCGAATCGAACTGAAATGGTCCTGCACCAAAACCGCCGAATGAGGCAAGCACTTGTTTTGTTGAACCGGAATTAGCAGCGGGATTTACTCCTTCATATCCTTTTTGTGTGAACTGATAGAGCGAATCTTTTCCGGCATCGACGATGAAAATATATTGCGATGCATCACCCGAGACACAAATGTCGGTCGGATTGCTGAAGCGGTTGGCATCGTATAAAAATTCATCTGCCTTGGTGAAATCAAATTGCGTGAGCGAAGAATTTTCGATGTAAGAAATTCCGGCGTCGGGGTCGTAAGTTTCTTTGATCCAGAGCGCTTTGAATTGTGCAGCTACATCTGATTGCAGAATTAAAAAATCGGGAGAAGTATTTATTCCGCTGATGCTTTGCGGTGGCGCAGCGAAAGAAGTGATGGCACTCAAACCCAGAACAGATTTCAATGATGATGTAACAGGATTCAACCCGATGGAATATCCGGTGTTGCTTCCGTCCTGATTAAAAAATAAAATGGTGTTATCAGGTCGCGCAACAGAACCTAAATCATTAGTGGGGCCGGTGCGCGCAACGAGCAAAGAATTATCTGCCCGTGTTGTTATGCCGGTGAACTGAACGGCTTCATCCAGCGCGCCGCGAAATGCTGAGTTGTTGCGGCTCACATCGCAGAAGGGTTGAATGAGTGTGTCAATGATTAATGGTTCGGTGGAAGTGGATGCATTGATGATGTGAAAAACCGCTGCGAGATTGTAAGTGGTGCCTGCAACCATTTTATTTATTCTGCCTGTGACATAAGTGTGCAATCTTCTGTCTTGTGTTACATCAGTTGCACCTTCAACGGCGATGGTGCGATGGCGCTCGCCTTTCTGGTCAAAAACTTCGAGACCTTCATCGTCAATGATGTAAACCATTTCATCGTACCCGACAAACACATCAACGGGATGCGAAACATTTTTCCAGAACGGAAGCAGCGGAACATATCCAACCTGATTGGGAACAAGGTTCGGGTCAATGGCACCCTGGTTAAAAATATCTTCTGTGGTTTTATCTTTTTTACTTCCGAATAAAAAATCGCAGGAAGAAAAAAGTGTTGTGATGAAAAGCCCAATTATAAAGCCCCATCCTAACCTTCCCCTGAGCCTCTCCAGCTTCGGAGCCCCTCTCCAAAGGAGAGGGAAAGCATCAAGCTTCGGATGGAACAGACGCGCAGAATTATTCTCTAATAAATTTTTCATTCGTTTTATCCCTTCCCTTTGGGGAGGGATTTGTTTATCGGAGGTCATAGACTTAGTTGAAGAGGGAGAGGCTGAATGTTAAACGATGAATATTTCCGAGCGTGTGCTTGTTGCTGAAACCATAATCCATTTGAATGATTCCGAAGCGCCGTTTGAATTTCAATCCGAAACCAAATGAGGGCAACCCATTTTCATCCTGACCTAATTCATAACCTGTGCGCGCAAATAAATTTTCTTTCCATGAATATTCTCCGCCGAGCGAAAATGTTTCGTTGTTGTCGGTCGGGTGATTGAGTTGTCCGCAAAAAGTTAAGCGGTTATCTTTTTTCTTCACGGCATCCCACGCAACTCCCAATCGAAACATGGCAGGCACCGCCATCTTTTCAAAACCTGAAAGTGTATTAATGCCGTTTAATGTGGTTGCGATAACTGTTCCTTTTGGCTCCGCAGTGAAACCGAAATTGCTGACTCCGGCAGCGAAGCGCGTGTTTGCTTTTCCGACTTCGTATTGAAAACCGAAATCAACCACACCATTTTGCGTATGAACTTCCGCATAACTTTCTCTTAAATATTTTGCTGTGATGCCGAATGAAAAATTATCGGTGAGAATTCGCGCGAGTGTTACACCCACTGCCATGTCGTAAGCGCGAAAAGTTTGTCCGGTTCCGTAGGGTTGAAACTCGGTGGTGTAAAGCATCTCCGGAGAATAAAATCCCATGTAGCTGACACCGAAAAAAGTTTCAGCAGATTTTTTAATCACCGCTCCCACAAATTGCTGATTCATTCCGGCGAAGAAACTGGTTTGTGAAGCCATCAGGTGAATGTGCTGTGTATCCACTTTCGTGATGCCTGCCGGATTCCAGTATAGAGCAGAAACATCATTCACCTCTGCAATGAATGCTCCGCCCATCGAAGAGCCGCGTGCATCCACACTATTTTTCAGAAACTGAAACCCTGTAGTCCCGGTGCGTGTTCCGCCAAAAAGCGGAAGCAATTGCGCATCTGCATTTTGCAATGCAACAATCAACATGAAAAATAAAATGAGCAGGCGCTTCATCGGGGCACAAAGTAAAACACGATTTGAAGATTTGGAGATTTGAAAATGTGATAATGGAAAATTAAACTCTGCTTTTAGAAATTAATATTGCAGAAAGAATTGCTGATGAATTTTCTTCCTGAAGAAATTGAAAAGTATGCTGAGGAATTCACTTCGCTGGAAAGTGAAGTACTGAGAGAACTCAATCGTGAAACGCACGCAAAAATTTATATGCCGCAAATGCTGAGCGGACACTTGCAGGGAGCAACTTTAAAATTGTTCAGTCAGTTGATTCGTCCGAAGCGGATTCTGGAGATTGGAACTTTCACTGGTTACTCTACTATTTGTTTAGCGGAAGGATTAGCAGACGATGGAATCATTCACACCATTGATGTTAATGAAGAACTGGAACCAATGGTGCGGAAATATTTTTCGAAATCAGGACTGGAAAATAAAATTCAATTTCAAATTGGACGAGCGATGCAGATTATTCCCACGCTCAACGAAACTTTCGATTTGATTTTTATTGATGCCGACAAAGAAAACTATCCGAACTATTATGATTTGGTGTTCGACAATTTGCGCCCCGGCGGAATCATTATTGCCGACAATGTTTTGTGGAGCGGAAAAGTGTTACAGGAAAAACAAGACAAAGACACGAAGGCACTGGTGGAATATTGCAAGAAAGTAAAATCAGATTCGCGTGTTGAATGTTTGTTGCTGCCGATAAGAGATGGATTGATGGTGGCGAGGAAAAAATAAAATTGCTTCTTGATAATTATCAAATGATAAAGAACATACGCTATATATTTTCACGGCTTCTTATTTTGCACCCATGTCAGTAACCATTCGCGAAGCAACAACCACTGCAGATTTAAAATTATTTGCAAAACTTCCGTTCAAACTTTATAAAGGAAATAAATTCTGGGTGCCACCCATGATTGATGATGAGGTGAAATCATTAATGCCTTCGGCGAATCCGGCTTTCAAATTCTGTAAAGCAAAATTCTGGCTCGCGTTTAAAAACGGAAAGTGTGTCGGAAGAATCGGCGGCATCATTAACCAACTGGATATTGATAAGACCGGAAAAAAAATGGCACGCTTCAGCCGTACTGAATTTATTGATGATGCAGAGGTGGTGCGTGCATTGTTTGAAGTCGCTGAAAAGTGGGCGCGCGAAAACGGAATGGAGGGCATTCACGGTCCGCTTGGTTTTACTAATCTCGACCATCAGGCAATGCTGGTTGAAGGTTTTGATCATCTTCCTTCCATTGCATCGGAATATCACTTGCCGTATTATCATTCGCAGGTGGAGAAACTCGGTTATGAAAAAGAAATTGACTGGGTGGAATTTCGTTTGACCATTCAGGCGGTTCCTGAAAAAGCAATGCGGCTGAATGAAGTCATCAAGCAGCGATTCGGATTGAAGGTGATTACTTTCAAAAGCAAGAGCGAGATGGTTCCGTACTCAAAAAAAATTTTTGAATTACTCAATACTGCTTTCGCTGATTTGTTCAGCATGGTGGCGCTGAGTGATGATATGATTCAGTTCTATATCAAAAAATATTTCAACATTCTGAATCCTGAATTTATAAAAGTGATTGAGAAAGATGGAGAAGTGGTTGGATTCATTATTGGTTTGCCTTCGCTGAGTGAAGCGATGCAAAAAGCAAATGGAAAATTACTGCCATTCGGTTGGTGGCATTTAATGAAGGCATTGAAAAGTCCGACAGTGGTTGATTTATTATTAACCGGCATACATCCAAAATACCAGGGGCAGGGAGTTCCGGCATTACTGATTACAGAGTTGCAACAAACCATGATTGCAAAAGGAGTGAAGTATGCTGAGACCACCGGCATCATCGAGACAAATCAGAAAGCCATTCAGGTGTGGCAGAACTATGAACACATTCAGCACAAGCGGAAGAGGTGTTACATTAAAATGTTTTAGTGAGGAGTTATAAGTTTCTTGTTATCCGTTATTAGTAGCTACGAATAACAGATAACTTTTAACCAATAACTTTTTCAAAAATCAAATGAATATTGCAAAGTAAAATTTCTCGGCGCATCCGGTTTTCCAACTCTGATTGCGTAGTAAGCATTCAGTAAATTATTGCAGAGCAGTGCAACTTTTCCATACTGAGTTTGATAACCAAATCGCAAATCAAAAACCCAGTCGCCTTGCAAGTGTGTTGCTCGATAATCTTTTATTCCCGGAATGAAAATGGAAAAATAAAAATCAATATTATCCATTCGGCTGTAGTAATGACCGGTACCGCCGAATGAGAATTTCTTCCACTCAAAATCAGTATTGAATTTTAACAAGTGACGATTGCGGTATCGAAGCAATCCGATTTTAAATAAACTGTCGGGTTGCGAAAGCCCTTTTACAAATCTGGATATAAAATTCGAAGGAGTTCGCAACGAAGAATCCGCTTGCAAATCCACGGGATACGAATAAGTGTAACCGCCATCGAAATTCCATTTCACTTTATTGATAAAAGTTTTCGCTCCGGTTTCAAATTCAAATCCTGCTATCCGCGCTTCGTTCACATTCATTGCGCGGAAACCAATTCCGATTAACGGGTCGGTCGGTTTTCCCCACTGACCAAATGCAAACTCCATCATGTTTTTATAACCCATCATGTACAAAGCACCATCCACATATCCATTGAATTTCTTTTTATCTAATTGTTTTCGCACTCCGATTTCTGCACTCCAACCGCTTTCAGGTTTTAAAGTATCGTTCGGATAAATATTGATATCGCCGATTCCATATTTTATAAATCGCTCAGCAGGACTTGGCACCCGAAATCCCTGTCCGAATGATGCACGGATAAAAGTTTTTTTATTCGCTGTGTATTGAATTCCTATTCTCCCAACCGGTTTTGAATGGTCCGTTAAAGTATCTATTCGAAAAATTTCATATCGCGCTCCGCCTTCCATTCTGAATCGCTTCCAGTTTTTCTCCAACTGAAAAAATGCAGCACCGGAATTTCCAATGTGTAATCCACCCAATCCATCGTCTTTAAAGAAATAAATATTTCCATTAATTCCTCCGCTGAACTTCCACGACGAAATTTCTTTCAGATACGAATAATCACCACTGAAAAGATTAGCAACCGGCTGCCAGAGTCCCAAAGAAATCTGATTGGAATGATAGAACTGCAACTGAATATTATGTCGTGCTCCGTTTTTTGAAAACAATGTTAAGTACGGATTTACTGTTGTATAAATTTCTTTCAGCGGAATTAATGTAGTGCTTCCATTCAGTGGGTGATATGCACCGGTTGTATCATTGCTCCAGAATAAAAATTGCGAAGTGTTCTGAAACATTCCGGTTGCGTTCACACCAAATTGTAGTTTATCATTTGCACGATAACGATATTTAAAATGACCGCGAATTCGTTTTGCCGAATCGCCCTGCAACCAACTGCGAGATTGATATCCATACGCATCAAAAACAAAATCACTCCTGCCAATTTTTCTTTTGTGAAGAATGTATCCTCCAATGGAAAAAGGATTTTTATCACCAAATAAAATCTGACTTGCAGGAATACTTCCATCAAAGCGAGTGAAAAATAAATTCATTTTAGTTTCCGGTTTCGAAGTTGGAAATGCAGTGTGAATATTCACCACACCATTCAATGCAGCAGAACCGTATTGAACCGATGATGCACCTTTCACAATTTCAATTTGCTCAATGTTTTCCATTGGAATAAAACTCCACTTCACATCATTTTTATCAGCAGATAATATTGGCTGCTCATCCACAACAATCATCACACGGCTTCCGGCACCAAATGCATAACCGCTGCCACCACGGATTCCTGCCTGACCATCAATCACTGTAATTCCAGGAACTTGATCGAGTGCATCGGCAGCATTCTGTAAATTTTTATTTTGTAATTCCTGCGGATGAAGAATATTCATGCTCACCGTTTGTTCAGCAAGCGGGCGACTGTAACGGTTTGCACCAACAACAATTTCATTGAGCGTATTTCTCTTTTGCGAAAGAACTATTAACTGAATTTCATTTCCAGATTTTATCGAACAGGATACAGTTGTGTCGTTCCAACCGATGTAAGAAAATTTAATCTGATGCGCAGCTTCACTCAATGGAAGTTGCCAGTTGCCATTCAGGTCGGTGTAAGTTCCGGCAGCATTATCAGCAAGAACTGTTACACCCACTAATGCCTCCTTCTTTTCGGCATCAATTACTTTTCCTGAAACCAGAATTTTTTGGGCAGAAATTTTCTGACAGAAAATAATCTGAATATAAAACAGAAATAAAAAATTTATGAGTGATTTGAATTTCAAGAGAGAAAATTATCGTGCGCAAAATATTAAGTGAATGAATTTTCCGGAAGAACTTTATTCACAAAAAAAAAACTGGATACGAAATGGCTAAGTCCATTGACGAAATTGATTTCAGAAATTTAGTCCACGGTTTAAACTGTGGACCAAATGATTGAAAAAAAATAAAATCGTTTCAACGATTTTCTACGCCTGAAATTTCCGAACAGATTATTTTTTTCACCTTTAATTAAACCTCATTAAATCTTATTCATGTTTCTGTTATTTTTGTCGTGATACGAAAACCCAAATGGAGCAAACTGTTTATCATTCTTTTTTTGAAGCCAGAAAAAATAACCGCAAAAAATTTGCGGTGCTGATTGACCCTGATAAAGTCAGCAGCGATTCTATTCTCAGCACTGTGGAACTCGCAGTGAAAGCGGAAGTGGATTATTTGTTTTTAGGCGGAAGTTTGTTGGTGAATGATACACTCGATGTGTGCCTTGATATTATTAAAAGCAGTTGTGATATTCCGGTGATATTATTTCCGGGAAGCACCATGCAGGTGAATGCAAAAGCCGACGCCGTTTTTTTACTCTCACTAATTTCTGGTAGAAATCCGGAATTGCTCATCGGGCAACATGTGATTGCTGCACCAATGTTAAAGCAAAGCGGACTCGAAATTATTTCAACCGGATACCTGCTTGTGAATGGCGGAGTGCCAACAACTGTTTCGTACATCAGTAATACCACTCCGGTTCCTGCTGATAAAAATGACATTGCTGTTTGCACTGCACTCGCAGGAGAAATGCTTGGCTTAAAAGTTTTGTACATGGATGCAGGTAGCGGCGCACAACAACCGATTCGCAGCAGCATGATAAAAGCAGTTCGCGAAAATGTAAATGTTCCGATTATTGTTGGCGGCGGAATTACCACTCCAGAAAAAGCAATGGAAAGTTGCCGCGCCGGTGCAGATATAATTGTAGTTGGAAATGCTATTGAGAAAGATACTTCTCTGATTATGCAGATGGCAAATGCCATTCATGCGCAAGCGATGATATGAGTTCACAGTTTCAAGTTCAAAGTTCAAAGTTCAATCCTGCGAACTCAGAAATTTTTCACTTTTCACTTTTCGCTTTTCACTTCTACATTGTATGAAGGGCAGAGTAACCAAATCCACCGGAAGCTGGTACGATGTGTTGACAGACGAAGGTGTAACCCTTCAATGCCGGTTGAAAGGAAAATTGCGATTGGAAAATCGTCGCACCACAAACCCTGTTGTAATTGGCGATTGGGTGATGGTGGAACCGGAGAAAGACAATAGTGCCGCCGTTATCAGTGAAGTGTTGAAGCGCAACAATTACATCATTCGACAATCGGCGCGCAACAGAACCGCCGAACACATTCTTGCTGCAAACATTGACCGCGCATTTATTATTGCCACCGTAAAACAACCAGCAACCACCACCGGATTCATTGACCGCTTTTTACTGACTGCAGAAGCTTATCATATTCCTTCCACCATTCTGCTCAACAAAATGGATTTGTATAATGAAGATGATTTGAAGCAGGTTGAGTTCTTAAAAAATATTTACAGCAAGGCAGGATATCCGGTTGAATTAATTTCTGCAAAAACTGATGAGCATTTGAATGCTGTTCGTGCGTTGATGAAGGACAAAGTGAATTTAGTGGCAGGACACAGCGGAGTTGGTAAAAGCACTTTCATTAATAAAATGATTCCGGGAATGAATCTGAAAGTTGGCGATGTTTCGGATTATCACAGCAAGGGAATGCACACAACCACTTTCGCCGAAATGTTTCATATACCTGAAGGCGGATTTATTATTGACACTCCGGGAATAAAAGAATTCGGCATTCTGGATTTAGCGCCTGAAGAACTCGCGCATTATTTTCCGGAAATGAAAACTCGGATGCACGATTGCAAATTCAATAACTGCCTGCACATCAACGAACCGAAGTGCGCCATTCGCGATGCAGTGGAGAAAGGTGAAATTTCGAAAAGCCGTTACGGAAGTTATCTCGCCATTGTGGAAGATGTTCGCAACACCGAAAAAATTTACGACAAAGAATGAGAGTGGTAATTCAGCGGGTGAGTCATGCAAGTGTAACAGTTGATGAAATTGTAATTGGAAATATTGAAAGCGGACTATTGATTTTATTGGGAATTGAATATGCAGATACTCAAGAAGATATTGAATGGCTCAGCAATAAAATCTGCAACCTCAGAATATTTTATGATGAAAACAGAGTGATGAATTTTTCAGTGAAGGAAGCAGATGGAAATATTTTATTGGTGAGTCAGTTCACCTTGCATGCTTCAACTAAAAAAGGAAATCGCCCATCATACATAAAAGCTGCAAAACCTGAATTCGCTATTCCGATGTATGAAAAAATAATTGTGCAACTGCAAAATGATTTAGGAAAGAAAATTGAAACCGGAAAATTCGGTGCCGATATGAAAGTGGAATTATTGAATGATGGTCCGGTTACGATTTGTATTGATTCGAAGAACAGAGAATAAGAATGTGTTACAATTATTCCTACATACAAAAGCGCGGATTAAAAGCAGCACATCACTCAGGTGAAATTTCAGAAGAAGAATATCGCGAACAGGTTTTGCAATTGAATGGGCTAAAAATTTCTGATTCATCAAATGCAGAAAATAATTTAGAAGAACAATTGGTTTTTCCGGGAATGGAATCGCCTGTTATAACTATCGAAAAATTAACGGTTGAAGATTTTCAATTCGGGTTTTTGCCTGAGTGGTCGAAAGATTATAAAGACTTCCGGAAAAATTTTAATGCTCGCAGCGAAACCATTTTAGAAAAACCAACCTGGCGAAAAGCATTTCAGAAAAATCAACGATGCCTCATTATTTCATCTGCATTTTTCGAAGAGAATAAAAAAACAAAGCAGCGCTATCGATTTTCATTGAATAAAGAAGAACCGGTTTTGTACGCAGGCACTTACAATAACTGGATTGATAAAACAGATGGCGTAGTGATTCCGACTTTCGCAATTATCACTTGCGAAGCGAATGAAACTGTTGCGCCCTATCATAACCGCATGCCTGTGATTTTGAAAAAGGAGGGGCAGGAAAAATGGCTCGATAAAAAATTAAATCATGAAATGATTTACGATTTGTTGCAACCGATTTCCAGTGATGAAATGATTGCTATTGAAACAAATCCGATCGAGCGCAAGAAAAAAAAAGAAACTAAAAAAGATAGTCAATTGGGGTTTGAATTTTAAATTTTTGAAAAAATAAATTGAAGTGTTATTGAAAAATAAATTCAAAGAACGCCAATAACGAATTATGTTTATCTGATGAAATATAAAAATTGAAAAGTATGATTAAAAGAAACCTGATTATTCTGATTCAATGGCTAGCTGCAACTTTTATTTTATTACATCCTGCTTTATGGAATCGGTTTCCATTAGTGAATTCTGATACCGGTACTTACTTATCAATGGCTTATTCCCGAATTGCAGCAGCCGACCGTCCGGTTTTTTATGGATTGTTTATTAAATGCACAGCATTGTATGGTTCTTTGTGGTCAGTAATTATTATTCAGAATCTATTGTTGGCTATTACTCTTTGGTGCTTTTTAAAAAAATTTTTTCAGGATTTTTCTTCATTCAATTATTTTCTGATAATAATTATTCTATCATACACTACTTCAATAAGTTTGTTTTCTTGTCAGATTATGACAGATGTATTTACTCCGTTATTAATACTTTCCTCTTTCATTCTGTTATTTGGAGAAACTAGCATTCCAGAAAAAATATTTTTCAGTGTTTTATTTATGCTTTCATCAGTGGTTCATTATTCGAACCTGATGTTGATTTTTGCTATTTTCATTTTGCTTGTTCTAATTCAATATTTCTTTTTCAGAAAGGATGCACTTTTAACATTAAAAGTAATTACCGCCTTTTCAGTATTGCTTTTATTAACCTGCTTTATTACTCCATTAAGAAATTATCAAAAAGAAGGAAAGTTTTATTACAGTCATTACAATGGAATTATGCTTGCCGGGAAATTAATTGAAACCGGAATTTTTAAAACTTATCTCAACGAAACATGCAGCACCAACCATTATGCAATTTGTGATTACAAAGATGTATTGCCATCCATGCATCCTTCATTTCTTTATAATAGCGATTCACCATTAAATAGCAGCTTGGGTGGTTGGGATAAGGCCGATAAAGAATTATCAATCGTTTGTAAGAATGCAATAATTAAACATCCTTTACTATTTATTACAACATCACTGGAGTGCAGCGCTTCTAACTTATTTAGATTCAATGTTGGCAGTGGAATAAATCCATACATGCCCGGTACTTCTGTTCATGATCAGATACTTTATTTTTATAATGATCAGTTTAACAGATGGAGCACATCACGACAACAATTTGATCAATTAAATTTTGATTTGTTAAGAATCATTCAGGATATTTTTATTTGTTTTTCACTTGCATTTATTTTAATTCTTCTTCTTTATAAAAAATTCAGAGAAGAGATTCCATTAACTACAAAATATTTTTTTCTCACCGTTTTATCTGCCTTTATTTTAAACGCATTAATAACTGGAACACTTGCAAGTGCGCATGATGACAGGTATCAAACTCGTTTAGCATGGTTAGCCTGTTTGCCATTTTTATTTTATATAGTTCCGATTTTGGAACGAAAAATATTTAATTGGGTGAAAGAATTAATAAAGGCTGGAATTTCAAGTTAGTAACTTAATTAAAAAGCTTGATGGGTGTTTTATTTGGAGTTCAGAATATCTCCTTCTTCATGATAATCTGAATCGGTATTTATATCCCATAATTTTTCATGAGTGCCTTGTAAAATTTCTTTTGCTGCAAGCAAACCCATCAACATGGAATGGTCCTGATTGTTGTACTTGAATGCTCCGTATCTTCCAATCACCCGCAGGTTTTTTATGGTGTCAAGATGCAGTTTTATCACTTCAACATTTGTAGCATAACCGGTTTCATATACCGGATAACAACGGCGCAGTTTTTCAATGTGACAATTTAAAACTTTGTGTTCCTGTTTTATCAAACCTGTTTTGAGTAATTCATTTTCTCCCAGTTCATGAAAATAATTTTCATCCTTCATCCATATTTCATCTTCATCAAAACACCAGTACTCTAAACATAGTATCGAAGTTTTTTTATCGCCATATAATTCAGGCGACCAGTTGCGGAAGTTGGTGATGCGCCCGTGAATCACATCGGGATTGTGCACATAAATCCATTGGTCAGGGAATAAATCTGTTGCATCCACTTCCAGATAAACAAGAATGGTATTTCTGAAAAAAAGTTTATCGCATGCCTGCTTTACATTTTCAGGAACAGCATTCAAACCTTTCACCATTAATGTCAACGGCATGGTGCTGATTACTTCATCGCATAAAATTGTTTCTCCACTTTTTAAAACTATTCCTTTCGCCGTTCCGTTTTCAACTAGTACTTTTTCTACCGGAGCATTCAATAAAACTATTCCTCCTGCATTTTCAATGTTGGTTTTTATTTTCTGATAAATCATTCCGGTGCCGTGTTTTGGATAAGCAAAACGGTCGACCAATGTTTTGTGCTTTCCGCTGGTGTCTGGAATAATTGCAGCCTTCACAGCTTCAAGCAACGAGAAATTTTTTATCCGCTGTGCCGCCCAATCCGCATCAATTCGCGAACATGGAATTCCCCACAATTTTTCAGAATAATTTTTAAAAAAAGTATTGTACAGTTTTCTTCCGAAGCGACTCACCACCCAATCTTCAAAAGTTTTCGGATTGCGGATTGGATTCATTCGTTGCCGCACATAACTCCACATACTTGCTATGACACCAATGGGCCCGATGTTAATCAGCACATTCATTGCCTTCAGCGGATAGAAATAAAATTTCTTGCGATAATAAATCCTGGTAAGGCGGTTAATTAAAATAAAATCATCGCCAACCACTTCTTTAAAAAAATCATTTACGATTTTATCATTCGAAAAAAAACGATGCGGCCCGCAATCAACTATTTGATTCCACAATTCAAAACTGCGTGCGAGACCTCCAACAGTTTTACCGGCTTCAAACACTGTTACCTCACATCCGCCTTCGGCGAGTTTAGCTGCCGCGGTTAATCCGGCTGGTCCGGCTCCGATAACAATTATTTTTTTTTGAGTCTTCAATGGTTGGTGAATATATTTTATAAAATCACTTTATAATTAAAGGCACTTTAATGAATACAGATATCCGTTCGCCCAACAATTTTATTTCTTGCATTGAAATTCCATTTTCAGCACTAAGAATAATGAGTTGGTTAGTATCCAATCGTAATGCAAGAGTTGGAATTTCTTTAGAAAGAATTTCTATGTTTTCTATTGATCGCAATGGAGTGGAATATAATTTTTGGATATAACCAAGGTGTTTATAAAAACGAAAAAGTTTCCCTTCATTCTTTTCAAAATAAATTTTACCCGTGCCGCTCAGCTTCCAAACACCAATCATTAATATGATTGTAGAAATCAGTAATGGTAGCGCTGCAATTTTTTCAGCGTGCATGGCTTTGAAAAACATGGAAGCAATAAAAGCAATGCACCCAATGGTAAACCATCTATTAAAAACTTTCCGCCGGCGATTATGCAGAATTAATAGCGAATGGTCTTCACTAAGGAATAATGAACAATCAACAAAATGCAATTTATCCATGAAACAAATGTAACAGTGCAAACATTTTTATTAATGAAGAAATGATTTTGCGATGCGATTATATTTGGCGGGCATGTTAACCGAACGACAATTGTTTTTAAATCTTGTTGCGCAAACTTCTACTGCACCAATGATGCTGGAGCCGGAGCGGGCCGAAGGAATTTATGTGTATGACAAAAACGGAAATCGTTACCTGGATTTGATTGCAGGGATCAGTGTTGGAAATCTGGGGCATCGGCATCCGCGTGTGGTTGATGCCATAAAAAAACAAGCCGATAAATACTTACACTTGATGGTTTATGGCGAATATGTGCAATCGCCGCAGGTGCAGTTGGCGCAGTTGCTCACTCATCATTTGCCTCCGCATCTCGACACTGTTTATTTCACCAACAGCGGCGCTGAAGCAACGGAAGGTGCCATGAAATTAGCAAAGCGCTACACCGGGAAATTTGAAATTGTTTGCTTCAATAAAAGTTACCATGGCAGCACGCAAGGCGCGCTGAGTTTAATGGGCGATGAATATTTCAGAAACAGTTTTCGCCCGTTACTTCCCGGAATTACGCATGTTGATTACAATGATATTCATTCGTTGAATGTCATTACTGATAAAACTGCTTGTGTAATTCTTGAACCTGTTCAGGCGGAGTCGGGAGTTATTGTACCTGATATTTCTTTTCTGAAACACTTGCAAAAAAAATGTGAGCAACATAAAGCACTTTTAATTTTTGATGAAGCACAAACCGGAATGGGAAGAACCGGTGAGTTGTTTGCGTTTCAGAAATTCGGAGTTACTCCTGATATTCTTTTAACTGCAAAAGCATTAGGAGGAGGATTACCACTCGGCGCATTTATTTCTTCCAATGAAATTATGAGTTCACTTACACACGAACCCGTGCTTGGTCACCTTACTACTTTCGGAGGAAATCCACTGAGTTGCGCTGCGGGATTGGCGGCACTGCAAGCATTGTTGGAAGAAGGATGGATGAAGCAGGTGGAAGAAAAAGAAAAACTATTTCATAAATTATTACAGCATCCTCGGGTGAAAATGATTCGGAGTTGTGGTTTGCTGATGGCAATTGAATTTGAAAGCGATGCATTTAATAAACGAGTAATTGAAGAATGCTGGAAGTATGAATTGATTACTGATTGGTTTTTATTCGCACCGAATTGTTTGCGCATTGCACCTCCATTAATAATTACTGAAGAAGAAATTGAAGCGGCTTGCCGGATTATTTTACAGGCAGTTGAAATTGCCGCATCAGAAATAAAATCGCTTTGAAATATAATTTGCCGCAAAGGCGCAGAGGCGCAGAGAAATTCAAATTTTATCTTGGAAGAAATTCTTTTTTCAAATTTCACAAGTGCAAAATACTTTCTGTATTCAACTGCCTGCTCCTTACTGCCTATTGCCTGCTGGCAAATAGTTGCCAGAAAAAACAAGAATGGAACTGGAGTGAATTGAAGCAACTTTCGCAATATGAAATATCAGAATTAAAGAGAGTGGATGATTCAACAATAATTGGTGTGGGAGGCGAACGATATGCGCATGGAGAATTTTATTACAGTTCTGATAATGGAAAAACATGGAACGAAAAAGAAATTCTCAATAAACAATTGTATGGAATTTCATTTCTGAATAAAGATACTTTGATTGCATGTGGTTACGATGGAAAAATATTGCAATCAACAAATGCAGGAGTTGACTGGAGCATTACACAGAATTTTTTATGGCGCTTAATGCGAAATGTTTTGTGGTTGAACGACAGTGTGATTGTTTCATGCGGCGGTTCAGGTTTTACTGGAGGAATAATTTCAAGAAGTACTGACAAGGGAGCGAGTTGGAAAAACGATACGCTTACTTCTGAAATGCGAGGTCTATGCGCAACAGATGAACACACTATTTTTTGTTGCGGTTATGGAAAAATTATTAAGAGCATTGATGGAGGAGCTACATGGCAGCAACAAAAAGCAACTGGAGATTTTTTTGTTTCCATTTCTTTTTCTTCTACCGAACATGGAATTGCACTTGGTTTGGCTGGAACGATTCTATTGACTGATGATGCCGGTGAGAACTGGAAAAAAATCCGAAACGGAAATTCGTTAACCAATCAATCATGGGTTTTCAGGAAAATAATTTTCCGTGATTTTAACAATGGATACATTATTGGCGATAAAGGCTTACTGCTTTTTACAAGTGATGGTGGAAATCAATGGATAAAAATTAAAAACACTCCGGATGCAAATTTCACATCAATAGTTTTAATGGATAATGGTGAAATAGTTGGAAGCGAAGAAGGAAAATTATTTATGTTTTTAGAAAATTGAATTTCCCCAAAAATTATTTTCAGTTTGCTTTCACCGCTTTAGTATTTCCTGCTTTTTTCCCTGTGAAAATAGCACCAATCTCTTTTCCGATATTGATAAAAGTGAGTTGATTCAATGGAAATTCCAATAACACATGGGTGAAGCTTAGGAAGAATAACCACTGCAATCCAACAGCGTAATCAATGGCATACAATCCTTCTGACAACAACCAAAGAACAATGATTCCAATAAACCGCGCGCGTGGAATATTGTGCCATTGAATCACTGATGTTTTTGAAAACCAATTTAAGTAATGATACAAGTAGGCGAATCCAATGAACGCCATTATGGATAGTGAAAGCGGATTCTGGAATAAAAAACTATTAAATCCATCAACAAACTGCTGAAAATTTACAGTGGGTTTTCCAAAATCGTGCAAATTAAAAACGGACATGATGTGATAATTTAAACTGATAAATCCATCGGTGAACGAACCATTATTTTTTAAATGGCCATAACTATCCATCACATAATTTGTTGGAATATATTGGCCATTGCTGATTGGTAAATAAAAAAAACTTATTGCCACTAAAATAAAAAACACCAACGAAAGTATTCCTGAAAGACTTCTTCCTTTCAATGCACCAACTAAAATAAATAGTCCGGTGAAAATAAATACATGAATGAGTGTTGGCATAAACACTCCGAAAATGGATTGAAATCCTCCGAAGTCAACTAAAAATTTACTGCCAACTGCAGATGCAACGATGAGAACAATTCTTAACACTGTATTACTTACCGTAACAAAAACCAATGCTGCAATGAATGAAACAAATATGATTACCGTTCCTGCACTATCAGGCAAATTCGGAACAAGTTGAAAATTTGCAAGTGTGATTATCACCCCTGCAAGCAACAACCAAATCCAATCAAATTTTCCTTTTGTAAAATAATTTCTGTCGTGCAACCAACTGATTTCGGTGAGGTAATGTGCAGGTCCGAAAAAAGCATATGCAAACAAAAAAGTTTCGAACGGACGAAAGAATGCGCACACTGCCGCAACTAACATTAATCCGATGTTGAGGTAGTTGACCTGGTCAACTGTTGGTTTAAACTTCATGGGGTGCTAAAATATAAAAAGTGTTGAGAGCCAAATCAAATCTGCAAACTCAATAATGAAGAAACATAATCGGCGTTAGCCCAATGAGTGGTCAGAAATATTCCAAAACTTATTTTGTGTTGTTTGTTTGCGCCGAAACAAAAAACAGAATGGTTGACTCCAAGCTTCTGATAAATGGCTGTACCTGAGAGTTGAATATGTTTTGTTTGATAAGCAATCATCATTGTAAATGAAACAGGGCCCCATTCCATTTCATCCTGAATAAATGGTGCAACCACAATTGATTGTTTCAAAAAGTTGGTTCCGATTTTTTGCTCCTGCACAAAACGAAAATTCGCGGCGCTGTAAAAAGTTTCCACCCCAACTGAAAATTTATTCCACTTGCCTAAATATTTCCCAATGCCGGTTTCATTAATAACGAGTGGATAAATTGGACCATCAGGAATAAAAATTTCATACATCCCAACTCCACCGCGAACAGTTATAACAATTGATTTTCTTTTTTGAATCTGTAACGAATCGTGATTGAACGATTCTTTTTTCAGGGGAGAAAATGAAAACAGAATTCCAAAATCAGCAGTTGGAACATTGATTCCGAGATTGGGCATTCGAACATCGCCGGTGGAAGAGTGTGTGAAAGAACCCCCAAAAACCAAACTCACTTTTGGTGAAGATTTTACTTTTAAACGCAATGCAACAGTGGAAGAATTATTTATAGAAGAGGCAATAACATCGTTCGTTGGATTTTGCAATGCATCGTAATGTTTGGTTAACCAAGCCAATCCAACTCCGGCTTTCAACCACAACTGAATATTTTTATTTCCTGCCATTCGAAACTGAACATTCGGAACCACATAATATTCTTCACCCAAAATATTTTTATTTCCGAAGTATGTATAACCTGTTGCTACTCCCCAAACAGGAAAATGCAGCTGTCGCTGCCAGGCCTTGTCCCCCTTGCTTTGCCAGGCAAAATTCAACTCAAATGAGTAGGAATGTTGCTCAATGGCAGGTTTAAAATTTACTGTATGCTTCAATATTTTCCCATACTTAAAAGTGGGTTCCAGTTCAAACTGGTATGAATGAAATTTTGTTTGCTGAGCAAACAGCAACAAAAATTTCAATGAAAAAATTATAGATAAAAACCCTATTCTGAAAAAACTCATGCTTCACGAAAGTAATTTAATAAATAGCTGCATCAACAGTTTGCGTTTATTTTTGAGCGATGACAGTGTGGTTAAAAATAATTCTGCTCATTATTTTTTTGTGTGTTATATCAATAAAATTATTGATGGCGCAGAATTATGAGATCTCGCTTCCGGAAAAATTAAATTATGGAACCACCCGTTACGAAGTGCTTGGAACCAATAGTGAGGGAATAGTGGCAATGAATGCTGGAAAAAATTCGCACTCTGTTTCGTTGTATTCATCCGATATGAAACTGATATGGAAGAAACCAATTGCGCTGAAGGAAATTGGATTCGTGAACATTGGGAAAGTTATTCTGACCGGAGACTCTGCCATTGTCTTTTACACCATTCAGGCACGTGGAATGACTTTTTTGAAAGCTGCCAAAGTGAATCATCAATTCATGATTATTCGCACTTCAATTATTGTTGATACGCTTGCAACCACAACATTGCTTTCAGTACCGAAAATGAATTATACCGTATCGTACAATAAAAATAAACTTCTGATTTATTACGATGATTTGAATGTGAGTGAACGCAGAAAAATGCATGCCTACTGTCTTGATGAATGGTTGAATGTTAAATGGAATATTTCTTATCGAGCATCCGACTTTACTGAACCCGAAATTATTTCAGCTGAGGTTGATGATTCATTGCATTGCTGGTTTTTATTCGGTGAAAATCAAGTAAAAAATTTTCATAATGATTTTCCATTCAACAAAATAATGATGGTATGTTACAATGACTCAACAAATACTTTTTCAACTTCAATTACCGAAGAGTACGGAATGATTTTTACAGAGCCAATATTAAAGCGTGACCTGACAAACCATCAAATTCTGGTTGCAGGTTTATATGCAAATTCGCCTGGCTCTGAGTCCGATGGAGTTTATGTAAATCGTTTTTCTGTAAATGGAAATTTGCTTTCAAAAAAATTAATTCCGTTTTCAACTGATCTGCTTTCAAATCTGAGTGGAAATAATCCACCAAAACGAAACGATGGATTTTATTTTTTTCATCCTTCAGAAATGATTGTGAAAAAAAACGGAGGGGTTATTTTTTTGGCTGAATCACATGCAATTTCCACCGAATCTTTTAATTCGCAGGGGTACGGAAATTTTGGCGGAAGTTCCGCGCTCACAGTAAATTATTATCACTACGATGAAATAATTGCTTGCAGTATATCTGACACAGGAGGAATGGAATGGAGCCAGGTGCTGCATAAAAAACAACAAACCGAAAGCGATGGTGGACTGTTTTCGTCCTATGCATTGGTGATTGCACCAACTAAATTGATTTTGGTTTACAATGATTTTGCAGGAGGAACAAATGTGTTGTCGGCGTTTACTTTACAAGCAGATGGAAAAACAGAACGGATAGAAATTTTAAATGCTGATAAAAAAGGATTGCTTCCTGTTGCAATAGCGGGTAAGCAAATTTCTCCAAACGAAATTATAATGCCGAGTTTGAAAAAAGGATATTTGCAATACTTAAAACTTTTATTTTAAATACTCTTGCTTCGCTTCTATAAATCCAATCATCCGCTTATAGTTGTGCTGGTGTTACTGTCAGTTACACTTCTTCATGGATATGCATTTTATCAGTCGGGTACTTATACCGATGAGTTTATAAATCCATTAAGCATTGCACTCAAATGGTCATTGAATTTAATTCCCTTCAACCAATTGCTGGTCGAAAATATTTTTTCAGTTTTATTATTATTTGCTCAGGCACTTTATTTCAATTCCATTCTTGATAAACATAAAGTAACAGAGCGCGGCAATTATCTTGGATCGTATATTTTCATTTTGCTTTCGTGTATGTTTCGCAATTTTCTGTTTCTATCGCCAGCACTTATTGCAAATATTTTTTTATTGATAGAAATTGATTTGCTCTTTTCCATTTATAAAAAAGAAAAAGTCAGCAGTCAGATTTTCGATTTGGGATTTGTTATTTCAGTTTCCTCCCTTTTTTATTTTCCATCACTTGCATTTTTATTATTTCTTTTTTTCGGCGTACTGATACTTCGCCCATTTAAAATTGGTGAGTGGATGGTGATATTGATTGGTGCCATTGTTCCATACTTTCTTTCATCAGTTTATTTTTTCTGGTTCGATCGGTTACCTGAATTTTTCAACAACATTACATTCAGGAAAGTGATGAACGAAGAATTTGGTTTCGTGACCAACACACAAATAATTATTATTTCATTGGTGGTTTTCATTGCAGTGATTTGGAGTTTGATGAAAATTCAACAGAACTATTTTAAAGCGCTGGTGCAAATCAGAAATTACTTTGCTGTCTTGTTATTATTTTCTATGCTCGGATTTCTTTCGGTGTTTTTGCAATCGAATATCAGAGTGGAGAATTTCATATGGTTGGTCATTCCGGTTGCAACTGCATTAAGTTATTCATTACCGATGTTAAAAAAGTGGTGGATAGGTGAAATTTTTCATTTAACTATGCTTTTAATCATCCTCTATTTTCAATTTGAAAACCAATTAAATTTTTTCGAATAACATAATTTCATACTTCTAAATTTTAAACAAATGAAAAAAATTTTTGCTTTAATTCTTTTGCTGAGTTTTGCTGTTACAAAAAATTCGTCAGCTCAAATTGTAAATCCTGCTCACTGGAGTTACATCACTGAAGATGCAGGAAACGGTGAATTCAATATTATGATTTCGTGTACACTTGATGATGGCTGGCATATTTTTTCAAAAGATTATGTTGGTATTTCAGTGCCTGCAACTTTTACTTTAGAAAAAAGCGATGACTTCGAAGTTGTTGGAAAACTTCAAGAGCAAGGAGAAATGATAAAAGAAGAAATTGACCTTGGCGGCGAAAAAGAAATGGCCATGTATTATAAAAACAGAGTCGTATTTGTGCAAACTGTTAAGTTGTTAAAGAAAGATGTCGTTGTAAAAGGAAGCATGGATTACATGACCTGCAAGCAGGTTTGTATTCCGCCGGCCACTTATAATTTTGAAATAAAATTGAATACGAATTGATTTTATAGTAATCAGAAAATCAACAATAATTTATTGCCTTGGTTCGTATCAATACTAACCGAAAACAAATTTTACTTTTGCCTGCTCTCAATTATTGAAAACCAATAAACTCTTTTTGATTAAATGAAATTTGGTGTAGTGATTTTTCCGGGTTCCAATTGCGACCACGATGTAATTCATGTATTGGAAAATGTCTTGCAGCAGGAAGTAAAAATTCTGTGGCACAAGGACAAAGAGTTGGATGGATTTGATACAAGTGATTGTATTATTCTTCCCGGTGGATTTTCGTATGGCGATTACCTTCGCTCAGGTGCAATTGCACGGTTTTCTCCAATTATGGAAGCTGTTATTTCTTTTTCGAACAGTGGCGGATATGTTCTGGGAATTTGCAATGGCTTTCAGATTTTGTGTGAAGCAGGCTTATTGCCTGGAGTATTGATGCGTAACACTAATCGCAATTTTATTTGCAAAAATGTTTTTATAAAAGCGGTTCATACTGATTCAGCAATTACTGCTGATCTGGATTTGAACAAAGCATATAAAATTCCAATCGCTCATGCTGAAGGAAATTATTTTGTTGATTCAAAACAACTTTTGCGCATGAACGAAAACGGGCAAATACTTTTTCGTTATTGCGATGAAAATGCAAATGTGAATGAAGATGCGAATCCGAATGGCGCATTGGAAAACATTGCAGGAATTACAAATGCCTCCAAAAATGTTTTTGGAATGATGCCACATCCCGAACGCGCTGCTGAAGATGTGTTGGGCAATACTGATGGCATTGAACTTTTCCGTTCACTCATTTCTTATGTTGCAAAAATGGAAGTGGATGTGATGGATGATTTGCTGCGCTAACTAAATTTTCAAAAACTGTTATCATTAACGAATGAAATCATTCAAGTTACTCCTGTTTTTTCTTTTTGCATTCAGCGGAATTTCTTCAGCGCAAATGGTTGTGCCTTCGCATTGGTCACACACCGTAAAAGATTTAGGTAAGGGAGATTTTGATATTGTGATAACTGTTACACTTGACCCGGGCTGGCATGTATTTTCAAAAGATTATGTTGGAATATCAGTTGCCACATCGCTCACGCTTGAAAAAAACAAAGACTTTGTTGAAGTTGGAAAATTAAGAGAAGCAGGAAATCTCATTGTGAAAGAAGTAGATTTAGGAGGAGAGAAGGAAACTGAAAAGTATTATGAGAACAAAGCTGTGTTTTCGCAAAAAATAAAATTGCTGAAGAAAGATGTATTGGTAAAAGGAGGTCTTGATTATATGACTTGCAAAGAAGTTTGTTTGCCTCCAACCACTTACGACTTCGAATTGAAATTACATTCAGATGCTGTTGTAGAAAAAGTTGAAGCGACTGTTGTTGATTCTTCAAAAACTAAAACTGATACATCAAAAGTTGATGCAGCAATTAATAAAACATCAACTGAAAAATCAGATTCTTCATTGGTAAAATCTTTTGAATCAAAGAACGATGCAGCAACGGATTCTATCTGGAAAATATTTTTGTTAGGATTTGGAAGTGGATTGCTGGCGCTTATTCAACCGTGTGTGTTTCCGATTATTCCACTTACTGTAAGTTTTTTTACAAAACGCAGTAAGGATAAAGCAAAAGGAAGAATTAATGCAATGGTTTATGCAGCAAGCATACTCATCATTTTTGTGGTGTTCGGATTTTTAGTCTCTCTCATTTTTGGTTCCGATGCGTTGAATTCATGGAGTAGCAGTTGGCTTTTTAATCTTGTATTTTTTGTGTTGCTGTTTGTTTTTTCACTCTCATTTCTCGGTGTATTTGAAATCACATTGCCATCAAGTTGGATAAATAAAACCGAATCGTTTGCCGACCGTGGCGGCTTTGTCGGAATTTTCTTTATGGCATTTTCATTGGTGCTCATTTCATTTTCATGTACAGTTCCAATCATTGGAAATCTTTTGCCGCTGATTACAAAAGGCGATGCCATTCGTCCGTTAGTTGGATTAGGCGCATTTGGTTTAGCACTAGCAATTCCATTTGGATTCTTCGCGTGGTTCCCCGGATTTTTACAATCACTTCCGAAATCAGGTGGTTGGATGAATACAGTTAAAGTGACTCTTGGTTTTGTTGAACTCGCGTTGTGTTTAATTTATCTTTCAAAAGTTGACCTCGCTTATCACTGGCAAATTTTATCGCGCGATATTTTTCTTGTGTTGTGGATTACCATTTTTGGTGTTCTTGGTTTATATCTCATTGGTAAAATCAGGTTATCACATGATGGGGACATACAACACATTTCTGTCGGCCGATTATTAATGGCAATACTTTCTTTTTCTGTAACACTCTATCTTCTTCCCGGAATTTTTGGTGCGCCTTTAAAACCTATCAGCGGATATCTTCCACCACAAGCCACACAGGATTTTGATTTATCAAGATTGTTAATTGAAGGAGTTTCAAATTCTACATCACATTCTTCCAAACCAAAAAAGTACGGAGATATTTTTCACATGCCACATGGCATTGATGGTTACTTTGATTACGAAGAAGGAATACAAGCTGCAAAAGAATCCGGCAAACCAGTTATGCTCGACTTCACAGGATGGGCCTGTGTTAATTGCAGAAAAATGGAAGCAGCAGTTTGGAGCGATGCAAATGTTTTAAAAAGATTGAAAGAAGATTATGTACTCATCAGCATGTTCGTTGATGATAAAACAATGTTGCCCGAAGACAAACAATATGTTTCTGCCTTCAGCGGAAATAAAATAAAAACTCTCGGCAATTGGTACAGCGATATTCAAGCATCAAAATACAACACAAACACACAACCATTTTATGTGTTGATGGATAGTGATGGAAAATTATTAAATGAAACGCGATCATTCAACGAAGACATAGATGCCTATGTAAAATGGCTTGACAAAGCTTTGGAAGAATATAAAAGGCGTACCGTTAGTAAATAGAAAAAAATCTATTCTATTCTATTTCAATTATTTCACTAACAGTTGTTAGGTGAATACAACTTTTTATTTTGAATTCTCGTCTGAAAGGAATTCTACCATAAGTAAAATAAAAATAAAAATCATTGTAAACACTAAAAAATCCAATTACTTTCATCGCAACATTTTTTCTAAACCCAAAACACCTTTTATGAAAAAAGTCTTTTTACACATTATCCCGGTCTTGCTCATAGTCATGGGCAGCATGGACCTTTTCGCACAAACCCGCATTCTTACGGGCACCGCGAAAGACTCAAACGGCGACGCCATTATAGGTGCCTCTATCCTGGTGAAAGGAACCACGATAGGCACTTACACTGATGTTAACGGAGGTTTTTCGTTGGCAGTAACACCGGACGCAAAAATTCTTGTCGTTCGTTATTTAGGAATGAAAACTCAGGAAATTGCGCTGGGTGCTTCCAACTCTCTTGACATCAAGATGGAAGAAGATGTGCTCGGATTAGATGAAGTAGTAGTAACTGCAGTTGGTGTAAGCAAGGAGAAAAAATCTCTCGGCTATTCAGTGCAGGATGTTGGCGGTGATGCGCTGACACAAGCAGGTCAGTCAAACGCATTGACTGCATTAAGTGGAAAAGTCGCCGGACTTTCCATTATTCAATCAAGCGGATCGCCCGGTGGATCTGTTGATATTAAAATAAGAGGAGCAACTTCTCTTTCTGGAGGAAACTCACCACTCATTATTGTGGATGGTGTGCCTTTAGATAACTCTGAAAATTTTTCAGGTAATCCTGATGATCTTTCTAACAACTATTTATCAAGCGTAAACAATTCCAATCGCGGTGTTGATATTAACCCCGACGATATTGAATCAATAACAGTTTTAAAAGGCCCTGCTGCAACAGCGCTTTATGGTATCAGCGCTGCAAGTGGTGCATTAATTATTACCACTAAAAAAGGTGATTGGTTGAATAGTAAAAAAGTTGGCGGTGGAGTGAATGTCACTTATTCAACCAATCTTACTTTTGATAAAGTAAATAAATTACCCGAGTTACAAGATCAATATGTAAAAGGTTCTGGTGGTGCAATCAGAAGTTATGAAAGCGGTTCTTCAGGATCATGGGGAGCTGCCGGTGATACTATTTCATGGGATCCTACACAAAAAACACAGTTTAATAAAAATGGTGAATTAATTGGAAACATTACAGGCGATACTATTTCTGGTCTGATTCCATTTAAGCCATTTGACAATATGAATACTTTTTTCAAAACAGGTCAAACATGGGAAAATAATTTAGCTCTTTCTGGTGGGTCTGATATTTCAGCTTTTCGTTTTTCGTTCTCTTCATTAAAACAAGATGGTATAGTTCCACTTGCCAATTTCAAACGCTATACAACAAAGATGAGCGGACAAACAAAATTATCTGATAAATTAAGTGCGTCAGGTTCTGCCACTTATTCTAACTCAGGTGGTCGCCGTATTCAGCAAGGTTCAAATCTTTCAGGTTTAATGCTTGATTTATTAAGAACTCCAATTTCATTTGACAATTCAAATGGTGTTGGTGAAGGTGTATATGATGATCCTGCTTCTTATATTTTGGATGATGGTCAGCAAAGAAATTATCGTGGGGGTTCATACAATCCTGCTTTTTATGATAATCCATACTGGACTATCAACCAATGCCCATTCAACGATAAAGTAAATCGTGTTTATGGATTTGGTCAGGTTGATTACTTACCTGCAAGTTGGTTAAATTTAACCTACCGATTAGGAACCGATAATTATTCTGAATACAAAAAACAATTTTTTGCCATTAATTCTGCTGCTTTCCACGGTGGACAAATATTTGTTTCTCAGTTTAATTACTTCCATGTTAACTCTGATGTAATTGCAACTGCAACAAAAAAATTCTCTGACAATTTAGATGGTAGTTTAACAGTAGGTCAGAATATGTACAGCCAAAGAACAAAATCAATTTACTCACAAGGTGATGATTTAGTTTTTTCTGATTTCCAAAATCTGTCAGTTGCCGGTTCTGTTTTAACCAGAGAATCTGCATCGCGTTACAGAACTTCAGCTGTTTACGGAGCTGGTAGTTTATCATACAAAAGCATGTTGTACCTGAACATTACAGGTAGAAATGAAATGACTTCAACTCTTCCAAAAGATAAAAATTCATTCTTCTATCCTTCAGTAAGTTTGGCTTATGTGTTTACTGAATCACTTGGATTGAGCAGCAACAAATGGTTTCCATACGGAAAAATTCGTGCTTCTTGGGCGAGTGTAGGTAAGGATGCTCCACCTTATGCTTTGGAATCTTATTATGATCAGGCAACCTTTACTGATGGATGGACCCCTGGTGTTGCATTCCCGATTGAAGGTGTTGTAGGTTATTCTAATTATTACATTCTTGGTAATCCATTATTGAAACCTGAGAAAGTAAATTCATTAGAATTTGGTGCTGATCTTCGTTTCATCAACAATAGAATTGGAATAGATTTCACTTATTATTCTTCTAAATCTTTAAATCAGATTTTAGCTACTCCGGTTCCGGGTTCATCAGGTTACCAGTATATGTATCAGAATACAGGTGAACTTTCTAATAAAGGAATGGAAATTATGTTGACTACCACTCCAATTAAAACTAAAAACTTTAAATGGACATTGGATTTGAACTGGAGCAAGAACACAAGTTTGGTTGTTTCTCTTGGAGATACTTCAATTAAAACTTTGTTCCTTGGTGGATTTGAAGGTTCAGCAGTTTATGCAGTAGTTGGCGAACAATATGGTTCATTGTACGGTGGCCGTTGGTTGCGCGATGCGAATGGCAATAAGGTTATTGATGATGATCCGAATTCAGGAAACTTCGGTTATCCGATTGTTGACAATCAGGTTGGTGTTGTTGGAAATATTAATCCCGATTGGATTGGTGGAGTAAATACAGGTTTCACCTGGAAAGATATGTTAACTATTTCTGCAACCGTTGACATTCGCCATGGTGGTGATATGTGGAACGGAACAAGAGGAGCACTTACTTTCTTCGGAAGAACTCCCGGAACTATTAGTGCTTTAGAAACTCCGAGTGCTTCAAACAATTACCTCCGTTACGATACTGCACATGTATTTGAAGGAGTGAAAGGTCATGTTGATGCGGATGGAAATTTGGTGTTAGGTGATGGAACCAATGATACTAAAGTTGCTTTAGACCAAAGCTGGTTCCAGGGTAATGGTGGTGGATTCGGAAGTCAGTTTGAAGACTTCATTGAAAAATCTTCTTACATGAAATTGCGCGAATTGGCATTGACTTATTCTTTCAGCAAAAAATGTTTGAAAGGAACACCTGTTGCCGGATTAGACATTTCTTTCATCGGTCGTAATTTGTGGTTGAATACCAAGTACACAGGCATTGATCCTGAAACCAGTTTAACCGGTTCAGGTAACAGTCAGGGTATGGATTATTTCAACATGCCGAATACAAAGAGTTTTGGTTTCAGTTTAAAACTCACACTCTAATCATTCATCATCTAAAAAAAACAATCACATGAAAACAAATAAAATTTTCATACTCGGAATGGCGGTGATGCTAATGATTGCTGCTACTTCCTGTAAAAAATACCTTGATGTAAATCAAAATGAAGATTTACCATCTGTTGTTCCGCCTAAAGTTTTGCTTCCATCTACTGAGGCATCACTTGCTTATTCTATGGGGGGCGATGCATCTCGCTACATCAGCACATTCATGCAGTATGTAACCGGTGCTTCGCGCCAGTTTTACAGTTATAATAAATACAGCATGAACGAAGAAGATTTTAACAATCTTTGGAATAACATGTTTGCCGACAATCTGCACGACATGAATTCAATTATTGTTTTTGCAAAAGATCATCCTGGGCAGTACACTGCTTATGATGCAGTAGCAAAAATTCTTTCTGCTTATTCATTGAGTCAGAGTTCTGATTGGTGGGGAAATGTTCCATTCTCTGAAGCTTTTAAGGGATTCGATAATTTGAAACCAAAGTTTGATTCGCAGGAAGACATTTATAATTCATGTTTTAAATTGCTGAATGAAGCCATTGATTCAATAGATTATGAAGTGAATACTGCAGGTGATGATTTGGAATTACCCGGTGATTTCGCTGAAGATTTTATTTATGGTGGTGATTTAGATTTGTGGACATCGTTTGCTTTTGGTATTAAAGCCCGATTGCACTTGCATTTATCACTTCGGGATAATGCTAATTATCAAAATGCATTGGATGATTTAGCAGCCGGTGGTTTAACAGGCAATAGTGATGATGCACAGTTCATTTTTACTGAAGCAGCATCAAACCCATGGGCACAATACATCGAAAACAGAGATGATATTGCTTATGCAGGTTTTTGTTTGGATAACATGGCAGCCAACGGTGATCCTCGTTCAGCAACTTATATTGATACTGCTAATGCAAATTGGTGGGGAGCAGGTTACTTAACTGATTTCTTTGGTTATTATACTGCTGCCATTCCTTACTTCACTTTCACTGAACAAAAATTTATTGAAGCTGAATGTAAATTAATGACCGGTGATAATACAGGTGCACAAACAGCTTATACAGAAGGAATACAGGCAAGCATGGACAGAATGAGTGTTGATGCTACTGAAGCTGCTGCATACATTACTGTTCACGGAATAGGAGGCGGAACACAGCAAGATATGCTGGCTAAAATCATTTATGAAAAGTATGTAGGCACTTACCTGCAAACTGAATCGTGGACTGATTGGAGAAGAACCGGTTATCCTGCCTTGACACCAAATCCTGAAGGTGTTATCAGTTCCATACCAGTTCGATTTGTTTATCCGACAAACGAAAATGTTTACAATCCTAATTGTCCTCAGGGTTCAACTTTACTTTCTCCTGCACTTTGGTGGGACATGTAATTTGAATTTTAGAAATTAATTTTTTTCAAAAGCCCTCCGGATTATCGGAGGGCTTTTTTTATTCCCGAGTTTCATTCTTTCTTTGAACCTTATTTGATATGAAAGCAAACTGCCTCGCCATTGATTTTGGAAATACACTTATAAAAATTGGAGTATTTGTCAATGATGAATTAATTGAATTTTATGAGTTGAAAGATTTGTCGGCAAAGCGATTGAAAAAAATTATTGCTGAAAACAAAACTCAATCAGCCATTGTTTCGTCAGTTACAGAAAGGTCAAAACCAATTGAAGAAGAAATAAAAAAAATAATTCCTACAATTATTCTCTCTGAAAAAATTTCAATTCCTGTTATCAATTTATATAAAGAGAAAAAAAAATTAGGAAAAGATAGATTGGCTGGTGCTGTTGGCGGAAGCAAAATATTTCCGAAAGAAAATGTTTTAGTAATCAATTGCGGAACTTGTATCATTTATGATTTTGTGAATGAGAAATCAGAATACCTCGGTGGAAGTATTTCTCCTGGATTAGAAATGCGATTCAATGCGCTTCACACTTTCACCAGCAAACTTCCGAAAATAAAAAAAACAGTTCCCGAAAAATTTATTGGCAGCACAACTGAAGAATCCATATTGAGCGGAGTAGTATTCGGAGCTTCAAAAGAAATTGATGGAATGATTGACGAATACAAAAAACAATTCTCGGGGTTGAAAGTGATAATTTCAGGGGGCGATGCTCCAATGTTTGTTCCCCACCTTAAAAACAAGATATTTGCCGTCCCTCAAATTGTTTTAAGAGGTCTTTATCAAATACTAAAGTTTAATGCACATTAACTTCAAAAGTTTCACTCTCTTATTTTCCATTGTTTTAATTTCTTCGTTTGCATATGCTCAGGAGAATAATGTATTAACCCGATTTGGTATCGGTGCTCTGAATAATCCGGTATCTGCAAACCTGCGCAGTTGGGGAGGGTTGAGCGCTGCATATAACAGCAATAAAAATTACAATAACGATAACCCAGCCGCGCTAGGTTACCTTAAATTTTCAACTTTTCAATTTGCAGCCTATGGCGATTTTTTATCTGTGAAAACAAATTCTGCAAACGGAAAATTCGGATATTCTGCCCCTGAATATTTATCACTCGCTGTTCCGTTGAAAAAAAATAAAGCAGGACTTGCATTGGGCTTACAAAGCATGAGTAGAGTAAGTTATGACATCAGACAATTAAATGATTCTACTGAATACCTTGGTAAATCGTTTAATACATACACCGGAAGCGGTGGAGTTTATAAAGTATTTTTGGCAAGCGGAATCCGATTTAAAGACTTTTCAATCGGGGTGAAAGCAAATTATTTGTTCGGCACTTTGAAATATGTGAACATGCTTTTCTTAACCGACTCTGCCATCAATGCTTACTACTCACGCAGTCAGGAATCAAAATCTTTTGGTGCAATATTACTGGAGGGTGGAATTCAGTTTCAACATGAATTTAAAAGCAAGTATCGTTTGAGTTTAGGTGCAACCGGAAATCTGCAATCGAATTTATCAGCGAATCATGATTTGTTATTTGAAAGATTATATTATTCCGGAAGTTCGTTGGTTGCCAATGATACAGTTTACAATCAATCAAATGTGAAGGGAGATATTGTGTTGCCAATGCAAGTTGGAGCGGGATTTATCTTTTCAAAAATGAAGGAAGTACAGAATGAAAAATGGGCTGCTTGGTCAATAGGTGCTCAAATCAATTATGGCAACTGGACTACTTATAAATCTTTTGGCGAATCTGATTCATCAGTTAATAAGATGAAAATTTCTATTGGTGTTGAATTGACACCGGGTAAAGGATTTTATGATTCATATTTCAGAAATGTGAGCTACCGACTTGGCGGATATACAGGAGTAAATTATATATCGCTTAATGGAAATACTGTTTCAGAAAAAGCAATCACACTTGGATTTGGGTTGCCTGTTAGAAGAAGTGCAAGTGAAATGAGTTTATCTTTTGACATAGGCACAACGGGAAGTATCAAACAAAACAACTTACAACAGTTTTTTGTGAAAGGAACATTTGCCTTTACACTCAGCGATTTTTGGTTTGTTAAACGGAAGTTTGAATAAGTGATGCAAAAAATTGCATTGATATTATTTTTCAGTATTCCTTTTTTTTATTCCTGTAAAAATGACCTTGCCGAAATAAATAAAATATCTTCCTCGGAAGATGCAAATGTTGAGATCGGTAAAAAAATAGAACTGCTTTACAGTACCAATGGAAAAGTTCGTGCTCGGTTAATAGCACCCTTGCTTTTAAGGCATCGTACTAAAATTCCTTTTACAGAAATGCCAAATGGATTGAAATTATATTTCTACAACGATTCAATGGTGAGCGAAAGCAAATTGACTGCGAAATATGGAATCACCTATGAAAAATCGAATGAGATGATTGTTCGCGACAGCGTGGTTGTTATTAATCTGAAAGGAGAAAAATTAGAAACGGAAGAACTCATTTGGAATGATCAGACACAAAAGATTTCGAGCACAAAGTTTGTAAAAATTCAAACTCATGACGAAATAATATACGGCGATGGTTTAGAGGCAAATAGTGATTTAACGAATTATAAAATAAAAAAAATACGAGGCACAATTCATTTGAAAGACAATCCTTTTGATAAGCAATAATTACAGGACTGCAATATTTTCAGCTGTTATAGTTGTATGAATTACAATCTAGTTTCCTGAAGTTACAACTACTTTGCTTCCACTTCAATCTCTTCCCCATTCTTATCATAAAAATGATATTCGTTTATCGGGTTCGATTCACTGCTGTCAATGGTAACCCACTGACCATACTTACGGCGCCACTTCCATTGAATGGATGAAAATAAAATTCCTTGTTTGAAATATGATTCGAGATACGGATGAACGAAGAGTGTAATTTTTTTCTGATTCTGTTTGGTAATCAGATGCTCGAGTTTCTTTTCAATATCATCGGATAATAAAATAGAAGGACCAATTAATCCGGTGCCGTTACAGGTTGGACAGGTTTCACTCGTAACAATATTTATCTGCGGCTTCACGCGCTGCCGTGTGATTTGCATGATGCCGAATTTGCTCAATGGTAAAATGGTATGACGGGCTTTATCGGCCTTCATAAAATTCATCATCGCATTATTAAGTATCCGTTTGTTTTCAGGATTTCGAACATCAATAAAATCAATCACGATAATTCCGCCGATATCACGAAGGCGAAGTTGCCGCGCAATTTCTTCCGCTGCTTCCATGTTTACCTTCAGGGCATTGCCTTCCATGTTATCGTCGTTACCCATTTTGTGACCACTGTTCACATCCACTACATGCAATGCTTCGGTGTGTTCGATAATTAAGTAAGCGCCACTGTCAAGGTTTACTGTTTTTCCGAAAGTTGATTTTATCTGTCGAGTAATATCAAACTGGTCGAAGAGCGGAGTTTTGCCGGAGTATAACTGAACAATGCTTTCTTTATCGGGTGCAATGCGACTGATGTAAGTTCGAATGTCATCAAACATCTCCTTGCTCGTAACCACAATTTTGTTGAACGAAGGATTCAACATATCGCGAAGCATGGTGGAAGTTTTATCCATCTCACTCAATACTTTTCGTGGAGCAGTTGCGTCTTTCAATGCGGTTGACATTTCGTTCCACTTCTTGCTCATGGTTTCAATGTCTTCATGCAAATCGGCAACTGTTTTTCCTTCAGCCACTGTTCGCACGATCACACCAAAATTTTTCGGACGAATACTTTCCACCAATCGCAACAACCGCTTGCGCTCGTCGCCCGAAGTAATTTTTTTCGAAATATTAATTTCATTCTTGAACGGAAGGAGTACCACATATCTTCCTGCCAATGAAATATCGCAACTGAGTCTGTGACCTTTAGTGCTGATGGGTTCCTTGGTAATTTGAACTAGAACAGGATCGCGCTTACTGAATACATTTCCGATGCGACCGGTTTTATAAGTTTCAGGTTCAATTTTAAAGTTGGCTAAATCACCTGTTGCCTGACCGGCAATTGCCATGTTGGTGTATTTCTGCACCGAACGAATTTGCGAACCGAGGTCGGAGTAGTGCAGAAAACCATTTTTCTGAAAACCAATATCAACGAACGCGGCATTCAAACCAGGCAATACTTTTTGTAATCGTGCCAATACAATATCACCAATAGAAAATGAAGAGTTGAGTTGGTCTTGTTGTATCTCAACTAATTTTTTGTCTTCGAGTAAAGCTATTTCTATTCCGCCACCTGTTGCGGTGTTCACATACAATTCCCTTGTTACCTGAGTAGGCTGTTTTTTTACAGTCTTGTCAACTAATTCGGGCGGCTTGTTGGTGATGGTCTCGTCTGCCATTAAACTTTTGTTCTACTTAAATACCTTAAAAATAAAACAGACCCGACCACAATACATGGCAGCCGGGCATTAAGATTTTCAAATTTTATGTTCTATTAAAAAAGCAACTCTGTTAATGAGTATTTCTTTTTCACATACACTAATCAAATAGAAAAGCAAGATGAAAAAGTAGCAGAGATACTCTTCAAAAAAACAATGACTACTTGTTTTTCTTTTTATGTCTGTTCTTGCGTAATCTTTTTTTGCGCTTGTGGGTCGCCATTTTATGACGCTTTCTTTTCTTACCGCTTGGCATAGATTTTTAATTTTTTATTTGGTTAATGTATTCGTCTAACTGTTTTTGAAACGAAGGTGATTTTTCAAGTTCCTTGCACTTCTCAAACATTTTTATTGCTTCATTTTTTTGTCCTGTTGCCCTGTATGCTTCTCCGAGGTGAAAGTATGCTTCCGTGTTTTTCGGATACAACTTAATCGTTCGCTCCAATCGTGTGATTGCTTTCGGATACTGACCTGAAACAATGGCGAGGTGACCCAAAGTCACATTCATCAGTTCATTGTCAGGGTCTGTTTTTTCTACTTCTTTTAAAAGTAAAACACCACTCATCACATTTCCAACCCCATCTATCAAACTCACAGCTTCCAAAACTTTCAATTTAGTGTCAGAAGTATCAAACCGCGATGCTGCAGCATAACACTCGAACGACCGCTGACCTGCAAACAGTTTAGCTGCTGTATCTCCTGTGTTTTGCAAACCCACGAAATAATAATCGCCAGCTGTTTTCCATTTGTCTTTTGTTGAGTCCAGTTTAGCGGCCTCTTCAAAATAATGCGCACTCACAATTAAGTTTTGTGAGCGTGCCCAAAGATTCGCCAGGTTTTCAAGCGACTTTACTTTTTCAGTTGCTGATGATTTATCAACCAACTGTTGAAGCAATGCAACTGAATCTTTTTGCTCTTTTGTTAAAGTGCCGCTTGCCAGTTCAAGCAATTTGTCGAACGACATGGTGCTTGTTCTGTTGGGCATTTCACCTCCCTGCATCGGACCTTTTGTTTCTGCAACAGGTCTTGGTTTTGTATCACCGAAAAAATACAGCGCAAGTACAATTCCAACTCCTGTGAGTACTAAAAGAACTTGTTGAATTCCGGTTTTACTCAATGCAAATTATTTTTTTTCCGCTAATGCTTTCTTGGCATTTGCACTCTTCACTCTGTCAGTAAAAACCTTTGCAGGTTTAAAAGCCGGAATGTAATGTTCAGGTATCACGATGCTTTCGTTGCGGGTAATGATGCGACCAATTTTTGATGCGCGCTTCTTCACCACAAAACTTCCGAAGCCTCTGATGTAAACATTATCACCTTGCTTCAGCGATTCTTTTACTTCTTTAAAAAATGCCTCCATCGAAATCAAAACATCATTCTTTGGCAATCCGGTTTTTTCAGAAATCTTATTTATCAGGTCAGCTTTTCTCATTCAAGTATGATTTACAGCCTTTTAGGTTTTTAATTATGAAGGGGTGCAAATGTAATCGAACAATTCAATTTTCAAGGTTCAGAGGAAAATGATTTGAAATAAAAAATCAGAGATGGAAATTCCAAATTGCTAATTGGAAAATAAATTCAACTTTATATTTTATTTTCTATGATAAAAAATAATGCAATACATCATTATTTTTCATTTTAAATTTACTTGTGACTAACTAAATAAATTTATTTTCTTCATCACTTTCTTTTTTTACTTGTGCGAATATCTTTGCGCCACCAAAAAAAGGGTAATCGCTCTCAAAGTGTTGAAATTCAAACTTTTCATAACAATATTTCTGCTTTCTATTTTTTCTGTTCCGGCAGTTTCTATAGCACAGGAGAACAATTCCGCAAATCAATCAGAAAATTTAGTTCCAAACGAACCGAAAAAAGAAGATGGAAAATTCAATGCTAAAAAAGTAATTCTCGAACACATAAGTGATTCACACGAATGGCATTTCTTCAGTTATCCGAGCGACGATGGTTATAAAAGTGTAGCACTTCCATTGCCATGCATATTATATAGCAAGGCGGTTGGCTTCAGTTTTTTTATGTTCAATCATTTGGAAGAAGGTGCGATTGATGGTTATAAATTAAATGCTGAACACCACATTGAAAGAGCTGATGGCGCTGGCTTTTATGATTTAAGTATTACCAAGAATGTGGCAGCCATGCTGATAAGCAGCATTCTGTTAATTTGGTTATTCAGAACCGCTGCGAAAGGATATGGAGCACGACCAAATCAGGCACCAACCGGTATGCAAAATTTAATGGAAGTGTTGGTTTCATTTGTTCGCGATGAAGCAGCAAAACCTTTTCTCGGAAAAAAGACAGATAAATACTTGCCATACTTACTAACTGTTTTCTTTTTCATCTGGATAAATAACATGCTTGGCTTGCTGCCCGGCGGCGCCAATGTTACAGGCAACATTGCAGTAACAACTACGCTTGCACTTTTCACTTTCATTTTAATTCTCACCGGTTCGCGCAAGCATTACTGGATGCACATTCTCAATCCGCCTGGCATTCCATTCGGAGTAAAATTGATTTTGGTTCCTGTTGAAATTCTTGGAATAGTTACAAAGCCATTTGCATTGCTCATTCGATTGTTTGCAAACATGACTGCGGGGCACTTAATCGTACTCAGCTTCTTATCTATGATTTTCATTTTTGGTCAGATGAGTCCGATAGCAGGGGGAGGAATTTCCATTTTCTCCATTGCTTTCAGCACTTTCATTTACCTTTTGGAAATGCTGGTGTGTGCATTACAAGCTTACATTTTTACCATGTTGTCATCCGTTTTCATTTCAGAAGCAATTGCCGGCGGTCATGATCACGAAGAACACGCAGCAGAAGAACATCATTAAATAATTTTTTCACTTTAATAAATCAATTTCAATTATGGTTCACATGTTAAGCATTCTGTTTTTAGCCATTGATGGCTTTGCACAGATGGGAGCTGGTATCGGTGCAGGACTTGCTGCAATCGGTGCAGGTATCGGTGTTGGATTAATTGGTTCAAGCGCGCTTGAGTCCATTGCCCGCCAGCCTGAAGCGATGGGTGACATCCGCGCAAACATGATTCTTACTGCCGCTTTGGTGGAAGGAGTTGCGTTGTTTGCTGTGGTTGTTTGCGTACTCGTTTTGTTCCTCTAAACAAAAAATTAAACTGCTTCCTACACGGTTGGTGGAGGAAGCAGTTTTTTTGATTTGAACAATTTTGATTTTTGATTTTAAATTTTTGAACAGAAAATGGAACTCTTAAAACCCGAACTCGGCCTCATCATCTGGACAACAATTATTTTGTTGTCGTTGATTTTTATATTGACAAAGTTTGCATGGAAACCAATCTTGAAAGGATTGAACGACCGCGAAAAAACTATTGCCGAAGCATTAAATACTGCTGAGAAAACTAAGTTGGAAATGGCTGCAATGAAAAGTCAGCACGAAGCATTGTTGAACGAAGCGCGGCAGGAACGCAGTTTGATTTTGAAGGAAGCAAAAGACATGAAGGATGCAATTATTGGTGAAGCGCGCGACAAAGCAAAATCAGAAGGAGCAAAAATGATTGAAGAAGCGAAGCGTGAAATTGACAATCAGAAAATGGCGGCAATCATTGAAGTAAAAAACGCTGCAGGAAATTTGGTGTTGGAAGTTTCTGAAAAAATTCTTCGTCGTGAATTGAACAGCAAGGATGAGCAGGTGAAGTATATCAATACATTGATTGAACAATCAAAACTGAACTAAGCAAATGTCATCGTATCGTTTATCGGCGCGTTATGCAAAATCTCTTCTTGATTTAGCCATTGAGAAAAATCAGTTAACAGAGGTTTTTAATGATGTGAGTTATTTTAACGAGGTGCTGAAAAATGTTCGCGAGTTATTATTGCTTTTAAGAAATCCGGTAATACATACTGATAAGAAGCAAAAAATTGTTGACCAGATTTTCGGTGCAAGATTCAATACCATCACAAAAGAATTTTTTAAATTAGTAATCAGTAAACGACGCGAAGAATTTTTGCCTGAGTTTGCAACCGAGTTTATTGCTCAGTACAATAGAAAGAAAGGAATCACTGTAGTAACGGTTACTACTCCAGTTCCGGTTGACAATTATATTTTAACCAACATACTTGAATTGTTAAAAACAGATTCATCGGTATCGAATGTTGAATTTAAAACCAAGGTGGACGAAAAATTAATTGGCGGATTTGTGTTGCAGTACGGTGATAAAATGTTCGACACCAGTATTGCCCGAGCATTGGAAGTAATAGACGATAATTTCTTAGATAATTCATACATTAAAAAATACTAAACATGGCAGAAGTAAAACCTGATGAAATATCCGCGATACTCCGCCAGCAGCTTTCAAATTTTAAATCTGCTGCTGAACTGGAAGAAGTGGGAACCGTTTTGCAGGTGGGCGACGGTATTGCGCGCATCTATGGCTTAACAAAAGCACGCGCAGGTGAGTTGATTGAATTTGAAGATGGCATAAAAGCAATCGTGTTAAACCTTGAAGAAGACAATGTGGGTGCGGTGTTAATGGGTTCAAGTGATGCGATTAAAGAAGGTGACACTGTGCGCCGCACTGGAAAAATTGCCTCCATTATGGTGGGCGAAGGAATGGTTGGTCGCGTAGTGAATACACTCGGTCATCCCATTGATGGTAAAGGTCCAATCAAAGGTGAGTTATATGAAATGCCATTGGAGCGCAAAGCTCCTGGTGTAATTTATCGCGAGCCCGTAAAAGAACCTTTGCAAACAGGTATAAAAGCCATTGATGCAATGATTCCGATTGGTCGTGGTCAGCGTGAGTTGATTATCGGCGACCGTCAAACCGGAAAGACTGCAATTGCACTAGATACAATTATCAATCAAAAAGAATTTTACGATAAAGGTCAACCTGTATATTGTATTTATGTTGCATCAGGTCAAAAGAATTCTACCGTTGCCACTGTTGCAAAAACATTGGAAGAACATGGAGCAATGGCTTACACCACTATTGTTACAGCTTCTGCATCTGACCCTGCACCGTTGCAATTCTTCGCGCCGTTTGCAGGATGTTCAATCGGAGAATTTTTCCGTGACACTGGTCGCCCTGCATTAATTATTTATGATGATTTATCGAAGCAAGCAGTTTCGTATCGAGAGGTTTCATTGTTACTTCGTCGTCCTCCGGGTCGTGAAGCATATCCGGGTGATGTGTTTTACTTGCACTCCCGTCTATTAGAGCGTGCTGCGAAAGTGAACAGTAATGATAGCATTGCTAAACAGATGAATGACTTGCCTGAAAGTATTCGTCACTTGGTGAAAGGTGGTGGTTCATTAACTGCTCTTCCAATTATTGAAACACAAGCAGGTGATGTGAGTGCTTATATACCTACCAATGTAATTTCTATTACTGACGGACAAATATTTTTGGAATCAAATCTGTTTAACGCAGGAATTCGCCCTGCTATTAATGTGGGAATTTCTGTTTCCCGTGTGGGTGGAAATGCACAGATTAAGTCAATGAAAAAGGTTGCAGGTACTTTAAAGTTAGACCAGGCGCAGTATCGCGAGTTGGAAGCTTTCTCAAAGTTTGGTTCTGATTTGGATGCTGCTACAAAAAATGTATTGGATAAAGGAGCGCGCAATGTGGAAGTGTTGAAGCAAAAACAATTCTCCCCACTTTCAGTTGAAAAACAAGTTGCTATAATTTATCTTGGAACAAATGGTTTGTTACAAAACATTCCGGTTGCAAGAGTGAAAGAATTTGAAGCTGATTTGTTGAATGTACTGGAAGCAAAACATAAGAATGTTTTAGATAATCTTCGCAATGGAATTATCGGTGACGCTGAAACCAGTGTTTTGAAAACAGTAGCTAAAGAAGTTGAAGTAAGATATTACAAGTAAAAAATGGGCGCGAACCTTAAAGAAGTCAGGAATAGAATTAAGTCTGTAACGAACACTCAGCAGATTACTAAGGCCATGAAAATGGTGAGTGCTGCAAAGTTGCGTCGTGCACAAGACCGTATTGTTCAGATGAGACCATACTCAAATAAACTGAATGATATGCTTTCCAATATCGTTTCGGGTTCGTCAGGTGATTTAAGCATTGACTTTGCAAAAGACCGCGATATAAAAAATGTATTGCTGGTGGTGGTTACTTCCGACAGAGGATTGTGCGGTGGTTTCAATTCAAATATTATTAAGGTTGCTCGAAAAGCAATTGCTGAAAAATATTCAGTACAGAAAGAAGCCGGTAAACTCACCATTCTTCCAATCGGAAAAAAAGCAAATGAATATTTCCGCCGGTTGAATTACAATGTGAATTCAGATTACTACCAGCTATTCAGCACGCTGAATTTTGAACAGGCATCGAAAGTTAGTAAATTCTTAATGGATAAATATTCCGATAAGACTTACGACAAGATTGAAATTTTTTACAGCCAGTTTAAAAATGCGGCTACACAAATTTTTACTGAAGAAGCATTTCTTCCCGTTGCAAAAGTGAAACCGACAGCCGGAAAAAAGACCAACAAAGATTTCATATTCGAACCGGGCAAGGAAGAAATTCTGACTTACCTGATTCCTAAAATATTAAATACACAGTTCTTTAAAGTATTGCTCGACAGCAATGCATCAGAACACGGAGCGCGAATGACCGCAATGGATAAAGCATCAGAAAACGCAAACGAAATGCTGAAAGATTTGCGCATCACATATAACCGCGCACGCCAGGCTGCCATCACTACTGAACTGAATGAAATTGTGAGCGGTGCAAATGCTTTAGCTGAAGCTTAAACTATTTTTCAATTAAAAATTTCAAAAGGCAGCATCGGATTTGGTGCTGCCTTTTCTCATTTCAACCCTGTTTTGTTTCGACTAATCGAAAATTCGTAAATGATTTGTTGTTAATCATTACTTTCGATTTCAAATAACAGTAACCATGAAAAAAAACTACTCAATTGTCATCTTGATGATTCTAACTTCAAGCATGATATTTAACTCTTGTAAGAAAGGAGATTTAGAAAAGAAATTTGACCTTGCTCTCACAGGTATAGTATTAAACTGTCCAGCTCAACCCGGCAGCGTACCTGATACAGTATTTGTATCACAGGTAATAACAACTGGAATTGAAGCAAAGTTGAATGAGAATGGTGCTACGCTTCAAAATATAAAAAAAATTGATTTGAAGTCAATTGACCTGACCATCACTTCTCCATCGGGGCAAACCTTTGATAGCATTATGTATCTTGTTTCTTTTATCAATGCTGCAAGTTTAGGTGAAACTAAAGTTGCTTTTAAAGCACCGATACCCCAAACGCATTTGACAACCATTTCACAGGATAGTCAATTTGCAGATTTGACTGAGTAGATTAAGCAATCTGAATTTAATTTTATTTTGAAAGGATATAATACTCTTCCGATTCCTGCAATGACATTAACTGCGAGTATTAGTTTTTCAGTTACAGCAATGGTGGCGCAATAAAATTTCGAATTATAAATAGCAAAGCCTGTTCGAGCAACCGAACAGGCTTAGTTATTTATTATCTTTCGTTTCTATTTGTAAATAGTAACAGAATTTGTTTTCTGGTCTAAGCTGAACCTGCCGTTTACTTCAGTTGATGATTCAATGCCCTTGTTTAATAAACTCACCTTCGCAACCAGAAATACTTTTTCCGGAATATTTTTTAAAGAAAGAGCAACACGATAATTACCTCCGTTAACAGATGACGATTGAACAGTAAAAGTTTTTGCCTGCTGAATTTCCTGTTCTTTTCCGTTACCAAAATCGCTGATGTTTAAAACAGCACTTCTGATTTCGTTTTGGTCAACGGTCATGAATTCGATGTACAAACTATCTTCTGTAGTTGTCAACTCTGCTTCCACTGCTGCCCCAATTTCTCCTTTACTGCCGCCACCAAAAAGTGAAATGTGAAATTTCTTTTTGTGTCCGGCCTTTGCAATTTCACTGTTGCCAATCATTTGATATGCAAAAATTCCACTGCAAATAAGTAAAGCAAAACACAACCCGTAAGTTGAATAACGAAGTGTTGTTTTTGTTTTAAGTTTCAGTAAATTTTTCGGAAGCAATTCTATGTGGGGCTTCATCATGGCAAAAGGTATTTGATGCCTTTACGCTTTCATTTATTGAAAGTTTCCATTGGAAATTCTTAATTAGTATTCGATAAGTACAGACCAACCAAGTCTACTTTCTTAAACCGCTTCTTTCGAATTGGAAATATTTTTTGATTCAAGCCATTTCTTATGATTCATCACCGCGCGGATATCCGAATAAGTAAACTCATCACCCAACCTTTCTTTGAGAGCGGAACTTGATTCAGTGTTTGGCTCTTCCATCACTTTCAAAATGATTTCAATTTTTTGCAGTGATAAAATTTCAGTCACCACAATTTCTCCGCTTGGTATAAAAGTTAAAAGATGACCAACAATAGTGCTCGCTGCCAATTCACGAAGCTTCGCAATTTCAGCAATAGATTTTCCTTCTTTGAATAATTGAAAACTCACACGATTGGTATCGCCCTTCTTCGGCTTGGTTGATTTTATTTTCTCAATCAACTCACAGGTATCAATCGGAATTTCATTTTGCTTTTCCACCAATTCCAATAAATCATTTGCATTGCTTCCCTTCATTAATGCTTCTGCAAACTGAATGGATTGTTTCAGTTGAATTTTTTTTCTTTCAGAAACAATCAGAAGTGTTTCCAGTCCTGCCAAATATTTTTTTGTTTTCTTCTTCAGTTTGTTTTCTTCGAGATGCATTTTTATCAGCGCAATAATTTCATTCAATGCTTTGATAAAGAAGTTGGAAGCAGATTCTATTCGGTGATGCAGGTGCTGGTAATTATCGAATTCCACAGTTGATAATAAACCTTCCAACTGTAACACAAATTTTTTAGCCACTTCGTTTTGCTCCGATATTTTTTCGACTAATGCAATCGCCCAGGTTTTCACAGAATTTTTATCGGTCACTTGTCGGTGAGATAATTCTTCATTGAACTCATTGAAAGTCTCTACCAGTTTTTCCCAGGCATAAAATTTCAATAACGAGCGACTGATAAATATTTTCTGCTCGACCAGTAAATTTTCTTTCAGCAATTCTTTATTCAATTCCGATTTTGAAAAAGCTAAAACCCGTTCATCAGTGGAAATGGATTGCGGTAAAATTTTAGAATACAAAATCAAACCCTCCATTCCTGTTAAGCGACTGAGTGCGACATACACCTGCCCCGCTGCAAATGAATCTCCGGCATCAATAATCGCTTTCTCAAAAGTTAATCCCTGACTTTTATGAATCGTGATGGCCCACGCCAAGCGAATGGGATACTGCGTATAAGTTCCAATCTCTTCTTCATTCAAATGATTTTTCTCACGGTCGAATGAGTAGCGGATATTTTTCCAGGTTTCTTTTTCCAATTCCAACTCATCCGGTTCATTCGGAAATTCAACAAATATTTTCTCACCGATAATTTTTTTTATCGTGCCGATTTTTCCATTGTAGTATCGGCGGATTTCACCTTTATCATTTTTGATGAACATGATTTGCGCGCCTTCCTTCAATTGCAAATTCATTTCCACCGGAAGCGCTTTCTCGCTGAATTCTTTATCAATTTTTCCCGGAAACAAATGCAGTTTGCCCGGCAGTTTATTTAATTGGGTGGAATTGATTTCGTCGGCTTTGTAGTTATGAGTGGTGAGTGTGATGTAGTGTTCATCATCACGGGATACAAATGACGGATGATATTTTTCATGCAGTATTTCCAAGTCAGTATTTGTTACTGAGTTGTTGCGAATGTTATTCAGTATGCTAATGAAGTTTCCTTCGGTTTGCCGGTAAATTTTTTTTAGTTCAATGTAAAGCGGTTGCGATTGCTGAATTACCTGCGAATGAAAAAAGAAAGGGCTCTCATAAAATTCACTCAACAAATTCCATTCATCTTGTTTTGCAACAGGTGGCAATTGAAATAAATCGCCGATGTATAAAACCTGAACACCACCAAATGGTTGAGTTAATTTATTCCTGAAGTGGCGAAGTATCGTATCGACCGCATCCAACATATCAACGCGCACCATTGATATTTCATCAATCACCAGTAACTCCAGTTCACGAATCAACTCGCGCTTCTCTGCACTGAACCGAATATTTTTTATCAATGAATACTGGTCGGAAACATTTTCATTCCATGCTCTTGATTTCACGGGAAGAAACGGACCAAACGGCAATTGAAAAAAAGAATGCATGGTAACACCTCCCGCATTAATTGCCGCAACTCCTGTTGGCGCAACCACCACTGTTTTCTTGTAAGTATTTTCTTTTATGAATTTTAAAAAAGTGGTTTTACCGGTTCCTGCTTTTCCGGTTAAAAAAATATCGCGCCCGGTATGATTAACAAACCGCGCAGCCATTTGAAATATCTCATTCGATTCATCATGCTTGTGCATGCGTGCAAGATAAAATTATTTGAGTTTGATTTGATTCAACAAAAAATCCAATTCTGACTGAGGCAGTGAACCGATTTCAGATTTATCATAAATCGAAATCAAAAAAACTATTTTATTTTGAAAAACAATATTTGTAATCACTCTTGCTCCTCCTGATTTACCCTTTCCTTTTGAAGCAATCGAAATCCTGATTTTGAAACAATTCTTTCCAATTGCTATTCCGGCTTCGGGATTAGTTTTCAGCAATTCAATAAGGGCCAATAATTCTCGCTTGAGAGAAGGATATTTTTTTATAAGTCGTTTTGATTGCTTCTCAAATAACGGAAGCGATTTAATCTTATAAGGCATTCAAAAAATCTTCTGCATTTCTCGCTTTCAATTTTCCTTCCTTCACCGCATTCAGTTCTTTGATTGCTTCTTTGAACTCAGAAAGAAATTTCGCTTTAGCAGGAGAAATAGTTTTTGTTTTCACATACGGCAAATCGCGAAGCACTTTCAGTAATGCTTCAGCTTTGTTGTCTTTTATTTCTATCAATAGTTGCATTGCAATTTATTTCTAAACTCAAAGGTAAAGCTATCCATTGATTTTTCACAAAGAGTAAGAACGGCAAAATTTATTTCGCTTCAGATTCAATCTAGATTTTAATTTTGATTTCATTTAATTTGAAGTGCCATGAAATTCTTCCTTGCTTTTTTATTTACTGTTTCCATTTTATTTTCTCAATTAAGTTTTGCGCAGTGTCCTGCAGGAACTGATACCAGTTCCCAAAACCTGGTGGTGAATGGAGATTTTGAAGCCGGTAACACAGGTTTCACAAGTGATTATACTTACTGCAATACCGGCAACTGCCTTCAACCTGAATCATTTTATGCTGTTGGCGCTAATCCGACTTTCTTCCATTCAGCATTTGTTGGGAATGATCATACAACGGGTACAGGAAACCTCATGATAGTGAATGGAGCAGGAACACCAAACACAAATGTGTGGTGTCAAACAATAACCGTTACACCTAATACACAATATCTTTTCTCCACCTGGGTGAGCTCGATGGTGGCAAACAGTCCTGCTATTTTACAATTCAGCATTAACGGAATTACTATAGGAAGTGCGTTCAATGCGCCGGCTGTGACTTTTTTGTGGCAGGAATTTAATGATAGCTGGTACAGCGGAGTAAACACTTCGGCAACTATTTGCATTGTGAATCAAAACACCAATCTCGGCGGAAATGATTTCGGGTTGGATGATATCACATTCAGTCCTTGCATCTGCAATTTTATTTTCGATGCAGGAGTTGACACATCCATTTGCAATGGAAGTTCTTACCAGTTTCAATTCAATAATACGAATACCTATACATGGACTCCTTCAACCGGATTGAGTTGCACGAATTGCAGTAACCCGATTGCATCTCCAACAGCAACGACTACTTACACGATTGATGCATCGCTGAGTTTTTGTCCGGCTATCGATTCGGTTGTTATAACTGTTCATCCAAGTTCGACTGTTACAGCAAGTGGTGACACCAGTATTTGTTCAGGTGAACAAACACAAATTCATGCAGTTGGTAGCGGAACTTATTCATGGTCACCTGCTGGAAGTTTGTCCTCCTCCACCAACGCAAACCCAGATGCATCGCCAACTCTTACAACGACCTATACCGTTACACTTGCAAATTCTTTCGGATGCACTTCTTCTGATTCTGTTGTAGTCACAATTACTCAGGTAGCAAATGTGTTTGCCGGAAATGATGTAGGATATTGCGAAGGCGGACAAGTTCAACTGTCTGCAAGCGGTGGCGGAAATTATTCGTGGTTGCCAACTTCAGGATTATCATCTACAAATATTTTCAATCCGGTTGCATCGCCAATACAAACTACAACTTATACTTTAACAGTAACTGGTTCATCCAATTGCACTGGTTCTGACGAGGTGGTTGTTGCTGTTCATCCAAATCCGACTGCTGATGCAGGAAATGATTATATTTATTAGCTTAGTAGCGGTGCAATAGTCGTAAAGTATGGAACATTTAGTTGAGTATAATAGCGTTAGATATTCGTAAATTAAAGGTAACTGCAAGAAATAAAAAGAATATGAAAAAAACTCTCTTACTTTTAGTAGCTTCACTTTTTGTGCTTAATTGTTTAGCCCAAGATCAACACATCGTTGACTCTCTCACCAACAAACTTAAAAACCAGACAGAAGATACGACAGCTGTAAACTTATTATATGAACTCTTCAAAAGTTATAAAGATAACAATCCGGAAAAGGCAATAAATTATGCCAAACAATCTTTAGCATTATCGGAAAAAATAGGATACAAAAAAGGGATAGCCAATGCACATCGAAGTATCGGAGCTATTTTTAGAAATGAAGGCAATTCCTCAAAAGCATTAAATAATTTTATTGCTGCTTTAAAAATATTTGAACAGATGAAAGATCAACGCGGCATTGCTAGTTGTTATTTAAGTATCGGACTAATATATAACGAACAAAAAGATTATTCAGAAGCGGTAATAAATTACAATAAAAGCTTAAAAATATTTAAAGAGGTCGGTGACAAGAGCAGCATAGCAAAATGTTATATCAATATTGGATATCTTTATGACAATCAAAAAAAATATCCTGAGGCACTTCAGAATTACCTAGAATCCTTAAAAATAGTTGACGAGTTGGGCGACACTTTAGGAATTGCCGGAGCCAAACTATGTTTGGGATCTGTTTACTCCAAACAAGGTAATTATTCGTTAGCATTAGTTTATGAGTTTGCTGCTTTAAAAATTTTCGAGAAAAAAGGTATAAAATCAGACATCGCCAGTTCTTTCGGTAATATTGCCCAAACTTATATGCGGCAAAAAAAATATAACGATGCTGCTAAATATCTGAAAAAAGGATTGTCTATTGTAAAGGGAAATGGCAACCTTCTAAACATGGTGGAATTTTACCGAGATTTTGCTGCATTGGATAGTGCCATGGGCGATTATAAACAAGCGCTAGAACATTACAAACTATTCATCACTACTCATGAAATTTTAATCAACAATGAGAACACAAAAAAAATCACTCAACAAAATATGCAATACAATTTTGATAAAAAAGAATTGTTTACCAAATTAGAAAATGAAAAAGAATTACAGAAACAAAAATTAGTTCGCAACGGATTAATTGGAGGCTTCGCTATAGTGCTACTTTTTGCATTAGTATTTTTTCATCAGCGAAATAAGATCAGTGAAGCAAAAAAAATAAGTGAAGCAGAAAAAGAACGCAGCGAAGAATTACTACTCAACATTCTTCCTGTAGAAGTTGCTGATGAAATAAAATTAACAGGTGCTGCAAAGGCCAAAGCATATACAATGGTAACGGTAATGTTTACCGATTTTAAAGACTTTACACAAGTAAGTGAAAAAATAAGTGCCGAATTATTGGTGGAAGAAATACATATTTGCTTCAGCGCTTTCGATCACATTTTACAGAAACATAAAATTGAAAAAATAAAAACAATTGGCGATGCATACCTTTGTGCGAGTGGATTACCATTAAGCAACTACACACATGCAGTAGATATGCTAAATGCCGCCTTCGAAATTCGGAGCTTTATTATGAATCGTAAAAAAGAAAAAGAAGCACGCGGCGAAATTCCATTTGAAATTCGAATAGGCATTCATACTGGACCTTTAGTTGCTGGCATTGTTGGCATTCGAAAATATGCTTACGATATTTGGGGTGATACGGTGAATCTTGCTTCTCGTATAGAACAAAATTCAGAGGCAGGGAAAATAAATATCAGCGAAAGCACTTATGAATTAGTTAAAAATGATTTCAACTGCTTTTACAGAGGTAAAATAGAAGCTAAAAATAAAGGCGAAATAGCTATGTATTTTGCAGAAATAAAGTCATAGTATAAATACTAAATCGTATAAAAATAAGATTTAAAAATATTTAAGAAAATTTTAAAATGGTTTTTTTATAAAATGAACATTGTAAAAGAGTTTGAGCGTTATTTTCTATCTTGTTTTTTACTTCTTTTAAACTCTTTTTTGTTATAGTCCGCTTACCTATTTACTAAAAAGAAGGACAGCCGATAACAAACTTATTGTAAAATAGCTCAGAATTGATAAATTTGAACATTAATGAGTTCAATAAATATTTGTATTTTATTTCAAATTTGTACGTTGATATACTTAACTTCACAAGATTCGAATCAATAAGATTTTATTATTAAGTTTGATTGGATTAAAAACTATAAAATATTTTGAAAAAAGAAATCATTATGGAATTATCAAAACTCAGTGAAAACCTTTATCAAAAACTTCTTTCAAATAAAACAAAAGAAAAGAGCGAGAAGGTCATCTTATGGATTGCTCTTGGTAGTTTTATTATTCACTTAACAATTATTGGTTTGATATACTTTGATATTATATCTATTAATGAACCATCAAATTTATTGAAAAACCCAATTGCTGCAATATATACCCCATTTTCATTTATATTAGTTTATGAGGTTTATCTTTTAATTTATTTCCTGCCCAAATTTCTGCAAGTGGTGCAATTAGCTATTTGTGGTCGCCATCAACCAGCCTTTCTTCATCTACTATTTCCAATCCGCTTGCTTCGCCTTTTCAAACAACTTCTTATACTGTAACAGTTTCCACTTCTTTTGGGTGTACTGATACTGCATCTGTGATTGTCACTTACGATTATTTTATTCTTTCAGGAATTATTGATACACTCATTTGTCCCGGTAATACCATTCAGCTATTTGTGAATGGATGTAGCACTTGCAATTATAACTGGCAACCTTCTGGTGGATTGAATGATGCAACAATTTTTAATCCTTCCACTTCACCAACTTCTGAAATCAATTACACTGTTACAGCAACTGATATTTCAGGATGTACGAATTCATTTTCCACTACAATTAATGTTGACCTGACTTGTTATGTTGTAACAATGCCTTCTGCCTTTTCTCCCAACAATGATGGAAGCAACGATTACTTACACCCATTGGGAAAAGGAGTAAAAACAATTGAGTGGTCGGTTTACAATCGTTGGGGTGAACTGGTTTACAGTTCCGGTAATTTTTATGATAAGTGGAATGGCAAGTTCAAAAATGTGGACCAACCAATCGGAGTTTATGTTTGGAAACTCAATGCAACTATGACGAATGGTGAACAGGTGCAGAAAGAAGGAAATGTTATTTTGTTGAGATAGGAAAATTATTATACCAAAAAACAAATTGTACTCTTTTCAAAAATTCACTAATTAGCATATGTAGATTAGATTCCAAAAAATTTTCTGCTGACAAACATCAGTTGTTTAAGTATGTAAGCTCAAATGGTTGTGCGTATTTTGCAGCCCCGTAATGAACAAAACCGTTATTCCACTTTCGTTATTAAAAAAAGGCGACAAAGCCATTATTGTTTCGCTCGATAATTCGGCGCTAGGAATAAAACTGATGGAAATGGGATGCATGCCCGGCGAACATTTAGCAATAGATTACATTGCTCCGCTCGGCGATCCGATATCCATTCGCATCGGAAATTATTTATTGGGATTACGGAAAGATGAAGCAGTGGCCATTAAAGTAATGAAGCAGTGAGTGAACCAAAGAAAATAAAAATTGCCCTCGCCGGAAATCCGAACTGCGGAAAAACTTCGCTGTTCAATGCGCTCACAGGCATGCGGCAAAAGGTTGGAAATTTTCCGGGTGTAACAGTTGATAAAAAAACGGGACTGCTTTTTCTGAATAATAAAACAGAAGCGCTCGTGGTTGATTTGCCCGGCACTTACAGTATTTATCCGCGCCGCATAGATGAAATGGTGACCTTTGATGTGCTCGCCAATCCCGATAATGTTTCGCATCCCGATGTGATTGTGTTGCTCGCCGATGCATCGAACCTGAAACGAAATTTATTATTCTGCACGCAGGTAATTGACATGGGCATTCCAACCGTGATTGCATTGAACATGATGGATCTGGCGGAGAAAAATAATATCCGCATTGATGTAGCAAAGTTGGAAGAAGAGTTGGGTGTGCCGGTGATTCCAATGAACGCACGCGAAGGAAAAGGAGTGGACAAATTATTGAAGTTGTTATCCGGTGAAGTTGCAAAACCGAAGCGCAGTTTTATTGACATGCAGAAATTGTGTGGCGATGCAAAAGAGTTGAGTACTAAAATTCCGTACTCTAATGAATATGTTGCTGCGTTGCTTGCGGTACTTCACAAAGAGTTAAATGGATTTCCGGAGGAGAAACATAAACTGATTGATGAGTGGGTTGCTGCGAAAAATTTTGTAGTTGCTCGTTTTCAGGGAGAAGAAGTTTTGCAGCGATACAATTCAATCAATCGTGTAGTTAAGGATTGTGTAAATGAAGAACAGAAAGAAAATAAAAGTTTAGAAACCACTTCACGAATTGATAAAATATTGTTGCATCCGCTGTGGGGGTACTTAATTTTTCTTGGCGTTTTCTTTTTAGTGTTCCAGGCAATTTTCGCATGGGCACAATACCCGATGGATTTAATCAGTTCAGGTTTTTCTACTGCAGGAAATTACCTTCATGATTTATTACCCACCGGAATGATAAGTGACTTATTGATTCAAGGCGTGTGGGCAGGAGCAGGAGGTGTTGTGGTTTTCATTCCGCAAATCATGTTGTTGTTCGGCTTCATCACGATTCTGGAAGATACAGGTTACATGGCGCGCGTAAGTTTTCTGATGGATAAATTAATGCGCACTACAGGACTCAGCGGAAAATCAACAGTGCCACTAATCAGCGGAATGGCCTGTGCAATTCCCGCCATCATGAGCACACGGAATATTGAAAGCTGGAAAGACCGCATCATCACTATCATGGTAGTTCCGTTTATGAGTTGCTCAGCGCGGTTACCAGTTTATACATTGCTTGTAAGTTTTGCCGTTCCGAGTCAAACTGTTTTCGGAATTTTTAATATGCGCGGCATGTGGATGCTTGGTTTATATCTGTTCGGTTTTCTTTCCGCCATCGTTGCAGCATTCATTATGAAACTGATTGTAAAAACAAAGGAGAAAAGTTTATTCCTGATGGAGTTGCCGATTTATCGCTGGCCGCGTTGGGGAAATGTTGGTGTCACCATGTTTGAAAAAGCAAAAGTGTTTGTGACCGATGCCGGAAAAATTATTGTTGCCATTTCAGTAGTGCTTTGGTTTCTTGCGAGCTATGGACCGGGAGATGAAATAAAAACAGTTGAGAAAAAATTTGAAGACACTTCATTCACCTCGCATTATTCTTCAGTTGATTTAGATGCCATGCGGCAGAGTGAAAAACTAACTCATTCGTATGCCGGACACATTGGTCATTTTATTGAACCCGCAACTATGCCGTTGGGTTTTGATTGGAAGATCGGCATCTCACTCATCACCGCATTTGCAGCGCGCGAAGTTTTTGTGGGAACAATTGCAACTATTTACAGTGTGGGTTCAACCGGTGACATGGACATGAATAAACTGAAAGCCCGAATGCATAGCGAAGTAAATCCAAGTACAGGGCAGCAGGTTTTTTCTTTCGCGACTGTGGTTTCGCTTATGATATTTTTTGCACTCGCCATGCAATGCATGAGCACTATTGCAGTAGTGCGGCGCGAAACAAAAAGCTGGAAGTGGCCAATGATTCAACTTTTCTACATGACCGGAATTGCTTATCTGGCAAGTTTTATCACTTATCAGTTATTGAGGTAAATAAAAATTCAAACATCAGTTGTGATGTATTGAAATAGAATCTGTTTTATATTTAGAAAATGAAAATCTTATTTATGAATAAATCTTTTTGTTTTCTCCTCTCGATTCATGTGTTTTTTATTTCAATTTTATTTTCCTCCTGTTCTAAAACCGGATGCACTGATACAGCTGCTAATAATTTTGATTCTAAAGCAAAAAAAGATAATGGCTCTTGCAATTATTCGTACACAGCCTATATTGGAAATTACCAGCTAATTGATACAACTATTGACTGGAATGGAATAACGGCAATAAAAAATTATGACCTCCTCATTTCTTACAATGGAATTGTGAATGAAATTGAATTGCAAAACCTTGGAAACTCAGGGGTAAGTTTTAAAGCAACACTTAATGGAAATAACTTTATTATTCCGGCTCAACGAACATTAACTGAAGGTGAAGGAACCGTTAACGGAAACAAACTAAGACTTTCTTATAGCTATAATAGTCTTACCTGTTTTGGAACGGGAGTGAAGCTGTAAAAAATTTTTTATCGAAAAAATTCTGTTTTCACTTCTTAATTCTAAAATCTCATTTCTGAATTCGAACCATTTATGAGTACAATTAAAACAAAAAAAATAATTACGAACTAAATCATCAACTATTTTCGTCGCATGAACTTTCCATCGCGATTGATTGAAGATGCTGTAAGCGAATTTGAAAAACTACCGGGCATCGGACGACGAAGTGCATTGCGCCTGGTGCTGCACCTGCTGCGCCAGAATCCTGAATCGGTGAATCAGTTTTCGAACCGCATTGCCAAGATGCGTAACGAAATAAAATTTTGTAAAACCTGTCACAATATTTCTGATGGCGAGCAGTGCAACATCTGTAACAGTCATGCGCGTAATCGTTCGCTTGTGTGTGTGGTCGAAAATTTCCGTGATGTCATTGCCATCGAATCAGTGAATCAATACAATGGTTTGTATCATGTGCTCGGCGGAGTGATTTCTCCCCTCGAAGGAATCGGTCCCGACCAGTTGAATATCGAATCGCTTATTCATCGCTCTGCGAACAATGAAATAGAAGAGGTGATTATGGCGTTGAATGCAACGATGGAAGGTGACACTACTATTTTTTATCTCTCAAGAAAATTGCATCAGTTTCCGAATGTGAAAATCACCACGCTTGCACGCGGAGTGGCTTTCGGCGGTGAGCTGGAATATGTGGATGATTTAACACTTGCGCGCTCCATTGCTACGCGCTTACCGTATGAAAATTATCTTGTGAACCGCGAATGATTAAACTCTCGGTCATCATTGTCAACTACAATGTCAAGTTCTTTTTAGAGCAGGCATTGCTGTCGGTGCGCAAAGCTTCGCGCAATCTGGCTGTAGAAATTTTTGTGGTTGATAATCATTCTGTGGATGGCTCGGTGCAGATGGTGAAAGAAAAATTTCCGGAAATAATTCTGATTGAAAATAAAGACAACACCGGTTTTGCAAAAGCAAATAATCAAGCGATTCGATTAGCAAAAGGCGAATATGTTTTACTGCTGAATCCTGATACGGTTGTTGAAGAAGATACTTTTGAAAAATGTGTTTCGTTCATGGATGCACATGTTGATGCAGGTGCGCTCGGAGTAAAAATGTTGGATGGTTCAGGAAATTTTTTACCCGAATCGAAGCGTGGATTTCCAACTCCGATGGTGGCTTTCTTCAAAGCATTTGGATTCACTAAATTTTTTCCGAAGTCAAAAACTTTTGCGCACTACTATCTCGGAAATCTTTCTCCCGATGAAAATAATGAAGTTGAAGTTTTAGCCGGTGCATTTATGTTGCTCAGAAAAAAAGTATTGGATGAAATTGGTTTGCTCGACGAAACTTTTTTCATGTACGGCGAAGACATTGATCTCTCCTATCGAGTAATCAAGTCTGGATATAAAAATTATTTCCTCGCCGACACCCGCATCATTCATTATAAAGGCGAGAGCACAAAGAAAGGTTCGCTCAATTATGTGCGCATGTTTTACATGGCAATGATAATTTTTGCACGCAAACATTTTTCGAAAGGCAGCGCGAGCGGATTAATTCTGATGCTGAATGTGGCCATTTATTTCCGCGCAGCTCTTGCACTCATAAACAGATTGCTCAATGCAATTGCAGCACCTGCCCTCGATGCGATTGGATTGTATGCCGCCATGCTATTCTTCAAAGAATTGTGGGAGACAAAAGTGAAAGCAACAGAAGGCGTGAGTTATCCGCCGCAATATATTTTCATCATTGTGCCCGCATACATCGCAGTGTGGTTGCTCAGTATTTTTTTCAGCGGTGGTTACGACCGCAATTCGAAACCCGGAAAAATTATTCGTGGATTAGTGATTGGTACTTTAATCATTGCGGCTGTTTATGGTTTCCTGGATGACTCACTTCGCTTCTCACGCGGAATGATTTTACTCGGATTTGTTTTCGGAGTTTTCTTTTTAACAGGTTGGAGATTCATCCGGCATTATTTCCGTTTCGGAAATTTTAGTTGGGGTGAAGAGTTTCAGCGCAAGATTGTGATTGCAGGAAGTTATGTAGAAGGAAAAAGAGTTTATCAGTTGCTGAACAATGCGCGGATAAATTTTCAGCATCTCGGCTTTGTGTTGCCCGATGCAGAATCCTATCCGAATGAATTGCGCGAAGAAGAGCGGCTCGGTCATTTGAATCAACTGACTGATTTGGTTGAGTTGTATCGCCCTGATGAAATTATTTTTTGTTCGAAAGATATTTCGTCGCAGCAAATCATCAGTCAGATGGCGGCGATTGGCAGCAAGGTGGATTACAAAATTGTTCCTGAAGAAAGCTTGAGTGTGATTGGTTCCAGCTCGAAAGACACGAATGGTGAACTCTACACCATTGACATCAGCATGGAAATTGATTTGCCGAACAACCGCCGTAATAAAAGATTGCTCGATGTAGTGGTAAGTTTTTTTCTGCTCATCACTCTTCCGTTTCAAGTCATTTTTGTAAAAAATATTTTTGGTTTGATTGGAAATTTATTCTCAGTCTTGTTCGGAAAAAAAACCTGGGTTGGATATTCGGGCTCACAATTTTCTTCTCTCCCTAAAATCAAAAAAGGAATTTTGAATTCATCCGATGTGCTTTCTAAAATTCCATCTGCCGATGCGCTCAATCGTTTGAATCTTTTATATGCAAGAAATTATTCATCAGCAAAAGATTTAGAAATTATTCTAAAGGCCTATCGCAATCTCGGACGATAACCTCATTTTCAAAGTGTTGGTAAATACTCTATTTCTGTGGATAGTTTGTGACTAAATATTTTAATACCAGAATCTTTTTACTCTAAAACCAAAACTTACATTTGACTTCTAAAAAAAAATAATATGGCACTCGAATTAATTGGAAAACTCATTCAGGTAAATCAGGAAGTAGCTGGTAAAAGCGCGCGTGGAGATTGGAAAAAACGCGACATGATTGTTGAAACAATTGAACAATTTCCCAAGAAAGTATGTATCAGTTGCTTTGGTGATAAAGCTGATCAGGTAGCAAATTACCAACCCGGTACTGAATTGCGCATTGCTTTCAATCTAGAATCAAGAGAGTTTAACAGCAAGTGGTACTCCGATATCAAAGCATGGAAAATTGATATCAGCAGCGGAGCATCATCAAACAGCAACTCAAATAATAACAGTTACAATCAAGTTGCTCCTTCATACAGCAATCAAGCAGCGCCATCGGCAATGCCGGCAGCATCAAATGGCAACGACGATTTGCCGTTTTAATTCAATAAGATTTTAAATTTTTATGCTTAAGAAAGTCCACTTCAGTAAGAAGTGGACTTTCTTTTTTTTTGGATAAATTTTTATTTCAATCCATCAGCATATTCCAATAAATATGGATTGCTTCTTTTCTCTTTTCCAATAGTGGTTGGCGAACCATGACCTGAATAAACTTTCACATCATCTGGCAGCACCAATAACTTATTAAATATACTTTGCATCAAACTTTCGTAATCACTTAATGGAAAATCATATCGCCCAATGCTTCCATTGAAAAGCACATCACCTGCAATCAGGGTTTTTGATTCGATATGATAAAAAGAAACTTCACCCGGTGCGTGACCCGGAGTGTATAAAGTTTTTAATGCTGTGTTTCCGAATCGAACAACTTCTTCATCTTCTATAAAACGATCGGGTTCAGGAGATGGAGTAATAACAACACCATACTTGCGACCGGTTTCAACTGCAAAATTCAAAATTGGTAATTCATTTTTATGCAGCAGAAATGGAATGTTGTAAGTCTGTTTAATAAAACTATTACCAAGCATGTGATCTAAATGCGAATGCGTGTTGAGCAATAAAGCCGGTTTCAGTTTGTTGGTTGAAATAAATTGAGTGAGTTCATTTCGTTCAGCATCGTTACTGCATCCCGGATCAATGATTACACATTCATGTGTCTCATCAAATAATATATAAGTGTTTTCCTGAAAAGGATTGAAAGTGAATAAATGAGTTTGAAGCATGGTGCAAAAATGAGTTGTAAATTTTATTTCTATAACAAAGGACAATATCTTTTTTCAAATCCGTTCATCAATGCAGAGTGATTATATTTGTGCAGCAATGAAATTTCTGAGGTCATTATTTTTTCTTATCCCACAATACCGCTTCGGTTCGTGTCCCCACGAACCGAAAGTTTTGGCGCATGAAGACTTGCGCCGAGGTAGAAGTGAATATACTCGACGAGGCGAAAAAATATTGAATTCATTATTTTTTCTATTTATCATTTCTTTTTTCTGTTCACCGCTATTTGCTCAAACCACGCAAGAAGAGTTCGGTCAAAATCGTGTTCAGTACAGTGATTTCATCTGGTCGTTTTATAAATCAGATCGCTTTGCCGTTTATTTTTATTTAGGTGGGCAAGACCTCGGAAAATTTGTAATCACCGAGGGAGAACGACAAATTGAAAGTGTGGAAGATGCATTGGAATATAAAGTAAACGACAACATTGACATTCTCATTTATAATAACCTGAGCGACCTTAAACAATCGAATATTGGTTATGGTGTGGAGCAGAATAATACCGGAGGCACAACCAAAATTATAGGCAACAAAATGTTTGTATACTTCAATGGCAATCACAACGATTTATTAATTCAGATACGAGAAGGTATTGCAAAAATTTGTTTGGATAATATGATGTTCGGTGGAAACATTCAGGAAGTATTACAGAATGCTGTGTTGTTGAATTTGCCCTCATGGTACACCGAAGGATTAGCTTCTTACATTGGAAAAGACTGGAGCACTGAACTGGATAACCGCTTGCGTATTGGAGTTCTGTCGGGCAAGTATAAAAATTTTAATCGCCTCACAGGTGAAGGAGCAAAATTTGCCGGTCAAGCACTTTGGTATTACATAGCACGGAATTATGGAGCCACTTCCATCCCCAACATTTTGTACCTCACAAGAATTAACCGAAGCGTGGAGAGTGGATTTAATTTCGTGATTGGCAAAACCTTGAAACAATTAATTGCAGATTTCAATAATTATTACGGAAATCAATATGCGTTAGAACAATCAGTAAAAACTGATCCAACTACATTGAATAAAGTTTCGTTGAAAACAAGGAAGGGGCGGAAATATTATCAGTTTAAACCTGACCCAACTTTTGAGCGGGTTGCTTATTGCGAAAATGAATTAGGAAAATATAAAGTGAAAGTTTATGACATAGAAAAAAAACATCGTCGCACTTATTTGCGCGGTGGATTTAAAAATATTACACAGCCGATTGATTATTCTTATCCGCTTACAGCTTGGGATCCAACCGGAAATAAACTCGCAATGATTGTTGAGAAAAAAGGAAAAGTATTTATTGATGTTTATGATTTTGAGAAGAAGAAAAAAACGGAACATGTTGTAACCAACTTTCAAAAAATACTGAGCATTTCATTTGGCGTCGATCCGAAAACCATTGTGATGAGCGCAGTAAATAAAAGTCAGAGTGATATTTATATAATGAATTATCTCTCCGGAAAAATTGATCAGATAACCAATGATTTTTATGATGATTTGGATCCCCACTTTGTAAAATTAACGAACAGAACTATTGTGCTGTGGAGTTCAAACCGATTGGATGATACACTTCGCACCGGCCAATTAGATACCATAATGCCCTTGGGTAGTTTCGATTTATTTTATTTCAACCTGAAAACAAAAGATAAACTTTTAACCCGTGTGACCAAAACTCCGAATGCAGATGAAAGAAATGCAACCGGTTACAACGATAATTTTTTCTCCTATACCAGCGATAAAAACGGAATCAATAATCGCTATGTAGCATACATAGATTCGGTGTTCGACCACTACAATTACTTTTATTATTTCGCTGATTCAGTAATTCTGAATCCGAAATACAATATGGATTCATTAATCGCATCCGGAAATATTCATCCTGATTCCACCAAAAAAATTCCGATGTATTGTGATGTGGCGCACTCGTTTAACAATACAAATTACGACAACAGCATTCTTGAACAAGAGAATGCTTTGAAGGCAGGAAAGATCGCAGAATTGTATTTCGATAATGGAAAATATTTTTTCGTTGAAACAAAAAACTTAAAAGAGATTGATACAACTAAACATACTGCTCTTCCAAACACAGGATACATTCAGCAATTAGTTGACAAGCAAATTTTAGAAGATAAGAAAAAGAAAATGTCTCCTGCAATTGCAGTTGACTCTTCAAAAACAAAAAGTGACACAAGTAAGATTGATATTAATAATTATATTTTCCAGAGTGAGTTTTCGCAAAAACCAATTACAGAAATAAAAAGTAAAGAAGAGAAAACTGAAACCACTTTGAAGAAAGACTGGCGAATTAAGTTCAGTAAAATTCTTCCATATGCTCCCCGTTTCTCCACTGATTATGTGGTGTCGCAACTTGATAATAATTTAATTATCAGTCGCTACCAGAGTTATGCACCCAATGGCGGGCAGTTTGTTAATCCGGGTTTGAATGGTTTGATAAAACTCAGCACTACTGATTTGTTTGAAGATTATCATTTCACCGGAGGATTTCGGATTCCAACAAGTTTAGGCGGCAACGAATATTTCTTTTCGTTTGAAGATCTCAAAAAACGATTGGATAAAAAATATACTTTCTATCGCAGAACTGATGCTAAGCAATACGATGCCGCACCATTATGGGCTTATCCGGTTTATGGAAAATCAAAAACAAATTATTTCGAAGCAGCCTATCGCTATCCGCTTGATTACACAAAAAGCATCAGAGCAATTGCATCTTACCGCATGGAACAACTGGTATTTTTAAGTTCTGATATTTTTAGTTTAGGATTAGATAATTACACCGAGAACTGGATTTCGGTAAGAGGTGAATATGTTTTTGATAACACTTTAAAACTTCAAACAAATATTTTAGATGGCACACGATATAAATTTTTTACTGATGTAATGGGGTTAGCAAAAAAGAACGGACCGTTTCTTTTTGTTGCCGGAGTTGATTATCGACACTATCAAAAAATTCATCGCAACATTATCTGGGCAACAAGAATTTCAGGTGCTTCATCGTGGGGCGATGGAAAAGTTGTTTACTATGTTGGAGGTATTGATGGTTGGTTTATTCCCAAGTTCAATACAAATACAGCGGTGAGTCAAACTGCTAATTATGCATTTCAGTCGTTGGCAACAAATCTTCGTGGTTTTGAACAGAATATTCGAAATGGAAATTCATTCGCATTGGTGAATACCGAAATTCGTTTTCCGGTTTTCAGTTATTTATTTAATTCACCTATTCGTTCAGAATTCATTCGCAATTTTCAGTTGGTTGGATTTTTTGATGCCGGTACCGCCTGGCAGGGTTTTTCACCTTACAGCGAAAACAATCCTTTCAACACAACAACCATAAACGAAGGCCCTATAACTGTTCAGGTAAATTATTTCCGCGAACCATTGGTTGCAGGCTTTGGTGTAGGTGCAAGAACAAATCTTTTCGGATATTTTGTAAAGCTTGATTATGCAAGAGGTTGGGACAGTGGTGTTTTGAATAAAGGATTATGGTATTTCTCAATTGGAACAGACTTTTAATAGTTAGGAAATAGGAGCTAATTAATTTCAATAGCATTTTAATGAATCTACATTTGTGTGAATGAGCAAAACCTTTCAAGCGCATTTGTTTTTATTTCTAGCCAATCTTATTTATGGAATCAGTTTTACCATTGCCAAAGATGTAGTGCCACATTACATTCAACCATTTGGAGCAATAGTTATCAGGGTTAGTGTGTCATTGGTTTTGTTTCTGGTTGTTCATACTTTTTTTATTCGTGAAAAAATTAAACGAAAAGACATTCCACTTTTAATTGCATGTGGGTTTTTTGGTGTAGCAATCAATCAACTTTTATTTTTCAAAGGGCTGTCCATTACAACTCCAATCCATGCCGCATTAATTATGACCACAACACCAATCATTGTTTTGGTATTGTCGGGTTTATTAAAAGATGAAAGAATTACTCCACTCAAGATCATTGGAATACTCATTGGCATTTGCGGTGCATTGGTCATTACAGTTTTCGGAAAAGAAATTTCATTTAGCACAACAACTGCCGAAGGAGATATCTATGTAATGATTAATGCTGCATCGTATGCAGTTTATCTGGTTATTGTAAAACCATTGATGCACAAGTATCATCCAATTACAATTATTAAGTGGGTGTTTTTATTTGGATGGATTTTTGTGATGCCTGTTGGCTGGAATCAGTTTCATTCTATCAATTGGAATTCATTTTCACCATCCATTTGGTACGAACTTTCATTCATAGTTATCGCCACTACTTTTTTTGCTTACCTGTTTAATATTCTTGCTTTAAAAAACGCTGACCCGTCATTGGCCGGAATTTATATTTATATACAACCTGCATTGGCAACAATTTTTGCCATGCTTTTAGGCAAAGATGATTTAAGCGGCATAAAAATATTGGCCATGATATTAATCTTTACAGGAGTATATCTGGTGAGCATTCAATCAATAAAATTTCCTATTCAGAAACTGAATTCTGACAAATAATTTATGTTGAAATTTTGATACAATTAAAAAGTAGTTAATTTTAAAGCAACAATTAATTTCAAATATTAAAAATGAATAACTAAAAATATTACTAAAGTATCCGGACTTGATTAGTGTTCGATTCCGGATAGTGTTTAGGCGCCCCTGCAGAAGTGATTCAGCAGGGGTTTTTTATTTTATTCTTTCCTGATTTCTGATTTCATTTACCTTCAACTTCAAAATAATATTTACATGAGTGATTTAGTAAAAGACTTTAATGATTACCGCGCGCGCATGAATGACAAAATCACCGGCGCAAATAACAAGGTGTTGAATCGCCTTTTCAATCTTGACACCAACACTTACATGGAAGGCGCGCTCAATGTAAAAACAAAAGAGATGCTCGGATTAGTCGCTTCCATGGTTTTGCGTTGCGACGATTGCATAAAATACCATGTTGGAAAATGCAAGGACGAAGGTGTAACACAAGATGAAATTTTTGAAGTGTTCGCCATTGCCAATATTGTTGGCGGCACCATCGTGATTCCGCACACAAGAAGAGCAGTTGAATATTGGGAAGCTGTGAATCAGTAGGCAGTTGGCAGTATGCAGTCGGCAGAACCTAATACCCGAATCACCAATGAACGATTGAACTAATAAACTAATGAATCAAAAATGAACGGAAACCCCGAAGACAAAAGATTATTTCTGTTGGATGCATTCGCGCTCATCTTTCGCGCATACTATGCATTTGCAAAAAATCCGCTAATCAACTCGAAAGGCATGAACACTTCAGCCATTCAAGGTTTCACAAACACACTGCTGGATTTATTGAAGAAAGAAAAACCCTCACACATTGCAGTATGTTTTGATACTGCTGCACCAACCGAGCGGCACACCGACTTTGCTGATTACAAAGCAAACAGACAAGAAGCACCCGAAGATTTGGTTTCGAACATTCCGTACATCAAGGATGTTATTCGTGCATTCAACATTCCACTTATTGAGTGTGATGGATACGAAGCTGATGATGTGATTGGTACACTCGCAAAACTTGCTGAGCAAAAAGGATTTAAAGTTTACATGGTAACTCCTGATAAAGATTATGGTCAGTTGGTGAGCGAAAATATTTTTATTTGGAAACCACCGGCATTCGGAAATGCTGAACAGATTCTTGGTGTGCATGAAATAAAAGCGAAGTGGGAAATTGATCGCATTGACCAAGTGAAAGATATTTTGGGTTTGATGGGCGATGCTGTAGATAATATTCCTGGTATTCCAGGTGTGGGAGAAGTGACAGCAAAAAAATTAATCAAGGAATTTGATTCAATAGAAAACCTGATTATCAATACTGATAAACTGAAAGGGAAGTTGAAAGAGAAAGTGGAGGAGCATAAAGACAAAGCCATTCTCTCCAAAAAACTCGCGACTATAATTTTAGATGTGCCGGTTAATTGGGATGAGCACAATTTTGATATGGAAGAACCCAATCGCGAAAAACTTGCGGAGATTTTCAATGAACTGGAATTCCGGACACTTGGAAAAAGAATTCTCGGGGAAAAATTTTCTGTCGGTCAGGCAGAAATTATTGCAGCTAGTCAGATTGGTACAGTCGGGTCCCAGCAGGGTGACCGCAGGAACGAGGACACCCTGCGCAGTGGCGGACAAAAAGATTTGTTCGGAAATTCAGTTGCCTCAGCTTTAGATGATGCTGAAGAAAATATTCCGAAGAACCTCAATTCCATTTCCGATACAGAACACAATTATATTTTAGTTGATGATGAAAAAAAACTGAACAATTTATTGCAACTACTTTCATCATCAAAAGAATTTTGTTTCGATACAGAAACAACTGGCGTAGATGCAAACAATGCTGAAGTGGTTGGTTTATCATTCGCAGTAAAACCGAAGGAAGCATTTTATGTTCCGGTTGCTGCTGATAAAATTGAAGCGAAAAAATTGCTGGAAAAATTTCGTGGTGTTTTAGAAAATGAAAACATTGGTAAGAGCGGACAAAATTTAAAATATGATTTGTTGCTGTTGAAATGGTACAACATAAAGGTGAACGGAAAATTATTTGATACCATGCTCGCGCATTATCTGCTTGAACCTGATATGCGACACGGCATGGATTACCTCTCTGAAACTTATCTGAATTACAAACCTGTTTCCATTAAAGAATTAATTGGCGTTGGAAAAAAACAACTCAGCATGCGCGACATTGATGTGCAGAAAGTTGCCGACTATGCAGCCGAAGATGCGGATGTGACCCTGCAGTTGGAAAATATTTTTCTTCCGAAGTTGAAAGAAAATGAAGTAGAGAAATTATTTGAAGAAGTTGAAATGCCATTGATGCATGTGTTGTGCGATATGGAATTTGAAGGAGTGGCAATTGATAAAAATTTCCTGAATGACTATTCAAAAAAATTAGAAGAAGAAATAAAAATCACAGAAGAAAAAGTTTATAAAGATGCAGGAGTTCGTTTTAATCTCGCTTCACCAAAACAATTGGGTGAAGTTTTATTTGAGCGAATGAAAATTCCGTATGATGTTAAAAAAACAAAAACAGGTCAGTACTCTACTGATGAAGATACCCTCTCACGCATCACCGGCGATTATCCGATTGTGAATGACCTTCTTGATTATCGCGAATTCACAAAACTGAAATCAACTTATGTTGATGCCATTCCATCATTGATAAATCCGAAGACCGGACGAGTTCACACTTCCTTCAATCAGGCCGTTGCTGCAACAGGAAGATTGAGTAGTACAGACCCGAATATTCAAAACATTCCGATTAGAACTGAGCGTGGTCGTGAAATCCGTAAAGCATTTATTCCACGCAACGAAGAGTATGTAATTCTCTCTGCCGATTATTCGCAAATTGAGTTGCGCATCATTGCAGGACTGAGTCGTGATGCAAACATGTTGAAAGCATTTGAAGATGGATTGGATATACATACCGCAACTGCATCGCAGGTTTTTAATGTTGACATAAAAGAAGTAACACGCGAAATGCGCGGTCGTGCAAAAGCAGTGAACTTCGGAATCGCATACGGACAAACTGCATTCGGACTTTCACAAGGATTAAAAATTTCGCGCACCGAAGCCAAAGAAATTATTGATAACTACAACCTGAAATTTCCGGGTGTGCGACAACTGATGAGCGATAACATTCAGTTCGCTCGTGAGCATGGATATGTACAAACTGTTTTAGGAAGAAGAAGAAAACTGCGCGATATAAATTCTGCAAACCAAACCGTGCGCGGCTTTGCAGAGCGAAATGCCATTAACGCTCCCATTCAAGGTTCAGCGGCCGACATGATTAAAGTGGCGATGATTAATATTCAGAAAGAATTTCACAAGCAAAACTTCAAATCAAAAATGACTTTGCAGGTGCACGATGAATTGGTTTTCGATGCACACAAATCAGAAGTGGATATTATCACACCCATCATCAAAGACAAAATGATTCACGCCATTGAATTGAATGTACCGATTGAAGTGGGTGTTGGTGTTGGGACTAATTGGTTGGATGCGCATTGACGAGGAAGTTGGAAGTTTGATTTTGGATGTTGGAAGTTTTTTGCGTAGATAAACTTTTCCAAAGTTTTGAACTTTGGAAAAGTTGCAAAGCATTTTGAGAAATAATTTCTCTATTTAATTTTCTTCTCTGGATTTCTTCCTGTATGAAACACAGAAATAATTTTCACATCGCTTCCTGAAATTTTATAGACAATTACAAATGGAAATGATTTCATAATTGCCTGCCGGTAATCACCTTCAATAAATGGAAATGATGCAGCATGTAATTCAAGATAGTCAATCACTCCGAGATATACTTCAAGAAATCTGAATCCTAATCCTGTGCTGTGTTCTTCATACCAAAGCGCAGATTCATCCAAATCTTGCTGCGCTTCTTTTTCAATGATGATATTATAAATCATTCAGTTTCTTTCTGAGTTTTTCTGCTTCCTCTTTTGCATTCAGATAAACTGCATTGCCTTCTTCCACTCTGCTGATACGCTCACTCAATGCTTGCCGTTGTTCTGCAGATAAACCTGCTACCACATTGTGTTGTTCAACCATATCCAATAATTCAACAATTAATATTTCGTCATTGCTCGATTGAATTTTCTCAATCAGTTTTTTCTTAATGAGTGGTAAATCCATAACAAAATTTTTCTCAAAGATAAAATGAAAGTGTGCTTACTAAATAATTTCTTCTTGTTAACTTTCACTCATGAAACAAAAAGCGATTTGCATTTTTATTTCTTTGTTGTGTTTTCTTTTTTCTTCATGTGGAGTTTCAAGATTTTATACCCAGACACCAATCATGTTTGGGTTTGATACATGCCATCAGTTTAAAAGCACAATTGATTTGGGTTTAGCAAGTATGCGAACAGGTTTTGGTTTCAGCATTACTAATCACTTTGCGGCTACGCTTAGCGGTTATGCAAAAGGCACCATTGGATGGAGTCCGGGAATAACATACGGTTTAAGTAGTAGTCGCGGAGGTGGTTTCAATTTGGGTTGCGGTTATTACTCAAAAGTTAAAAATGATTTCAGTTGGGATGTATTTGGAGGCGCCGGATATTCTTCAATGAATTTAAATTTATTGGTACACGATAATTCGAATTACGGAGGGTACATTTCTCATTCGACAAATTCATATTACTCCTGTTTTATTCAGCCAACAGTTTATTCAAAAGGAAAAGAAGGAGCAATTGCATTTGCCTGCAAGGTTACATTCGTTCAAAACGCATACAACTATCCCTTTCTTGATTACAAACAACCCTACACACGCGATTTTATTTTTGAACCTTGCTTTACAAGTGCATTAAATAAAAAAGAAACCGTTTGGGCCGGAGTGTGTTTTCATTTGTCGGCTTACTATCCGCAATACATTCAGAATACACCAATAAGTTTTGTTTTTAGATTTATGGTTGATTCAAAAAATATTATGCGCCAGTTGAATTAAAAGATGAGTTGATTTTTCATTAGAAATAATTTCTGATATCAGAATTACTTTTGACCTGCCAATAGAAATAAAAATATTCATGAAAGATTTAAGAGAAAATTATTCGAAAGGAGAATTGCTGGAAACAATGATTGACAAAAATCCAATCGTTCAGTTTCAGTTGTGGTTTGACGAAGCAGTGAAAGAAAAAATTCAGGAACCCAATGCATTTATTCTGGCTACTTCGATGGTGGATTTTAAACCTTCCGCACGGGTGATGTTATTGAAAGGAGTAGAAAATAATTCGTTCGTTTTTTTCACGAACTACGAAAGCCGCAAGGGAAAAGAACTCACCTGGAATCCATATGCAGCAATGGTTTTTTTATGGTTGCCGATGCAACGACAAATAAGAGTTGAAGGAAGAGTAGAAAAAATTCCGACTGAAGAATCAGAAAATTATTTTCAATCGCGCCCCCGCGAAAGTCAATTAGGTGCATGGTGTTCCGCACAAAGTTCAGTATTGGAAAATAGAAGTGAACTGGATAATAAATATGCTGAGTTGGAAAAAAAATATGAAGGAAAAGATATTCCGAAACCACCCTACTGGGGTGGCTTTAAAGTTATGCCGCATGTGATAGAATTCTGGCAAGGCAGAACATCGCGCCTGCACGATCGCCTGCGATATACTTTTATGAATGAAGGTGATTGGAAACTGGAGCGTTTATCTCCATAAAATAAAAACCCCTCCGATAATTCGAAGGGGTTTCAACTGATATTATTCAGCTTTCTTTTTTGCAGCAGCTTTTTTAGGAGCAGCTTTTTTAGGAGCAGCAACTTTCTTAGCAGCAGCAGGCGCGGCAGTTTTCTTAGCAGCAGCAGGTGCAGCAGTTTTTACAGCGGCAGATTTCACTGCTTTTTGTGGTCGGCTTATTCCGTACGAACCTTTAAAGCGTTTCCCTTTTGCGGTTCTTTTATCTCCTCTTCCCATAATTATTTTTTTAGTTTGTTTTTTTTATTGGTGCGCAAACTTAACTGAAATAAAGCACTCTCAAAAGTCATTCATAAAATCAGATTGCTATAAAAGAAAAGAAGCAAGACAAAATGCCTTGCTTCCTCTCCGGGTTTTGGTTTGGTATTTATTATCTCACTTTGGTAGCGAACTCTTTTCCGGCTTTAAATTTCACCACTTTTTTCGCTGCAATTTTTATTGCCTTTCCGGTTTGCGGATTGCGACCCATGCGAGCCGAGCGTTTGTTCACTGAGAAAGTGCCGAAGCCAACCAAGGTCAGCTTATCGCCTTTCTTTAATGAAGTCATGGTAGTGCCGATGAATGCATTCAATGCAGCACCTGCCTGTGTCTTGTTGATCTTCGCTTCTGCGCTGATCTTGTTAATTAAATCTCCTTTGTTCATGATTAAAAATTTTGGGTGATTAAAAATTTACCCTTTAAATGTAAAAGTGTTTTTCAATTTTTCAAATGATTATTTTTAATTCATTCGCTGTAAACCGCTCTGGCTGTGGATAACAGCGAAATGCTTTTTTTTTGGTTTGTACTATCGGTCTTGATTCAAATAAATTAAAAATAAGAAGTGAGAAATTAAATATCGATTCATCATTTAAGGTTCAATGCCTGCGGTGGTTTCAAAGAAGTATAAATTTTTTCTCTTTGGAAATTGCAACTGAACTATTTATCTGGAACTATAATTGATTGCAATACATTAACAATGTGCAGCGTTCTCAACAGGAATTTTTTAAGAACAGAAACTTTCTACTTTTGAATCGTAACAGAATAAAAAAAACAGCATGCCCATTCTTAAAAAACAGCGCAAGATTTTTTGGTTGCTCATTATCATATTCATGAGTTCAGAATTTATTGCATGCAGCCCAAAGACTACTTGCCCTGCTTATATGAATGGAGCAGTAACCGGAACCAGTGGTTCTTCATCAAAAGGAAAACCACTTTGGCCAAAGAATATGAAAAAGCAGAAGTAGTAATTTCAAACTGCTTTTTTCAAACTTTTATTTTTCAGGAAAATATTTTCTCAGGAGATTTTACTCCACCCACCCTTTCGTTGTTGTTGGTGCAACAGAAATGTTGCGAGCGATTGATGTTCGGGTAATTGCAGGTGGTCATCTTTTTCTAAAATAATTTCTGCTTCTGTTCTTGCAGCTAATAATATTTTTTTATCGTGCACCAAATCTGCAATCCGCAAATTCAATATTCCGCTTTGTTGTGTTCCTTCCATATCGCCGGGGCCGCGAAGTTCCATATCTACTTCAGCTATTTTAAATCCATCATTGGTTTCCACCATTGTTTGCATTCGCTTGCGTGCAACCGGATTTAATTTCCGTTCGGTCATTAAAATACAATAGGATTGGTCGGCGCCTCGTCCCACTCTTCCTCTCAATTGATGCAGTTGTGATAAACCAAATCGCTCTGCACTTTCAATCACCATCACACTTGCATTCGGAATATTCACTCCCACTTCTATCACTGTAGTTGCAATCATGATTTGTGTTTCGCGTTTTATAAACCTGCGCATTTCAAAATCACGATCTTCGCTTTTCATTTTCCCGTGCACAATGCTCACCGCAAATTGCGGCAATGGAAATTCGCGCGATATACTTTCAAAGCCATCCATAAGATATTTATAATCTAATTTCTCTGATTCATCAATCAATGGATACACCACATAAACCTGTCGGTCCTTCATTATCTGTTCGCGCATGAAACCGAATACGCGCATGCGTGCACTATCATCGTAGTGAACAGTTTTAATTGGCTTTCGTCCTGGCGGTAATTCATCAATGACTGACACATCCAAATCTCCATACAATGTCATGGCAAGTGTTCGCGGAATTGGTGTGGCGGTCATCACTAAAATATGCGGTGGATTATTATTCTTCGTCCACATTTTTCCGCGCTGCTCCACACCGAACCGATGCTGTTCATCAATAATTACTAACCCAAGATTTTTAAATTGAACAGTATCTTCAATTAACGAATGCGTGCCGATGAGTAAATGAATTTCTCCTGATAAAATTCCTTCATGAATATTTTTCCGCTCCTTTGTTTTTGTTGATGAGGTGAGCAGTGAAATATTTATTCCCAATCCTTCCACCAATTCTTTAATGGATTGAAAATGTTGTTGCGCTAAAATTTCTGTCGGCACCATGAAGCACGATTGCATTCCGTTATCGAGCGCAAGAAGAATAACACTGAGTGCAACAACTGTTTTTCCGCTGCCAACATCACCTTGCAACAACCGATTCATTTGCTTACCTGAAACCAAGTCGGCTCTTATTTCTTTAATCACTTTCTTCTGTGCATCAGTGAGTGCGAATGGAAGTTTCTCTTTATAAAACCGATTGAAAAAATCGCCGACTTTATTAAATACAAAACCAACCGAACTTTCCTTACGACCGATTTTTACCTGTAATAATTTCAGTTGAATGAAAAATAATTCTTCAAACTTCAATCGTTGACGAGCGCGTTCCAGTTCATATTCGTTTGATGGAAAGTGCACTTGCTGAAATGAATTGTAGCGTGAAGGCAAACGAAATTTCTCTAATATATTTTTCGGAATAATTTCTTTAAGGTCAGATGCTGCTACTTGTTGAAAGAGTGTTCGGGTGAGTCGTGAAATTCCTCTGCTGTCTAAACTTTTTGCTTTTAGTTTTTCGGTGGAAGGATAAAATGGCTGCAATATTCCGGCAGGAGATTTTTTTTCATCTTCAGTTGAAGTGATATCAGGATGAACAATGTTCATTTTTTTTCCGAACACCGATGGCTTTCCAAACACGATGTATTCTTTTCCTTCCAACAACAATTCCTTCATCCACTTCACTCCCGCAAACCAAACCAATTCAATGGTACCAGTTTCATCCACCAGATTTGCAATCATTCGCTTCTTGTGTTTATCGCCGGCTACATCAATGTCTTTTAATATTCCCTTTAACTGCACATATTGCGAAAGCGGATTCACCTCGCGCACTTTATAAATTTTTGTACGGTCAACATATCGAAACGGCATGTGCATGAGCAAATCACCGAATGTGAATATTTCCAGTTCCTTCTTTAATGTTTCGGCGCGTGAAGGCCCAACTCCTTTCAGATATTCAATTGGTGTTTCTAGTAAATTATATTGGCCGGACATGCATTACTTTCTTCTTTACAAAGTAAAATGATGATTAACAGAAATGGTGGTGATGAATAAAAAGTGTTTCAACATTTTAAAATGAAATAAAATATTGGCTTACTGATTTTTCTTAAAAGCATTCCAACCCTGTGCAGTCAGATCATGAATATTATTTTCTTTGGTAATCAATTTAGTGCCAAGTGATGCATCAGTAATGTGACCGATAACCGAAAAATCAGGATGGTCTTTTATTTTATCAAAGTCAGATTGTTTTATGGTGAAAAGCAATTCATAATCTTCGCCGCCATTGAGCGCACTTGTTACAGGGTCCAGATTAAATTTTATCGCCTGCTGGTATGCTTCTTCTGAGATTGGAATTTTTTCTTCATATACTGCACAACCAACATTCGATTGAGTACATATATGCAATAAGTCCGACGACAATCCATCCGATATATCAATCATTGAAGTTGGCAGCACATCCAATTTCTCGAGCAATTCAATTACATCATTTCTTGCTTCTGGTTTCAATTGGCGACCAATAATGTATTGCTGATCTTCGAGGTTGGGTTGAATATTCGGGTCTTCTAAAAAAAGTCTTTTCTCTCTTTCCAAAATTTGCAAACCAAGATACGCGCCGCCTAAATCGCCGCTCACACAAATCAAATCATGTTCTTTCGCAGTGCTTCGTAAAGTAATTTTATTTTCATCAACCAAACCAATTGCAGTAATAGAAATCACTAATCCCGAAATGCTGCTGCTGGTATCGCCTCCAACCAAATCAACTTTGTAATGCTCACATGCATGATGAATGCCTTCGTATAATTCGTGCAATGCCTCCAATGAAAACCGGTTACTGATTCCAATTGAAACTGTTACCTGTTGTGGTTCGGCGTTCATTGCATACACATCAGATAAATTCACAACAATGGCTTTATAACCAAGATGCCGCAACGGAACATAAGTTAAATCGAAATGAATTCCTTCCATCAATAAATCAGTAGTCACTACTGTTTGCTTACCAGAAAGCTCGAGCACTGCGGCATCGTCACCCACTCCAACTTTGCTGGTTACATTTTGCAATTCAAAATTCTTTGTCAGGTATTTTATTAAACCGAATTCGCCGAGTTCACTTATTTCTGTTCTGCCTTGTGTTTCTTCCATGGTGCGAAAATAATAATCAGTAGGCAGTATGCAGTTGACAGTACGCAGTTAAAACCTGCGCAGCAAATCTGCCTGCTGCGTACTGTAAACTGCCTACTGGTTTTATATTCGCCGCATGGCATTACCCATTAACATTCAGTTTACTTACTCAGCAGAAAATTTGCAGGCGGCAAACAAATTGCACTACAAAAAAAATTATCCGTTCCGTGGTCGCATTTTATTATGGTTCGGAATATTGCTGATATGGACCGGTGTTCTTTTCATGATGATGAAAGGAATTGAAGGACATGAACTCATGATTTACACTTTCGTTGCTTATGGAATTCTTGTAATTGGAATTCATTTTTATATCATGAACACCTTGGGAAAACGGCTTTTCAAAAAACATAAAAATCATGTGCTGCCGATTGATATTGAAGTTACCGAAAATTTTATTCGACTCACTGCTGATGATAAAACAGCAACCGTAAAATGGAATGAAATATTAAAAGCAACCATGAACGAAAACATCACTCTGCTTTACATCAGTAAAATGTCATTCTATATTTTTCCGAAAGAAAATTTTAAAGGAAATGAATTTGCTGAGTTCACTGAACTGATAAAGAAAAAAGTAACTGAAACCAATTGAGAATAAATCGGAGTTGAATTTATTTCAATACTTCAGATAAGCATTAAACAAAGTTTGCAGATAAGCTTTAGCTGTATCAAGGGAAGAGTGTAGCGAATCAGTTGAATTATATGGCCACGATAAATTTTTAAAAGTGTTGCTGTATGCAATGGTATCCTTCCGGCTCACCCACCCAAAACCATCATCAAAAGAATAGTAAGCGAAATTTTTTCTTGATTGATTCAATAGATCAGTACTCCAGATAAAATCATCCGCATTGATACCTAATTGGTGAAGCAATGTTGAAGTAATATCAGTTTGAGAACCGATTAATGAAATTCTTTTTCCAACTAAACTATCATTCAACGCACCACCAACTACTATTAATGGAATGTGATGAACTGCTGGCATGTAAGCTTCTCGGTTAAACGGAAAACGATGCCCATGATCAGCACACAAAACAAAAATGGTGTTGGCATACCACGATTGTTGTTTTGCTTCATTAAAAAATTTGCCAAGTGTTTGATCGGTATAATAACAAGCGCTCATAAATTTTTCTTTCGCATCATCACCCGGAAATTTTGGTTGGGTTGGAATATCGTATGGTTCGTGACTGGTGAGCGTGATGATGTAAGTGAAGAATGGTTGTTTTATTTCATTGATTTCTTTTAACGCCCGTTGAAACATCACACCATCATATACACCCCATTTTGAAGTTCTATCAGAAATTGCAAAATCATTTTCGGTAATTACTTTTTCAAAACCATTGTGAACCACAAATGCTTTCATGTTGCTGAATAAAATATCGCCGGCATAAATCAGTTGGGTGTTGTAACCATTCTGTTTTATTTTTTGAGTGATGGTTGGTAATTTTTCCTGCTTCTCTGTATTCCAGATAATAGACACATTCGGCTGCGCCGGAAAACCTGAAAGCATTGAAACCAATCCTTGGTCAGTGCGAAAACCACTTGCATAAATATTTTCGAACAGCAATCCCTCGCTGATAATTTTTGAAAGATTAGGCGTGAGTCCTTCCATTCCACCCAACTCCTTCACCACATCAGCACCATAACTTTCTATCTGAATAAAAACAATATTTGGCTTTTCAGTTTTAAATATTTTTAATGAAGAATCATTTTTCGTTTGATATAAATCTGTCACCAATGATTTTGCTTTTTCATCACTAATGAATTTATATGGATTGTGTTCATCGTATTTTTTTATGTTGATGATGGATTGAATCGCATACCATGTTGTATTAATTGCCGCATGATTTACAAAAGCGTTTTGAGAAAAGTAAGCGCTGCTCTCATTCATTGGAGCCACTTGCCATCCACCACGAATTCCAAGAAAAGCAAATCCGCTCATCAATATGAAGTATGGAATATTCAACCATCTGATTCCGCCAATTGCTGATGCAAATTTTTTCTTGCTTAAATATTTCGCTGCATACCAACCATAAATTACATGCGCAATAATTATTAATATATACAACCAAACGGGCGATGCACCTGCTGAGGCAATCATTTCAGAGGGATGAAAAATGTTTTGAATAGCACGAACATTTAACTTGGTGCTCCAGTTTTCATATATGCCTAAATCGCCAACGAACAATAATCCGATGATGAAAAAAATGACCGGCAAATAAATTTTAAAAAACATATTCATCATTCTCTTTTCAATCATAAACTGAATTAAAAAGAAAATGAGAGGCAGTGTTATCAAATAGGATGTTAAAGAAACATCCAACCACAAACCATGGGTGAAAACACCTGTGATATCACCACCCGAAAGTTGTAAAGTCTTGTGAAAAAAATAGAGTAGAAATATTCCTTTCTCCAGAATGAAAAGAAGTACTAAAACTGTCAGCCAGTTAATTGCAAGCGATAACCATCTCTTCATGTTTTGCAAAAGAAAGAATTGCAAAATGATTTCCAATTCTTTCTGCTAACATTATTACCAAAGCATAAATGGTTGGCTTCTGCTTTATATTTTTGTCGGGTTATTAAACGACAGTATGCTTAAACAAGGAATGCATCAAAAGATGTTTTTGAAAATGTCGCCACAACAGATTCAATTAATGAAACTGTTGCAGATTCCTGCGGCTAATCTGGAAGAACGAATTAAAGAAGAACTGGAAGCGAATCCTGCATTGGAAGAAGGTGTGGCTGAAGAAGCTGATGAAAAGGAATCGGTGAACAGTGAAGATGATGTGCCCGAAGAACCAGCAGATGAAATTTCGGAAATTGTAAATGAAGAAAAAGCAGAGAAGGACGATACCATAGATGATGATTCAACCGAAGATATAACTGATACATCGGTTGACGACAATGATGTAGATATCACAGATTACATGGATGAAGATGAAGTGGCTGATTACAGCACTCGTGGTGATGCCTATTCTGAAGACGAAGAAAAACAAGGCGTGCCCATTCCTGTTCAGCGGAGTTTTCATGAATACTTAGAAGAACAAGCAGGCATGCTTGAATTACATGATGAAGATTTAGAGTTAGTGCATTACATTATTGGAAGCATTGATGAAGATGGATACCTGCGCCGCCCGATAGATGCAATGGTGGATGATTTAAGTTTCTCGCAAAACATTTCTACTACTTACGAAAAGTTATATGCGCTGTTAAAAATTATTCATCTGCTCGACCCACCGGGGGTGGGTGCGCGTGATTTGAAAGAATGTTTATTACTGCAACTGAAAAGAAAGCAAGCAGAAACGCATACTGAAATTGATACGCTCGCTATTCATGTGGTCACCGATTATTTTGATGAGTTTGTAAAAAAACATTATGACAAACTTCAAAAACATTTAGATATAGACGATAAGAAATTTAAACTGGTGATGAATGAAATCATTCACCTGAATCCGAAACCGGGAAGTGCTTTTGCAGAAAGCATCAACACACAATCGTTTATTGTTCCTGATTTTTTTATTACGAACAACGATGGTAAACTGGAAATCACATTGCACAACATGAACATTCCTGAACTGCGAATCAGCAATGGATTTAAAGCAATGATGAAGGATTATAAAAAGAGTGGCGATAAAAAATCGAAGGAGGCACTCATCTTCATTAAGCAGAAAATGGATTCGGCAAAATGGTTTATTGATGCCATCACACAACGATACAATACACTTTATTCGGTGATGCATACCATTATGGAATATCAGTATGAATTTTTCCTTACTGGCGATGAAACACAAATGCGGCCAATGATATTGAAAGATATTGCTGAACGAATCGGAATGGACATTTCAACTATCAGTCGCGTAGCGAACAGCAAGTATGTGCAAACCGAATTTGCTACATACAAACTGAAATTCTTTTTCAGCGAATCATTAAGCACTGATAGTGGCGAAGAAGTAAGCACACGCGAAGTGAAAAAAATTCTGAGCGACCTTATTGATTTGGAAGATAAAAAGAAACCATTGGCTGACGAACGATTGACTGAATTGTTGAGAGAAAAAGGATACAACATTGCTCGACGCACTGTTGCAAAATACCGTGAGCAGTTAAACATTCCAGTTGCAAGATTGCGCAGAGAACTCTGATGAAGACTGCAGCTAAATTTGTTACTTATATTTTTCATCCGCTGTTGCTTCCAACTTATTCGTTTGCATTGGTTATTTATACCAATCCGTTTTTGTTTGGCAACTATGGTTCTTATACCTGGATTCCAATACTCAAAGTTTTTCTGAACACTTTTCTGTTTCCGGTTTTCAGTTTATTGATGATGTATCAACTCGGATTTATTAAATCATTTATCATGGACGATGCGAAGGAGCGAATCATTCCTTACATCAGCACATTGGTTTTTTACATCTGGGCTTTTTCAGTTTTCCGCAATAGCGGCGATCCATTATTATTGAGTGTAATAATGCTCGGTGCATGTTTATCAGCAAGCGCAGCATTCGTAATTAATCTTTTTCGAAAAATAAGTTTGCACACAACAGGTATGGGTGCATTACTTGGCCTTGCATTCGGCAATGCTTTTTTTTCAGCACACAATCTTATTTTATCATTAATGCTTGTTGCAATTATTGCGGGTGTTGTTGGCACCAGTCGCTTAATACTTAATGCACACAAAGATGCCGATGTATATCTCGGATACTTTGTTGGTTTTATGCTGCAGGTTGTTGCTTTCAGGTTGTCGTTCTGATATCAATAATTCACAACCACTTTTTTTACCTGTTGCTTTTCTCCTCTCACAACTTTAACTAAATAAACACCTTTGCCAATATCTCTCAATTTCAATGGGGTTTCAATATCCAATAACTCTTGGGTTCTGATCTCCGCCCCTGACATATTATAAATAGTAAGTTTCGCTCCAATGAATTCATTGCTGTTCAATGAAAGATAAAGTAAGTTATTAACGGTTTTAATTTTATACAAATCCTTATCAGCTGTTATAATTTCGGACGCGGAAGTTGGAAACAATTGTCCTGCTAAAATCTGACTATCAGGTTCAGCATTAAAAGCATAATCTTTAATTGTGAAAGACCAATTGACGGTATCAACATTTAAGCGAGCCCAGCCATAATAATTTGATGCACCAATTTTAAATTTCAAACCAAGATATTTATCCTGAACACCTAACCAGTTACCAAGCACAATTGAATAATAAGGAACACTTGCTGCCATAATCATAGAGGCATTAAAGCTTGAACTTGAACTGGATGAGGAAAAAGAAGAATTGGAACAAGCTTTCCATTGTTGATTCGCACCAATAGTGTCACCCATTGCCAGTGCGTTGGCCAGATAAATATTTGAACCAGAAACTGAAAAACTATTCCCCATTACTGAATTTCCGGCTGGTCCGGCTGCTCCAACCGCCTTTACAGAACTTGAGCCTGAGCTAGAACTTGAACCGGAATAATTTATAAGTTTAATTTTAAAATCATTTTGTCCATCGTTATTCAAATCAAGACCGTACGAACTACCGGTTGGAATAAATGTGGCATCCGGAAAAACATCAGTATAAATTATTTGTGCATTGGCTTCTTCTCTTCCGGCAAGGAATGCTGTAGCTAAAGTTGAATAGGCAGCAATTTTTTTTGCTAATGATGGTGAGATATTCATTTGATTTATTTTAAACGAATGTAATTGCTGAAATTTAAATTGAAAATATTTTATTCAGAAAGGTTGTGACCATTTTCAGTTTATTTTCGACCACGAAAAATTTTTACAATGGCATTCAACACAATACTACTTGAAATAAAAGATGGAGTGGGAACCATCACACTCAATCGCCCTGATGTATATAATGCGTTCAATGACGAAATGAGTTTTGAATTGCAGGATGCTTTGAAGGAAGCAGAAAAAAATAAAGAAGTAAGAGTGGTAGTACTCACTGGTGCCGGAAAAGCATTTTGTTCCGGTCAGGATTTGAAAGCTGCGGCAGCAGCAGGTAACAGAAGTTTTAAAGAATCACTCGACAAAAGATACAACCCGATTATTCGCGCGATGCGAAATATGCCGAAGCCAATTATCTGTCGCATGAATGGTGTGGCTGCGGGGGCAGGGTGTTCACTTGCGCTTGCGTGTGATGTAATTGTGGCAGCTGAAAATGCAACACTCATTGAAGTTTTTATAAATGTTGGTTTGGTTCCTGATTCGGGCTCATCGTTTTTTTTACCGAGAGTGGTTGGCCTGGCAAGAGCATTTGAATACAGTACCATGGGAACAAAAATTACAGCAACCGAAGCCATGCAAATGGGAATGGTAAACCGTGTAGTGAAATTGGAAGAGTTAGACAATGAGGTAAAAAAATTCACCGACTATTATGCAAACGCACCAACAAAAGCAATTGGTCTGATAAAGAAAATGCTGAACCGCTCTTACAATTCTGATTTAGAATCAATGTTGGAATATGAAAGTTACTGTCAGGAAATTGCAGGTAATAGTGCCGATAACAAGGAAGGTGTAACTGCTTTTATTGAAAAAAGGAAGCCGGTTTTTAGGGGGGAGTAAAATCAATCAAACAAATTCATGAACAAAATTTTTATTCCACTTTTCACTCTTGCAATTTTTATTTCAGCCTGCTCCTGCAACTCAAAAAAAAATTATGAAGTTGATGTCAGTAACATAAAAGTGGATTTAAAAACCGAGCGCTTCGATAAACAATTTGACTCACTTGCACACCTCACCAATGCTGATGCGCATACTCCCATGATGAGCATGCACAACAAGTACGGAGATTTTTTCAGGTTCTATGTACAGGAAATTCTTGTGATGAATTTTATGAGTGATACTTCGCATGCAATGGCTGATTCGATGGTGGTGTTTTTAAAAAATCCATACTACCTGAGAGTGTTTGATACTACTGTTCTGGTTTATAATAATGTGGATGATATCAATGCACAACTCACAAATGGGTTTAAACACTTCGTTTATTATTTCCCACAGGCACACATCCCAACAGTTGTATATTACCTCAACGGGCCGCGTGCATTTACTTATGGTGATAGTCTATTGGCAATTGGATTAGATAATTTTATGGGTGAAAATTTTTGGTTTTATCATGCCGTGCAACCACCCATTCCGCAATTTCTCATTCGCCGGTTGCGTAAAGAATACATTGTACCGAATGCAATGGAAGTGATGAGCACCAATCTGTTTCCATACATTGACGATGGGAAAAAACTGATTGACGAACTGATTTACAAAGGGAAAATTATTTACTTGCTGCAACACATTCTTCCGCAGACACCCGATTCACTGCTCACCGGATTCTCACAAACAGATTTAAAATGGCTTGATAATAATGAATCGGAAGTCTGGAAATTTTATTTGAAAAATAATTTGCTTTACGAAAGCGACCCTATGGTTTTTAAAATTTTTATAAATGATGCCCCAAATACAAGCGGCATGCCGCCGGAAGCGCCTGGCAATACGGGTAGTTGGGTTGGTTGGAGAATCGTTCAGAAATTCATGAGTGAAAATCCGAATTATACTTTGCAGGGATTGATGCACGAAGAAGATGCCCAAAAGATTTTGACGCTGTCGAAGTACAAACCTTAGATTCTTATTTGTTAATATTTTTCGAGAGTATTAATTTAAAAATATTTTTAATTCAATTTCCCCCTCAAATAATTCGCAGTATGCGAATTACAAGTTGCAACCATTTCTTCCGGGGTGCCCTGAAATAAAAGTTGTCCGCCCTCATCGCCACCATCAGGACCGAGGTCAATGATGTAGTCGGCGCATTTTATCACTTCCATATTGTGTTCGATGATGAGTACCGAGTGACCTTGTTCAATAAGTGCGTTGAATGACTGTAACAGTTTGCTGATGTCGTGAAAGTGCAAACCGGTTGTGGGTTCATCGAAAATAAACAGCACCGGATTTTGCGAACTTCCTTTTCCGAGAAACGAGGCGAGCTTCACCCGTTGTGCTTCACCGCCAGATAATGTGCTGGATGACTGACCGAGTTTTACATAACCCAATCCAACCTGCGCAAGCGGAAGAATGGCTTCGTGCAGATTTTTTTCTTCAATAAAAAATTCAATTGCTTCTTCAACGGTCAGGTCTAAAACATCAGCAATATTTTTATCCTTATAATTTACTTCGAGCACTTCATCCTTGAATCGTTTGCCCTTGCATACTTCACACAACAAATGCACATCGCTGAGGAACTGCATCTCCACCACAATTTCTCCTTCGCCCTTGCAGTTGTCGCATCGCCCTCCATCCACATTGAAAGAAAAATGCTTGGGTTGAAATCCTTTGAGTTGTGAGCCGCGTTGCTTCGCATACAAATCACGAATCAAGTCATACGCTTTAATATAGGTGACAGGATTGCTTCGCGATGATTTACCAATTGGGTTCTGGTCCACCATTTCAATTTGCGAAAGACCAGAATCAACTGCTTTCATTTCGCTGAACTCACCGGGCTTGTCACCAAAATTTCCAAGTGCGCGCGACAGTGCAGGAAATGCAATCTGTTTTACCAGAGTTGTTTTGCCGGAACCACTCACACCAGTAACCACCACCATTACATTCAGTGGAATGGCAACATCAATGTTTTGCAAATTGTTTTGGACGCAACCGAGGAACTCAATTTTTTTTGCCCAGTTTCTTCTAATGGATGGAACCGTAATTTTTTCTACACCTGTTAAATATTTTCCGGTGAGTGAATTTTTGTCCTTCAGAATTTCCTTGAATGTTCCGCTGAAAATAACTTCACCACCATGCGCGCCTGCAAGCGGACCCATATCAATAATCTGGTCGGCATGATTCATAATTTCTTCTTCATGCTCAACCACCAACACCGTGTTTCCTAAATCGCGCAGCTTGTGTAACACTTTCACTAATTGTCCTGTATCCTTTGGATGAAGTCCAACACTCGGTTCGTCCAGTATGTAAAGCGAACTGGTGAGATTGCTTCCAAGTGTGCGGGTGAGATTGATGCGCTGAGTTTCTCCTCCTGAAAGTGTGGATGAAATGCGGTTGAGTGTTAAATAACCTAACCCAACTTCCATCATAAATTCCAAACGGTTATTTATTTCGAGCAATAATCTTTTCGAAATTTCTTTTTCGTAAGGCGATAATTTGAGCGACAGAAAAAACTGCTGTAACACTTTCACCGGCATCACCACTAAATCGCCAATGCTCTTGCCACCGATTTTTACATACGATGATTCAATGCGCACTCTCGCGCCGCCACAATCAGGACAAGTTGTTTTTCCGCGATAGCGCGAAAGCATTACACGATACTGAATTTTGTAACTCTGCTTTTCCAACTCTTTAAAAAATTCATCCAACCCGTGGAAGTATTTATTTCCTGTCCACAATAATTTTTTTTCAGCAGCAGTCAATTCACGAATCGAACGATGAACGGGGAAATCAAATTTGTGGGCGCTCTTGATTAACAGCGATAACCATTCACCCATTTTCTCACCTTTCCAGGGAGCAATCGCTCCTTCGTACACCGATTTATTTTTATCCGGTATCACTAAATTTTCATCCACACCAATTACACTTCCGAAACCTTCGCAATGGCGACACGCACCATACGGATTATTGAAACTGAACAAATGCGGAGTGGGTTCTTCAAATAAAATTCCATCCAGCTCAAACTTGTTGCTGAATTTTTTTTCTTTCCCGTCATAAAAAATAATGCAGTCGCCATGCCCTTCGAAAAACGCAACACCCACTGAATCAGAAATGCGTGACTGTAAATCTTCATCATCCTTCTTCCACACAATTCTGTCCACCACCAACTGAAAAGTTTTTCCTTTCAATGTTTTCAATTGTGCTTCATCAGCCAATAATTCTTCAATCTTGTAAACTTCTTTCTCCGAAATAATTCTTGCGAACCCTTTCTGATTCAGAATATTCAATTCCTGTTTTAAAGTTCGCGCTGGTGTAACACTCGCTTCCGCTTTTGCTTTCTTTAATTTCAACGGAGCATCATCAGCAGGTGTTCGCTGCGGCGAAAGAATAAAAACAGTTGCTCCTTCCTTCAGTGATTTTATAAAATCAACCACATCACTCACTTCATGTTTCTGCACTTCCTTGCCTGAAACGGGAGAATAGGTTATTCCGATGCGCGCATACAGCAGGCGCAGGTAATCATAAATTTCAGTGAGCGAACCAACCGTAGAACGCGAACTCCGCGTGGAAACTTTCTGCTCAATCGCAATCGCAGGGCACAATCCCTTGATATAATCTACATCGGGCTTGTTCATGCGCACCAGAAACTGCCGCGCATAAGCCGACAGACTTTCCACATACCGGCGCTGCCCTTCGGCGAACAAAGTGTCAATGGCAAGCGACGATTTTCCGGAGCCGCTCACCCCCGTAATTACCACTAATTTATTGCGACCTATTTCTAAATCTACATTCTTTAAATTGTGAACGCGCGCACCTTTGATGAGAATATTTTTCTCGTCTTTTTTAAATTTTATTTTGTCGTTCGGAATTTTATCTGATATTTGGCTCAACATTTTTACAACTCTTCTCGTAAGAGGGAGCAAATAAAAGATAAACTCACACAGCAACGAAACACTTCTACACTCAATTTCAAGAAGTTTTATAAGTTAAGTTCTACATTACTAATCGTTGTTAATCATTAAACCCCTGCTTCAAATTCATGGCTTGAATTCTACAATTCATTTAACCCTTTGTTCATCCAAAATTGTAGAATTATGCAAACCAACCAAACCCTTAATGACCATGCCCTGGTTAAAGCTTACCAGCGTGGAAACGAACAGGCATTAACCACACTCGTGCAAATGCACAAGCAGCGAGTGTTTTCAGCCATTTACATGTTTGTGCGCGACCGGTATATCGCCGAAGATTTATTTCAGGAAACATTTATTAAGGTGGTGGACAAGCTCCGGCAAGGGCAGTATCACGAGGAAGGAAAATTTCTTCCGTGGGTGTTGCGCATTGCGAATAATCTGTGCATTGATTATTACCGGAAAGTAAAACGCACCCCGAAAGTGAAAGTCACTACTGCTGACGGAACAGATATTTTCAAGTACATAAAATTTGAAGGCGACAACGCGCAGGATGCAATGGTGCGCGAGCAGGCGTATGTGCGTGTTCGCAAATTAGTGGATATGCTTCCCGAAGAACAGAAAGAAGTAATCATACTTCGTCATTATGCCGATTTAAGTTTTAAGGAAATTGCCGAACTCACCGGCGTCAGCATTAATACTGCACTCGGAAGAATGCGCTACGGACTCATCAATATCCGCCGATTAATGGAAGAGAAGAAAATTGCATTGTGACCTTTAGTAAAATTAGTTTGAGGCACACACAATAATCGAAAAGTGTTTGCCGTTAAGCATAATAATTAAATGGAAACTACTCTTAGAAATTTTTTTAATGATGCTTCAGTTTTAACTCTTCCCGCTTTGGGAAGAGTTAAAGTGGGGCAACACAATAATTCAATAATCGCTTCGTTAAAAATTAAAATCAATAACAAATACATGAAAACTTTTACAACTGATGATTTAGTTCGCTTCGTTTACAACGAAACAACCGCAGATGAATCTTCTGCTATCAAGAAAGCGATTCTCGAAAATCTTGATTTAGCAAAAACTTACCAGGGCATGCTCACTGCCAAAGAAGAACTCGAGCAAGGGAAATTAAATCCCAGCGACAGCAGCATTGACATCATCATGCAATACAGTCGCAGCACTGTGAAAAGCACAAGTCACTCCTAAATTTTTTTTCATTTTATTTTTTGGATTCAACGGCACCGCAAATTTTTGTGGTGCTATTGAATTTCTGTTTTGGGA
>BJGQ01000007.1 GCA_014190575.1 Bacteroidota bacterium | reverse complement strand
TTCGCAACAATGCTATCACTGTATTACCCGATGACTTTGGAAAACTTACTCAACTTGAAATTCTTGATTTGAAAGCGAATGATTTAAAAACACTTCCTCCTTCATTCAACGATTTAAAAAAACTGCAGCAACTGAATCTCAGTTTCAATCAAAATATTGATGTGGTGCAAATGATGGGGGCTATTCAACACCTAACACAATTGAAAAGACTCGACATTAGTTTTATCCCTGTCAGTAAAACTTATTTAAGTGAACTTAAAAAAGCACTTCCTGCCACTACCATTTTCTCAAAATCAAATTCCGATCTGAATTTTCAACCGGATAAAACGGTAGAGGATCAGAAATAATATTTCCCCTTCGTCAAAATTATTTCGCTTAAGTTTTTATTGTGGAATAGAATCATAGATTTATAGCCACAAACAAAAATTCATGAAACACCTTTTTACAACCGCTTTAATAATTGCTTTTGCTAATTCATTTGTGAATGCACAGTGCAGTTATAGATACCAACAGGAAATATTTTCGAATGTGACTGTAACCTCCGACATTGTTTTCGGTGCCAATGATGATGTAAATGGAAATCCGGTAACACTCTTATTGGATATATATGAACCAATGGGCGATACACTTTCTGTTCGACCAATGTTAATTATGGCGCATGGGGGATCTTTTTTAGGTGGAACAAAAACAGATCCTGATGTTGTGGCTATTTGCGAGAGTTTTGCAAAAAGGGGATATGTTACTTGTTCTTATGAATACCGTGTAGGAATTCAAGGATTTATTCCAAATGCCGCAACAGCAACTGATGCGGTTTATCGTGCAGTTCAGGATGGTAAAGCAGCAGTTCGTTTTTTTCGCCAGGATGCTGCCACAACTAACACATATAAAATTGATCCGAATCAGATTTTTTTAGGAGGCAGCAGTGCCGGAGCATTTATCGCACTACACTTAGCTTATTTAAATCAACCATCGGAGTTACCATCAACAATAGATACATCTGTTCTTGGAGGAATGGAAGGAACAAGCGGAAATCCGGGATATGCTTCCAATGTAAAAGCGATCGTAAATCTGTGTGGTGCGCTTGGAGATAAGAATTGGATTGTTCCTGGTGATATTCCTGTTTGTAGTATGCATGGAACAATGGATGGAACAGTCCCTTATGATCATGCTATGCTATACATGTTAAACATATTTTCTATAATGGTTGTTGATGGAAGTTCTGTTATTCATCCATATGCACTTTCGCAAGGAGTTGACAGCTGGTATTATCAGTGGGAAGGAGCAGACCATGTACCATATTTGGGGGATCAGGCTTATATGGATACAACTTTAGCTTATGTTTCTGACTTTTTATATCATCATTTAGATAGTTATTCTCCTGTAATAGATTCTGTTTCTTTTTCTCAATCTGTTAGTTGTGCAAGTGCAAATTCAGGATTTATTGATTTAAATGTTGCGGGTAGTGGAAGTACTTTTATATGGAGCAATGGAGATACAACCGAAGACCTAAGCAATTTGCCTTTTGGTTTTTATAATGTAACAATCACTGATGCAAATGGTTGCACCTATTCTCCCGGAACCCCGATTCATATAAATCAATCTCAAGGACCGTCAGCAACAGCAAGTGTAACTAATGTGACAACAACTGGCGGGAATAATGGTGCAATTAACATCACTATTACAAACGGACAATCGCCTTATACTTTTATCTGGAACAATGGTTCTACTACTGAAGATATCACAAATCTTACAGCCGGTAATTATTCTGTTACTGTTTTTGATGCAAATGGTTGTTCAACTACACAGAGTTCAAGTGTGAGTGAACCAAGCGGACTTTCTGAAATAACATCAGGTGATTTTAATATTTATCCAAGTCCAGCTACTGATTATTTAACAATCAATTTTAGTAATTCATCAATGAAGCAAAATACCATTCAGCTTTTTGATATTTATGGAAAGTTGGTTTTAGAGTACATTGATTTTTCAGGAGCAAAACTTAAAATCAATAGAGCCGATCTTTCATCCGGTTCTTATTTTATCAGAATAAGTAATGTCGATTATTCAAGCACTGTTAAAGTTGTTTTTGAATAAATAATTAATTCTGAAAAAACAGCAAATTTTTTTTGAATCAAATTATCGCATGTTAAAATTTTATCTGAATAAGATAAAAGGATTGGTTTTCGTTATGCTTCTTGTTTCAATAAGTGAAGCTGGATTTTCGCAAATTATTTACGGAATTATAAAAGATGCTAAAACCAATGAAGCACTTATTGGAGCTACTGTTGTTGTAAAGGGAACAAATAACGGAACACAAACCGATGCTGATGGTAAATTTGAATTAACTGTTGCCGGAAATTCAACTGCAACAATTGTAATTACATATTTAGGTTATGAAAATAAGGAAGTAGTTGTAAATGATTTTACAAAAAAGCTTTCCATTCTTCTTCAATCTTCCAATGTTACCCTCAATGAAATTGTTGTTCAGGATTCGCGGCTTACTGATAAGCAGCGTGAGTCAGCACTCACTGTAGAATCAATGGATTTGCTGGCAATCAAGCAAACACCGGCATTTAATTTTTACGAAGGTTTAGGGCAATTAAAAGGAGTAGATATCACAACAGCTTCACTTGGCTTCAGAGTAATAAATACCAGAGGATTTAACAGTACATCACCTGTTCGTTCTTTGCAGATTATTGATGGAGTGGATAATCAATCTCCCGGATTAAATTTTTCGCTGGGAAATTTTTTAGGAGCATCGGAATTGGATGTGGTAAAAGTTGATTTAATTGTTGGTGCAAGTTCAGCTTTCTATGGACCAAATGCATTTAACGGTGTAATCAGCATGACAACAAAAGACCCATTTTACCATCCGGGATTTTCAGTGATGACAAAAACAGGAGAGCGCGGATTATTTGAAACAGCTGTTAGGTGGGATCATATTATTAAAAACAAAGCAGGGAAAGACAAATTTGCCTATAAACTCAATTTGTATTATTTAAGAGCCAATGATTGGGAAGCGAAAAATTACGCGGCAACAGAACAATCGCCTGATGGAGTAAATAACCCCGGCGGGTATGATGCAGTTAATCGTTATGGTGATGAATTTAATTCGCAATATGATCAAACCGGAAATTCAGGAATAAAAAATCAGCCCGGACTTAACAGATATTACCGAACAGGGTATAACGAAACTGATTTAGTAGATTACAACACCCGTAATCTTAAACTTTCCTCAGCTTTTCATTACAAAATTCACAATGAAACAGAATTAATTTTTTCATCAAATTTCGGTACAGGAACAACCGTTTATCAGGGGGATAACCGCTATAGTTTAAAGAATATTCTTTTTTTGCAAAACCGAGTTGAGGTTAGAAAAAAAGATAAGTTTTTTATAAGAGCTTATTCAACAAACGAAGATGCAGGGAATTCGTATGATGCTTATTTTACTGCGCTACTTCTTCAGAAATTAAATAAGACTGATGTAAATTGGGGTATAGATTACAGTAAATATTATACTGAAAATTGTGCGGGAACCATCCAGTCTTTAGATGGCTATCCGCAATTTATTCCTGGACATTATTTAGATTGGATTGATAGCATTGCAGTTTTTTTAGAAAACCCTGAATTAGTACCTCTGTTAGATTCACTCCATCAGGCTTGTTCAAATTATGCAAATGATTCTGTCATTGGATTAGGTGAACATGCATTTTATCACCCAGGAACTGCATCGTTTGATTCTGCATTTAATTCAATTATTTCAAAAAAGTCATATGGTGAAGGGGGTTCAATGTTTTTTGATAAATCAGCTTTGTATCATTTACATGGCGAATACAAATTCACACCCAAATTTATTGAAATAACAATAGGTGCGAACTACAGATTGTATAAACCAAATTCTGAGGGTACAATTTTCGTCGATACCGGAGAAAGAAAAATAAAGAACAATGAATTCGGAATTTATACTGGCTTTGAAAAAAAGATTTTAGATGATAAATGGAAATTCAATTTTGCAATCAGAATGGATAAGAATCAAAACTTTGATTATCTTTTTTCACCTGCAGCATCTGCCATTTATATTTTGAAAAAGCACACTTTCCGTGTTTCATTTTCATCTGCCATCAGAAATCCAACTTTAACTGATCAGTATTTATATTACAATGTTGGCAGAGCAAAACTGCTTGGAAATATTTCAGGATACGATTCTCTTATAACTATATCTTCCCTGTATAATTTTCTTCTATATAAAAATTTAGATACCCTCAGATATTTTAATACTCCGGCCATAAAGCCTGAACAAGTAAAGACCATTGAAGTTGGGTATCGTGCAATTTTATTCAAACATTTATTTGTTGATGTTGGATATTATTACAGTTACTATAAAAATTTTATCGGATATAAAATAGGAGCATCTGTTAAATTCAATTCGTTTTTGCCTAATGAAATTGATAATTTACAGGTATACAGAGTAGCCGCAAATGCTGAAGCAGGAGTTACGACCCAAGGATTTTCTACCGGATTAAATTATTATTTTAAAAAGCACTATGGCTTTAATGCTAACTATTCATGGAATGTTTTGAATAAGCAGGACACGATTGACCCAATTATACCGGCATTTAATACCCCTGAAAACAAATTCAATATTGGAATGAATGCCCTAGATTTAAATATCAATTTAGAATTTTTGAATTTGCATATTCATAATTTTGGTTTCAGTGTTAATTATAAATGGGTTGAAGGTTTTGATTACGAAGGCTCTCCTCAATTTACAGGATTTATTCCGAATTATGGGTTGCTTGATATGCAATTAAACAAAGAGATTCCCAAAATTTTTATGACTGTAAAAATCGGCGCTTCCAATCTTCTGAATAATAGTCATTATGAAGTTTATGGTGGTCCCTACATTGGTAGAATGGCTTATTTTTCTCTCTTATTTGAACCGAAGAAAAATAAGTAAAGGAGTAATTGAAACATTAATTAGCTTTAACCCTACAAAAACCAAACTAAAACACAATGAAACGAATTTTACTTGTTTGTTTTTTACTGGCAATTTCAGTAATGCAAAATACAAACGCACAACAACGGTACCTGAATGAAGTATTTACAGGAGTAACAGTAACACCTAATATTACTTATGGAAAAAACTTTCAGGTCTTAACTGGTGCGCCTGTTCTTACGGATTTGAAAATGGATATTTATTCTCCATCCGGAGATACGCTTTCTTCAAGACCATTAATTGTTTATTTACATACAGGAAGTTTTTTACCAATCCTTTTTAACAAAACACCTACAGGATCCCGTAATGATAGTGCTTCGGCTGAAATGTGTCGCCAGTTTGCTCGTCGCGGATATGTTGTTGCTTCTATTGATTATCGTTTGGGATGGAATCCACAAGCTGTTGGAGCAGCGGGTCAGGATATACGAACCGGTTCTTTATTACAAGCTGTTTATCGAGCGCTTCAAGATGCAAAAACTGCCGTTCGTTATTTAGATTCAACAAGTACAACTTACAAAATTGACGGAAGCAAAATTGTAATGTGTGGTCAGGGTTCCGGTGGTTATGTTGCACTTGCCTATGCAACACTTAACAATTTTAATACAGAGATTGCAGGATTACCAAGTGGAAAATTTCTTAGCGGAAGTGATCAGGCTGCTTACGGATTCATGACAGGTGACCCTTATGTTAATCCAACTTTAATGGGTGATTTTGAAGGTTTGGGAGGTAATTCTTCTTTAAATTATCCTAACCTTGCTACTTATTCAAGTGCAATTACAATGGCAGTAAATATGGGAGGTGCTATGGGTGATTCGACCTGGTTAGAAAACGGAGATGTTCCAATGGTTTGTTTTCATGTTCCTAACGATCCTTTTGCGCCATATACACATGGAATGGTTGTAGTACCTACAACAGGAGATAATGTGGTTTATGTTGCAGGAAGTTATGATATAATAAATCGCACAGATGCATTTGGTAATAACGATGTATTTAATATTCCATATAACGACCCTTATACTACCCGAGCTAATCAGGTTAATAACGGCCATAATGGTTTATTTCCATTTGTTGAACCAGATCCGAATGTTTTCATACCTAGTCCTTTTAATGGTCAGGCTGGTCCTTGGGAGTGGTTTGATATAAATGATTTACATACTCTCGGAACAATTTATGGATTAACCAATGGCGCAGTTGATACAATTTATGGTAGCGGATTATTAACTAACCCTAACATGTCAAAGGCAAAAGGAATGGCTTACATAGATTCTATTCAAGGTTATCTTGCTCCTAGAATGGTTCAGGCCCTTTCTTTACCAGGAATGTATTTAGGCATCGAAAATGTTTATGATGCTTCAATAACTGTTGAAGTTTCTCCAAATCCATCTTCTGATAATTTTGTAGTTCTTTCTCGTCAGTCACCCGTTCAATCTTATGAGCTATATGATCTTTCTGGGAAATTAATTAATTGTACATTTTTAAAAGATGCAGTATCTTTTACTATAAATGGAAAAGATTTATCGAAAGGAATTTACCTGCTGACAGTTAATACAAAAACCGGAAAGGCAGTAAAAAAATTAGTTGTTGAATAAATAATTCATATGAAAAATTAGGCGGCTGTTTTGAAAGAAGCAGCCGCTTTTTTATTTTATACCTAGAGATATTTAAAACCAGCTACTCTTCTTCCTTGAAGAACTGCTCCGTGATTTTAATCCGAGTGAACCCAGTAAACTACGGGTGATAGCACCTGCAATGGCAACTCCTACTGAGCGGGTAACCGGACTTTTCATAATGGTTTCGAAAGTGCTCTTCTCGGGTTTTTGTCCGGCCCTTGTTGTGGGAGCAGGCGGTGCATCTTTCGCTGATTCTATTGCAATATCTTGCATTTTCTGAAGTAACATTTCATAAGCACTTTCTCTGTCAATAACCTGACTGTACTTACTCACCAGTTTTGATTTTGCATTGATGAGATTTAATTCATCATCATTTAAAATTCCCATTCGAGATGATGGTGGGCACAGCAATGTGGCTGTCAGCATTGTTGGATTTCCTTTTTCATTCAACGCAGTTATTGCTGCTTCGCCTATTCCAAGTGAAGTGAGCAATTCATCCACTGCATAAAAATCAGTGAGCGGATAATTTTCTGAAATCTGTTTGATCGATTTCCGGTCAAGCGCAGTGAAGGCGCGCAAAGCATGTTGCACTTTCAAACCGAGCTGACTTAAAACCGCCTGTGGAATATCAGTTGGATTTTGTGTACAGAAAATAATTCCTACACCTTTTGAGCGAATGAGTTTGATAATGCTTTCAATCTGGTTGAGTAATTCGCCGCTTGCTTCTTTAAAAATTAAATGGGCTTCGTCAATAAACACAACCAGTTTCGGCGCTTCCAAATCTCCTTCTTCTGGGAAAGTGTTGTAAATTTCAGATAGCAAACACAACATGAATGTGCTAAAGAGTTTTGGTTTATCCTGAATGTTTGTTAAGCGAACGATGCTGATAAATCCTTTTCCATTTTCATCAATCCGCAACAAATCATTGGCGTCGAAACTCATTTCGCCGAAAAAAATATCGGCGCCTTGTTGTTCCAGTTCAATTACTTTCCGAAGAATGGTTCCTGTTGAAGTGGTTGACACTGCGCCGTATAATGATTCCACTTCTTTTTTTCCTTCATCAGCAACATACTGTAACAGTTTTTTAAAATCTTTTAAATCGAGCAGCGGCAATTTTTTATCATCTGCATACTTGAACATCATGCTCACGATTCCGGTTTGCGTATCATTCAATCCGAGCATTTTTGAAAACAACACCGGACCGAATTCTGAAACAGTTGCACGAAGCCGCACTCCGTTTTCTTCACTCAGTGTCATAAACTCTGTTGGAAATCCTGAAGCAGAATATGCGACTCCGATTTTATTTGCACGCTCCTGAATTTTTTCGTTTGAAGTTCCTGCTGCTGCAATTCCACTCAGATCACCTTTCACATCCATCATTAAAACAGGAACACTGTTCGCGGATAATCCTTCAGCTAAGAGTTGTAGTGTTTTTGTTTTCCCTGTTCCTGTTGCACCGCTGATTAATCCGTGACGATTTAAAGTTTTGAGCGGAACTTTTACAAAGTTGTTGGTCAATACTTCTCCATCTAAAATGGGAGCGCCCATTGTAACAGTGGCTCCGGTGAAATTATAATCGGGAGTAAATTTTTCGAGGAAGGATTGTTTTCTGTCTGCCATAAATATTTTTTTTTCGGCGCAAACTTATTTCATCCATTCAATCACAATTGAATTGAGTTTCAACATTCCTTCAATCGTTAAATGAAGATTGTTGTTTTGAATTTCAAAGTGTGTTGGAAATTCATAAGCTGAAAACTTTTGTTGCAATTCATCTGAATAATTTTTTCCGAAAACAGTTTCAATGTACTTGAATGAAATTCCTTTCGAAGTCCTTAATCGGGTCATCAGGTATTCATTGAATTGTTGTTCGATGGAAAGTTCTTCTTTCTCAAATAATAATTTCCCTTCCTTCATCGAATTCAAGTACTGAATATTATTCGCCACATTCCATTGTCGTGAAATTCCATTGTATGAATGCGCTGAAGGACCAATGCCGAGATAAGTTTCGTTTTCCCAGTAGCTGCTATTGTGTTGGCTATGAAAATTTTTCAAACTATAATTTGAAATTTCATAATGCTCAAAATTATTTGCAGCAAGAAATTCGTGCGCCATCAGAAATTCTTCAGAACTCACTTCATCTTTTTTCTCACTCACTTTTCCTTTCTTTATAAAATGATGAAGAGCAGTATTGTCTTCCACTGTTAAACAATAACACGATAAATGTTGAACAGGAAGTGTAGCAGCAATCTCCAGATTCTTTTTCCAGTCGGCTAATGTTGAAGTGGGCAAACCATAAATCAAATCAACGCTGATGTTGTTGAAGCCGGCGCTTGCTGCATTTATCACAGCTTGCTTTGCCTGTATTGCATCATGTGCTCGGTTCATCCATTTCAAATCTTCATCTCTAAAACTTTGCACGCCAATGCTTAAACGGTTGATGCCGGTTTTTTTCAGCATCAATAATTTTTCTATTGATAAATCATCCGGGTTTGCTTCCAAAGTGATTTCAGTATTTTCAGCAACAGAAAAAATTTTATGAATACTGTTCAACAAAAAATTCAATTCTTCTTCACTCAGAATAGAAGGAGTTCCTCCACCGAAATAAATAGTGTTGAGTGTTCGTTCGGTTAAATAATTTTTTCGCTGTTCAATTTCGTTCGCCAACTGCATTATAATTTCATCTCGATAATATTGGGTAGTGGTAAAATGAAAATCGCAATAGTGACAAGCTTTCTTGCAAAACGGGATGTGAACATAAATACCTGCCATAGATTTGCTGCCTGATTAATTTTGAAAAAAAACTTTTGAATGTTGAGAGCTGTGCTCACTGCAATTTTTATTTTCTGTTTTTCTATCCTTCATGCGCAGCCGTTATTTCATTTTAAAGTAATTGCTTCAGACAAAGATACTGCCGCACTTCACAAGCTCATTAATTATCGTAATATTCTGAGTGATTCTGTTTCATCGAAAAAAGAACTGGCTTTAGTTTTCAATCAATTGTATGAAAAAGGTTTTCTGCTTTCTGCACTTGACAGCATGCAAATTGATTCCACACATCTCACTGCTTTTATAAAATTAAATAAGCAAGTTGAATGGGCTTTTCTTTCGAAAGGAAATGTGAGCGAAGATTTATTGAACCGCATTAATCTGAAAACAAATTCGTTCATCGAAAAAAATTTCTACTACAAGGAAATAAAATCCATTGAAGAAAAACTGGTGACTTACTGCGAGAACAATGGATTTCCATTCGCAAAAATCTGGCTCGATAGCATTGTGTGGAAAGAAAATTTGTTGAGTGCTTCATTGATGATTGACAAGGGAAAACTGATTTCGATTGACAGCATTAAGGTGGATGGTGATGTAAAAATTGCGAATGCATACTTGTACGGTTACCTCGGAATAAAGCCGGGAGATTTATACAACGAAAGTCTGATTCGCGAAATCAATAAGCAGGTGGATGAAATTCCGTTTGTGCAGCAGGAGAGTGCAGCGAAAATTATTTTCAACGATGATAAAGCGAGCATCATTCTTCAACTGAAAAACAGAAATGCAAGCAAGTTCGATTTAGTGATTGGTGTGTTGCCCAACAATCGTGTTTCCGGAAAAGTGATTGTTACAGGTCAGGGTTCGCTCGATATGTGGAATGTGTTGGGGCGCGGCGAGCGACTTACTCTGAGTTTAGATAAACTGCAACCGCGCAGTACCGAATTCAAATCTGCTTTACAATATCCATATCTGTTACAGCAGCCATTCGGAATCAATCTCGGATTTGAAATAAACAAGAACGATACTTTTTACATTGATGTGAAAAAGGAAATTGGGCTGCAATATTTATTCAGCGGAAGAAATTACATCAAGGGTTTTGTGCGAAACACTTCATCGTCATTATTGTCTGTTGATACTTTTGAAATAAAACAATCGCACATACTTCCATCACAAATTGATTTGTCGGTTACTTATTATGGATTGGAAGCGGCTTACGAAAAATTAGATTTCAGATTGAGTCCACGCAAGGGCTGGTATCTGTTTGCATCAGCCGCAGTTGGTAACAGAAAAGTGATTCGCAATCCAAGTATCACACAACTCACAGATTTGAACGAACCCGATTTTAATTTCAGTTCGCTGTACGATTCGCTTCCTAAAAAATCATTGCGCTACGAATTATTGGCGAAGGCAGATAAGTACACTTCCATTTCGCGCACGCAGGTTTTGAAATTATCTTTTCAAACCAAGTCGTTGATTGCTCCCGATATTTTTCAGAATGAATTGTATCGCATTGGCGGCCACAGATTGTTGCGTGGTTTTGATGAACAGTCGGTTTATGCTTCGTGGTACAATGTGTTTACGGCAGAGTATCGTTACCTGATTCAGCGCACATCGTACTTGTTTTTATTTGCCGACTTCGCTTACATCGAACATCAGTTGCCAAATAATTTTTATACTGATTTTCCAAAAGGCGTGGGAGCCGGTTTGACTTTTCAAACAAAGGCAGGCATCTTTGGTGTCAGTTATGCAGTGGGGCAAGAAAAAGAAAATCCATTACAATTGCGTTCAGCAAAAATTCATTTCGGATACATCAATGAGTTCTAATTTTTTCAAACTCAAATTTTTATTTTTCTTTTTGCTGAGCACATTCTTGTTCAATAAAATTTCTTTTGCGCAACCAGATTCTGCAAATCATCAATCAAACAATTCTTCTTCCGTTGTTCATCACGAAGCAATTCAACAAAATCATTTTCTGAATTTTGTTATCCCGACTGTTACAGATAATTCCATCAAGCCAAAAGACAAATGGAAATTAAAAAATCCGGTTTCAGTTTTTCAAAACATAAAACAAAAAGCTGACGAAGAAGTTATTGTCCGCAAGCGAAACGATGAATGGAAATCGTGGATGTTTTATCTGCTTTTGGTTTTAACCGTCTTGTTAGTATTCCTTCGGGTGAATTATGCGAGGGAGTTCAGTGAAGTATTTCAGATATTCAAACCCATTGGAATCAATCAACAAATTTTTCGTGACAACTTTGGAATCGTGAAACTTGGCACATTTCTATTGAGTTTAAATTCAACGCTCATTATGGGTGTTTATCTTTTTTTAATTGCTTATCATTTTCAATTCTTCCCTCCTTATTGGTGGTTGTTATGTGCATCATTAATTGTTGCCGCATCTGTTTTAATCATGCGCTTCGGCATCATGCGGATTGCAGGAGTTTTATTTCCATTTAAAAAAGAAATTAATTTTTATCAGTTCAACGAAGTGCAGTTAAATCGGGTTACAGGAGTTTTGTTGTTGCCATTTTTATTAATCATTACTTTCACTCCAAATACAATCAGTCAGTTCGCAATTCCTGTAAGTTTTATATTGATGGTCGCTATTATTTTGTTCCGATACATTCGCGGATTCAGCATTGGCGGCGATTATTTCGCCAAGCATAAGTTTCACTTTCTCGTCTATATTTGCACCCTCGAAATAGCGCCCTTCGTGATATTTGTAAAGCTGGTGAAGGAATGGGCGAAAGGATTGTAACTGATTTGTGAAAAAAACTTTGAATGAAGTTGACAAAAACGAAGAAGCAAATAAAGAAGGTCACCAATTCAATTTCAAAGGCGGCTGCGCGTGTAAAAAAAACTTTCAGCAAAAAAGGCTCTAAAGTTATTGAACCTAAAAAAGTTATTGAAGCGCCACTTGTAACAATTCCACCTCGACCAATAAAAACAATTTTAATTTCTCAGGCTAAACCAGAGAACGATAAAAATCCGTACAATGAATTGTGCAGGAAGTATAAAGTTGAAATTGAATTCAAACCATTTATTCATTTAGTAGGGATTGAAAACAGAGAGTTTCGTCGTTATAAAATTAATCCGCTCAGTTTTCAATCAGTGATTTTTACCAGTAGAAATATTATTGATCATTTTTTTAGTTTGTGCGAAAGTTTACGAATTCGCATGCCTGATGAAACTAAGTATTACTGCATGACCGAATCAGTAGCCTTGTATTTACAGAAATACATTTTATATCGCAAGCGCAAAGTTTTTTTTGGTGATGGTTCATTGCCAAATTTTTTTAAAGTGGTACTGCATCATAAAAATGAAGGCGAAAAATTTTTAGTGCCGTGCGCCGATATTCATAAATCAGATATTCCTGATTTTTTGAAGAAGAGTAATATTGAATTTGCTGAAGCGATGATTTTAAATACAGTTCCTGTTGAACTGAAGAAGAAAGATTTGGATTTTGATGCGCTGATATTTTTTGGACCAACGAGCATAAATGCATTGAAACATAATTTTCCTGACTACAAACAAAAAAACCAGGTGATTGGCGGATTTGGTCCATTGACATTAAAAGCAATTGCAGAAGCAAAATTGCGTTGCGATATTATAGCTCCTTCAATTGAATCACCATCTATGATCATGGCAATTGAAAAATATATTCTTGCTTCGAAAAAGAAGAAATAAAAATATCATTTCGCTTGAAGTATAAAATTGTTTCTTCGCAGGATGGAAACAGTTGAAAAAAAATTTACAAATCAACTTATTAATGAAAGCAGTCCGTATCTGTTGCAACATGCGCACAATCCTGTCAATTGGTTTCCGTGGAGTAATGAAGCAATAGAGAAATCACGAAATGAAAACAAGCCAATTTTAGTAAGTATTGGTTATGCGGCTTGTCACTGGTGTCATGTAATGGAACATGAATCATTCGAGAATGAAGAAGTGGCAATGTTCATGAATGAAAATTTCATCAACATTAAAATTGACCGCGAAGAGCGACCTGACCTCGACAATATATATATGGAAGCCGTTCAGATAATGAGCGGTAGTGGAGGCTGGCCGTTGAATGTTTTTCTTACTCCGGCATTAAAACCTTTTTATGGCGGAACCTATTTTCCTCCGAAACCTGCATACAACCGGCCGGGATGGATTCAGATTTTAAATGGAATATCGCAGGCATGGCACGAACGGAAAAATGAAATCATCAATCAGTCGAATGATTTAACCGAATTGATGCAGGGAAGAAATGATTTGTTAAATAAGTATCAGACAAAAATTTCGGATGCAAAAATTTCGCATCAGGCCTTTAAAAAGTTAGAAGAGCAATTTGATAAAACTGAAGGAGGAATTGGTAGCGCGCCGAAATTTCCATCCACTTACAGTTTGAATTTTTTAATGCAATATTATTTTTTTACGAAGAATGAAAGTGCAATAAAACAAGTTCGTCTTTCATTAGACAAAATGATGTATGGTGGAATTTATGACCAGATAGGCGGAGGCTTTTCCAGGTATTCCACAGATGATAAATGGTTGGCGCCGCACTTTGAAAAAATGCTTTATGATAATGCATTGCTCGTATCAACTTATGCTGATGCATACAAACTAACTAAAGATAAAAATTATTTGAGAATTATTGATGAAACTTTAGCATTTGTCAATCGCGAATTAAAAAATCCGGATGGAGGATTTTATTCCAGTTTGGATGCTGACTCAGAAGGAGTGGAAGGAAAATTTTATGTGTGGGATAAAAAAGAAATTGAAAATATTTTAAAAGAAGATACAGGAATTTTTTGTTCTTATTATAATGTATCTGAAAAAGGAAACTGGGAAGGAAAAAATATTTTGAATGTTAAAAAAAGCAATGAAGAGTTTTCTAAAACAAATGGAATTGAAAAATCCGGGTTAGAAAAAATTATTTCAGAAGGAAAAAAGAAGCTGTTAATGGAAAGAGAAAAAAGAATTCGTCCTGCTTTAGATGATAAAATTATTTTGAGCTGGAATGCATTAATGATTTCTGCCTATGCAAATGCTTCAAAAGCATCCGGAAATAAATTGTACGCGGAAGCTGCTATTTCAACTTTGAATTTTCTTTTTGAAAAACTGAAGGATGATGAACATGAGTATGCTTTTCATCACAACTATAAAAATGGCGAGTCAAAAAACCCAGCCTTCCTTGATGATTATGCATCGTTAATAAAAGCATGCATTAATGTTTACGAATTGACATTCGAAATTCCATGGTTGAGTAAAGCAAATGATTTAGCTCACTATGTAATCGAACATTTTTCAGACACCAATGAAACACTTTTCTTTTTTACTCCCGATTGGCAAAATGATATTGTTATTAGGAAGAAGGAATATTTTGATAATGCCATTGCATCCGGAAACTCCATGATGGCCGAAAACCTTTACAAACTCGGATTGCTATTCGACAAATCAGATTGGCGAGACATTGCTATTAATATGTATTCTAAAATTCAAAACATTGCAACTCAGTTTTCTTCCTCATTTGGAAATTGGTTAATGACTTTGAATACATTTGATTTTGGATTCACTGAAATTGTAATTACAGGAAAGAATTCAATTCATAATGGTGAAGAATTAAATAAAAATTTTCTTCCAATAAATATTCTGGTTGCTTCTAAAAAAAAGAATTCTGCAATTCCATTATTGAAAGACAAACAATTTTCTGACACTTCAATCTTCTATTTATGCAGAAATTATTCTTGTGACAAACCTGTTAATTCAGCTGAAGAATTATTGAAAAAATTAGATGCATTTGGAATTCAGACTGAATAGTTTATTTTTATTTTTCTGAACATAATAATGACTGACAAAAAGATTTTACTAAAACTTGTAATATTAATTTTCTTCTGTAGCGTAAAATTTTCATTCGCTCAACAAATTCCACAATTTGCTTATGGTTCTTTGAACCCTGAATTTTATAATCCAGGTGTTTCCGGAATTACTAAATCCATTAATGCTTCAGCAATCGGACGAACACAGTGGTTGAATATTTCCGGTCATCCAACAGCACAGGCACTTAATCTTAGTTCATACATACCAAATCTTCATGGAGGATTAGGATTAATAATTTTAAATAGTCAGCAAGGTGTGCAACGAAACACTTTTGCAATGGTTGGCTATTCCTTTATAACAGGGAATAACAATCATCGTTTTGGAGTTGGCGTTCGAGGAGGAATCATCCAATCCACAATTGATGGAACAATGCTTCGAGCACCAGATGGGTTTTATTCTGGTTCAATAATCAACCATAACGACGGTTTACTTCCTATTAATTCTGTTTCATCAACTTCAGCAGAATTTTCAGTAGGAATTTTTTATCTCAATAAAATAATGAATGTTGGAATTGCAGGTTCACATTTATTAAATCCCTCATTAAAATATTCAGCAACTACCGGAAAACTATCTATTGATGAAGTGCGAAATATTTCCGGAAGTATTTCATTCCTAATAAATAGAGAGAAAACAATAAGCATTAAGCCTTCAGCATTTGTAAAATATAACTTCAATGAATTTCAAAGTGAAGGTTCAGTTCTTTTAGGATATAAAAAATCTGGTTGGATTGGGGCAGGATACAGAGGAATCAGTTCAGAAAATCCTGATGCAATAATTGGATTTATTGGAGTTACCCTTAACCCAAACTTTGAAGTTGGTTATGCCTATGAATATTCCATTTCAAAATTATCAGCAGCAAATGATGGAAGCCATGAGTTAATGCTTCACTATTCTGTTAGTTTAACTAAGCCCTCAAAGCCTGAAAAAATAATTTTCACTCCTAGGTTTTAAAATAATGTCACAGAATTGTAACCTTTTATCTGAAATCTCCGTTAAAATGCGTCTGACTCAAAAAGCACCATCAAAAAAATTGATTTGGTTAGATAGATGAAATAATTATTTTTACCCACCCATAAATAAAATTCTATAGTTACAACCTCTACACGATAAGTGATTAAACCACGAACCATGATCAAGATTTCAAGGTATTTCCTAATAGGGTTAGTGTTCCTGCTTGCTGCTTGCAATGGTGGGTACAATGGGCAACTTCTCGGTTCCCTAGACCGGCCTGAATGGAATACGATAGTTCCTTACGGAATGATTTATATTCCATCTGGTACTTTGCACATCGGCCAAAGTGATCAAGACATTAATAATGCCTTGATTCAAAAACCTAAATCCATATCTATTCAAGGTTTCTTTATGGATGAAACTGAAATCTCCAATAATGAATATCGTCAGTTTGTTGAATTCGTTAAAGATTCGATTGCACATAAAATTCTTGGTGGCGATTATTTAATTGATGATAATGCTGTTAATTACAGAGAAAAAATAGATTGGGAAGATGAGGAAATTCAAGATCAGCTTTCATCAATGTACACTCCTGAAAATCAAAGAATTTTAGGAAGAAAGGAAATAAATACAAAACTTTTGAACTATGTATATTATTGGGTAGATTTTAAAACTGCTGCAAAGGAAGAAAACAGAACCTCCGGATCTAATCCCCATAATTCAGATTTTGATCGTAGCACTGTTATTATGTCTGAAATAGTAAATGTTTATCCTGATACATTATGTTGGGTTCATGATTTTACATATTCTTATAATGAACCTATGACTCGCAATTATTTCTGGCATCCTGCATTTGATAATTATCCTGTTGTGGGTGTAGATTGGAAACAAGCAACTGCTTTTTCAAAATGGCGTACTCGTTTCTGGAATGATTACCGAACAGAATTAGGTGATGTAATAAACGATGAGTTTCGTCTTCCATATGAATCTGAATGGGAATATGCAGCAAGAGGTGGAAGAGATATTTCCCCTTATCCATGGGGTGGTCCTTATATGCGAAATAAAAAGGGGTGTATCCTTGCCAACTTTAAACCTGGTCGGGGTAATTATCCAGATGATGGAGGATTTTATACAGTAAAAGTTGATGCATACTTTCCTAACGATTATGGGTTATATAATATGGCCGGCAATGTATCAGAATGGACTTCAACTGCTTTTTATGAAAACTCCTATTCATTTGTTTGGGACTTGGATCCGGATATACAATATAACGCCCAAAATTCTGATGCACCCACTCTTAAGCGGAAAGTTATTAGAGGAGGTTCATGGAAAGACATTGCTTATTACTGCCAAACCGGTGTCCGTAATTATGAATATCAGGATTCAGCGAAAGCTTATGTTGGATTTCGAAATACTATTACATTCTTAGGTCGTTCAATAAATGATTAACATTTTTATTATGTTATTTTCTATTGAATTGCAATTCAACACACTACAAATTCGCATTAAACCAAATAAATAATAACTAATTAACTAAATAAACACTTTTCAAAAATGAACAAACTCGCGCATTTTTTCGAGACTGAAAAAGGTAAAAGAATTAAAAATCTCATTATCGGATTAGGAGCTTCTGTTGTATTAATGGGAGCATTATTCAAATTACAACATTGGAATTTTGCTAGCGAAATGTTAATTGTTGGTATGTGTACTGAAGCATTTATTTTTGCCCTTTTGGGAATACTTCCTCCGCATAAGGATTATTATTGGGAAAAAATTTATCCCGAAATTGATTTGGCTCCGGATGAAGAGGAATTAATTAAAGAACACAATAAGGCAACTCATGGTACATTAACACAGCAATTTGATAATTTATTAGAAACTGCGAATGTTGACCAAGAATTAATTCGTCGCTTAGGTGATAACTTAAATAAGCTGGGAGAAAATCTTTCGAAACTTTCTGATGTAAGTGATGCAGCTTCAGCAACTGGGGAATATACTGCAAAAACGAAGGAAGCTTCTGCTGCTTTGACTGAAATGAAAAAGGCATATAATGAAGCAACAAATGCAGCTGAATTATTATCTGCAGGTGCTGATGAAACTAAGAAATATCATGAACAGGTACAACAGGTTTCAAAAAATCTTGCTCAATTGAATGCTATTTATGAATTGGAATTACAAGATACTAACAGCCATTTGAAAACGATGAATAAATTTTATGGAACACTTTCAAATGCTATGGAAAATTTAAATGATTCTGTAGAAGATACTAAGAAATATAAAACGGAAATGAACGGCTTGGCAAAAAATCTTGGACATTTAAATTCAATTTACGGAAACATGCTTTCTGCTATGCAAATGGGTGGAGCAAATTCACGATAAATTTTTTAGCAATTCATTTCTAATAAAAAAACACAAACATAAATAATGTCAATTCCAAAGGAACCCCGGCAGATGATGATCAACATGATGTATCTTGTGTTGACTGCTCTTCTTGCTATGAATGTGTCAGCAGAAATTCTAAATGCCTTTCATGTTGTAAATCAGGGTATTAACAATTCTAACATTTCTGTAAATTCAAAGAACGACAAATCAATGAAGTTCTTTAAAGATCAACTAGAGATTCAAAAGGCGAAGGCTGAACCATTTTATAATAAGGCGGCTTTAGCAAAAAAGTATGTAGATGAATTATGTTCAATGATTAGTGGTATCATGGATGAGGTAGTTGAAGGAAGCGGAGGATGGATTGATAAAAATGAACAGAAGCAAATGAAGGGTTGGAAACCAGAATTAGGTCATTTAAGTGATGATAAAAATTTGGATGTTTCTACACGACTTATGTTGGAAGAAGGTAAAAAGGCTGATATATTAAAAAAGGCAATTGTTGATACAAGAGCAAAACTTCTTGCGTTAATTGATAAACCTGAGGATAAAAAGAATTTTGAAAGCCAGATGCCATTAAATATTATGGAAAATATCAAAGGGCAGGAAGGAGAAACTAAAACATGGGAAGAGGCAAATTTTCATATGGTTCCTACTATTGCATGTCTTACACTTTTAAATAAATTTCAGAACGATGCAAAAAATTCTGAAGCCCAGGTTATTGACTATTTGCTGAGCCAGATTAATGCTTTAGATATTAAGGTAGATAGAATGGTTGCTAAAGTTATAGCTCCTTCAAGCTACATTATGTCAGGTCAAGAATATAAAGCTGATATTTTTGTAGCTGCTTATAATTCTACATCTGATCCTACAATTTTAATTGGCGCTTTAAACAGCAATGCCGTTAAAGAAGGTGATGGTCCAGATGCGGCTTATAAGGAAACTAAAGTTAACCCAGTAAATGGCGGTGGAAATAAATTGGAATTAATTGAGAATGGAATGGGTAAATACAAGACAATGGCAAGTGGCGAAGGAGAACAAAAATATTCAGGGGCTGTAATGATTACAGGACCCGATGGTTCCCCACTTTACTATCCTTTTGAAGCTGCTTATACTACGGCAAAAGGATCTTGTGTCATTGCTCCCGATAACCTGAATTTGATATATGCAGGTATTCCAAATCCTTTTTCAATTTCAGTTCCAGGATTTTCTGCGGATAAATTAACTGCATCTGCATCCGCAGGATCATTTACAGGAAGCAAAGGAAAGTATGTTGCAAACATGCCGGCCAGTATGGTAAATTCGAAAGTAAAAATTACTGTTACAGTAAAAGATCAGGATAAAACAACTCAAGTTGGAGCTTCTGAATTTGTTATAAAAAGAATTCCAGATCCGGTTGCGCAAATAGGTGGAAAATCAGAAGGTGATATGAAAACCGGAGAAATTCGAGTAGTTCAAGGAATAGGGGCGGTTTTAAAAGACTTTTATTTCGAAGGCGTTAGATTTGATGTAGTATCTTACGAATGTGTTTACATAGCAAAAAGACAGGATGCTAAAATTGCTCCAATGACCGGAGCTAAATTTAATGGTGCAGTTGCGGATTATTTGAAGACATGTAAACCAGGAGATCAATTCATTTTCAGAAAAGTTCGTGCAAAAGGCCCTGATGGAACTGTTCGTTCAATCAACAGTATTCCGATTGAAATTCGTTAGTTTTTAAATTTTCATTAAATAATTTCTATCATGAAAAAAATAACTTCGTTATTAATTGTTTTGACTTTAGGTTTAACTTTTTGCAATTCGTCAATTGCACAGGGAACGACGGAAGAACAAGCGCCTCGTGATCGAATTTATGACCGTTTTTCTCCTTCCGAAAGAGAAATTATTCCTTATGATCATATTCGTGAATCAGATGTTTTTATGGAAAAGAGAATTTGGCGAGTAATTGATTCAAGGGAAAAAATAAATTTACCATTTAAATATGAAGGTATTGATTGGAAGGATATGAAGCCATTAATAACCATATTTAATGATGCAATTAAGGAAGGTTCAGTTGTTTATGATGATGAATATTTTAAAATACCATTAACACCTGAAGCTTTTTTAAAGAAAACCGGTAGTATTGATACCATTGCTCTCTATGATATTGATGGTAACTATACACATGATACAATTGTCACAAATGAATTTGACCCGAACTCAGTTAAAAAATTCAGAGTAAAAGAAGATTGGTTTTTTGATAAAGAAACATCTACTCTTCAAGTTCGAATTTTAGGAATTGCCCCAATTTATACTGACCCGGATGCTGGAGAATTAGCTTTGTATTGGGTTTATTATCCTGATTTTAGAAAAATATTGGTTAAACAGGATGTTTTTAATCCAAAGAATGACGCAATTCGGTTTAGTTGGGACGATATTTTTGAAGGTCGTTTGTTTGGAAGTTATATAATTAAAGAATCAAATGTTCTTGATCGGAAAATTCAAGATTATAAGCAAGGCGTTGATGCTTTGATGGAAGCGGAAAAAATAAAACAGGAAATGTTTGAATGGGAACATGACCTTTGGTCATTGTAAATTTAAAACTTATAAATGGTTTAAAAGAGCTTCGAACATTTTCGGGGCTCTTTTGTTTTTATTCCATTACTATTTCATTTTGTAATTGAAAATGTGCGATCACTTTTTCGCCTCTGGATTTTCCAATCAGTCCAATTATTTCATTTGCCTTTGCATTTTTTACTTTTTCAATTGAATGAAAGTATTTAAGCAATTTTTCAGCAGTTGCTTTTCCTATTCCTGGAATTTCATTTAATTCAGTTTTTATAGCATCCTTACTTCTTTTATTTCGATGGAATGTGATTGCAAAACGATGTGCCTCATTTCGTATTTGTTGAATGAGTTTTAAACTTTCTGATTTTTTATTGATATAAAGCGGCAATGTATCATCAGGAAAATAAATTTCTTCCAATCGCTTAGCAATACCGCACACCGCCATTTTCCCTTTCAATCCTAATTTATCAATACTTGTAACTGCAGCACTTAACTGTCCTTTTCCTCCATCAATAATTACTAATTGCGGAAGCGATTGATTTTCTTCTGTCATTCTTTTATACCGGCGATAAACAATTTCTTCCATTGAGGCAAAATCATCTGGCCCCTCAACCGTTTTAATATTGAAATGTCGATAATCCTTTTTTGCCGCCTTTGCATTTTTAAAAACCACCATTGATGCAACTGGAAAACTTCCCTGAAAATTTGAATTATCAAAACACTCGATGTGCACCGGCATTTCTTTAAGCCTGAAATCTTCTTTAAGTTGTTTTAAAATTCGTTCCGATGGAGTGGTTTTACCCGTTGAATTCAGAGCCAGATTCAATTTATAATAGGCAACATTTTTCTCAGCCAGTTCTAATAATTTTTTCTTATCGCCGATTTGCGGTACGGTGATTTTTATTTTTTCTGATGGCGAAGGAATTATAAACGGCACAATGATTTCATCGGATTCACTTATAAATTGTTCTCGCAATTCTGTTATGGCTAATTGCAGTAAATCTTCTTTTTCTTCTTCTATTTTTTTGTGCAGTTCAATGGTCTTGGTTTGAATCACCGAACCATTTACCACTTTCATGTAGTTTACAAAAGCAGTGGTATAGTCTTCAACAAATGCGAATACATCCACATTATTAATATCAGTATTCACTACCGTGCTATTGCTTTGATAGTTTTTCAGTAAATCGAGTTTTTGTTTTATAAGGTTGGCTTTTTCAAATTCATAACTTTCTGAAAGCACTTTCATTTCATCATTTAAAAAATCATTGACCGGCCGCAGGTGCCCTTTTAAAAGATTGCGGATTTGTTGTATGCTTTGATTGTAATCGTCTTCGGTTTGCAAACTTTCGCAAGGTCCTTTGCAATTGCCAATGTGGTATTCGAGGCAGACTTTAAATTTTTTATGTTCAATGCTTTTAGAAATCAGATTTAGCGAACAAGTGCGCAACTGAAACAACATTTTTATTGTATCGAGCAGCACATTCACACGACCCATTGAAGTATAAGGACCAAAATATTCGGAGCCATCTTTTATGACTTTACGAGTCATGAATATGCGAGGAAAGTTTTCCTTTTTAATACATATGAACGGATAGCTTTTCCCATCTTTCAGCAATACATTGTAGCGTGGCAGAAATGCTTTAATCAAATTATTCTCGAGCAGCAATGCATCTTGTTCGGTATTGACAATGGTGAACTCGAGTGATGCTGCCGTCTTGACCATCACGGTGGTTTTGTTGGCTTCGTGTTCGCGGTTGAAGTAAGAACTAACTCGCTTTTTAAGGTTTTTTGCCTTGCCAACATATATGAGTTTGCCCTCGCCATCGCGAAATTTATACACTCCCGGTTCGGTGGGTAGTGTGGGCAGTAGTAGTTTGTAGTCTTCGTCGGTCATTGCGGGGCGGCAACAAAAATATCATAAGCAATTAATAATTTTTTTGGGGAAAAGAATACAAATGGGGCTGGTTTGTATTTGCGGGTTTGTCCAAACGCGGGTTTGTTGTAACTGCATCTGCCTGGCCGTAGTATGTTTTGCGTAATATCAATTTTGTTAAGTTATTTCGCAGCATGGTTACAAACCTTCCGAGCAGGGGAACAAATTAATATCAGTTTATATTCGTGGGATAATAAAATATCTATTAATAGAATTTATTTTTTTAAAATTATGACACTTTAGTTTTAGCTCATGCGAACGATTAATCAAATTATTTTTTCGGTATCATGTTTATTGTTGTTTCTTGTTTTTTATTGCATTGGTTTTACCACTATTTTTTTTGCATTAAATATTTCGGGTTTTACAATTGTATTTCCGGTTTCTTTTATGCTTGCCTTTATTACATCATGGATTTTGTGCAAACGATATTTAGAAGTATCCAATAAAAATTTTGTTTTCGCAATTGGTACTTCCCTCCTATTATTTGTGTTGTTTAACAAAATTGCATTAAGTTTTTATGATGTTTCGTGGGATGGACAGGCATATCATCTTGAAGCAATTATTAAAATGAGTGAGGGTTGGAATCCATTTTATGAAACATTAAACAATTCTTTAAAAGTGGATAATATTTTTATCAATCACTATCCGCGCGGTGCATGGTTTGCTTCATTTTCATTGTACGCATTAACAGGAAAAATTGAAGGCATTAAAGTTTTTAATTATTTGTGGTTCATCATTGCATTTGGATTTTGTTTTGTTTTGCTGCACCAGTATTTGAAATTTAATTTTCTCCTTTCGTTTTTTATTGGGCTATTAACTGTTACGAACCCTGTATGGATTTATCAAAGTACCAGTAATTATGTTGATGGTCAGGTGGCTATGGCCCTAACTACTATTATTGTGTTGAGTGGTTTGTTGTTTTATTCTTCAAACAATATTTACACTATTCTTTTGGCTGTACTTATTTCTGTTTCGGTTAATCTTAAATTCACAATGCCGTTTTATGATTTTATTTTATTGGCAGGTGCAGTTATTTTGTTTTTTTATCACAAGAATTATTCGGCTATTAAAAAAATCTTGATAACAACTGTTTCAGGATTTGTTTTTGGAATTGCCGTAATTGGATTTTCTCCATACATCACCAATACCATTTATCACAATAATCCTATTTATCCAATTGCAGATAAATCGCAGGATGATATTAATCTGAGTATTGAAAATTCCATTGCTCCGGTTTCATTTAAAAATATGAATCGCGTAGAAAAATCATTTGCTTCCACTTTTTCAAAAGGTATTTGGAGCAGAACACCGAATGATAATGTTTTAAAAATACCTGGTACTTTTTCTGATGATGAGTTATTAAACTATGCTCGGGCTGATGCTGACATGGAGGGTTTTGGACCATTTTTCTCATTGGTGTTTTTACTTTCTGTTTTCGCTATGCAATTTATTTATCGAGGCGATAAAAAGATTTTCTCGTCACTTCTGATTGTTATAGTATTTATAATAGCCTCTGTTTTTCTTAGTGAAGTTGGCTGGCTTTCGAGATATGCTCCACAGTTTTATTTAGTAGTTGTTTTTATTCTGATTTCATTAAGCTTGATTAAAAAACCTATTGCAAAATATCTTTCCATAGTTTGTTTTTCCATACTTCTTATAAATGATTTTGCAGTTGGAAATTTCTATTACACCCGTCAGCGTACATACTCTGATGAGTTGGGCAAATCGTTAAAAGAACTATCAATCAAAAATAAAGTTGTTCGTGTTTATTTCGGACGATATGAATCGAACCGGGCAAGATTTAGGGAGAACGGAATTAAATTTTCAGTTGTAAAATCACTCACCGAATTAGATACCACAACGATTCAGTTTTTACCTCGCTTAAATCATAATGTAGCAACTGATTGAAAAAAATATTCTTACTTGTTCTGATGGCACCACTGTAGGTCTGTGGGTTTTTCCGCCTCGTTGATTGTCATTATGCGCCGAAAGTTTCGGTTAGGAGTAATAAGATTTTTTTAAACTTAATAATGCAAATCCAAATGCCGTAAGGCAGATGCAGCAAAGACAAACCCGCGTTCTAACTAACCACCGCTGACAAACCAGCGAAGTCTGTATTCCCCCCCCCCCCCCCCCAAAATAATCGATAGCTGCTTCCTAAGTATGCATGACAGCGGATGTAGAAAATAAATTGCATTAAAATAATGAAATAGACGGCGGTAAAAACGAATATCGAAAAACGAAAAACTATTTTCGCCACCGCAAAACACCAACGCAAAGTCTGTAACCACCCGGTATGCTGTTTAACTCGTTCGCCTTTCTTATTTTTTTTCCGGTTGTAACTTTTTTATACTTCCTGCTGCCAAAAAATATGCGATGGAACATGTTGCTGGCGGCGAGCTGCGTGTTTTATATGTTTTTTATTCCATCGTACATTCTTATTTTACTGTTTACGATTGTAATAGATTATTTCGCAGGGCTGTGGATAGAAAATGCAAAGGGGCGGCAGCGAAAACTGTTTCTGGTAATGAGCATTATTGCCAACATAGGAGTGCTGGCGATTTTTAAATACTACAATTTTTTTGTCGGTAACATTGAAGGGCTTGCAGGTTTAATGGGCTGGCACCCAAATATTCCGTTGCTAAACATGGTGCTACCCATTGGATTAAGCTTTCACACTTATCAGGCAATGAGTTACACCATTGAAGTTTATCGTGGTAATCAGAAATCGGAAAAAAACATTTTGATTTATGCATTGTATGTGATGTTTTATCCGCAATTGGTGGCAGGTCCAATTGAACGGCCACAAAATTTATTGCATCAGTTTAAAGAGGATCACTCGTTTGATTACACCCGAATTGTGGCCGGGTTGAAATTGATGTTGTGGGGATTATTTAAAAAAGTGGTGATAGCTGACCGTTGCGCCACATATGTGAGTAATGTGTTTGATTACCCATATCAGCATGAAGGTGAAACGCTCACCTTTTGGTGCGGACTTTTCTTTTTTGCATGGCAAATATATTGTGATTTTTCGGGATATAGTGATATGGCTATTGGTGCAGCGCAGGTGATGGGCATTAAACTGATGACCAACTTTAATCGCCCTTATCTAGCGAAATCTATTGGTGAAATGTGGCAGCGTTGGCACATCTCGCTCACATCGTGGTTTATGGATTATGTGTTTCGTCCACTTGGTGGCTACAGGAAAGGAAAAAACCGTGGTGCCATTAATTTGCTAATTGTTTTTTTTCTTTCTGGTTTATGGCATGGTGCCGCCTGGACTTTTGTTGTTTGCTTTCTTTTATTAGGGGGGCAGTTAATTTTCAGGTTGTATTTTAAAAATCAAATTAACTGGCTTTACAAACGATTTGAATCGAAACAGAATAAACGCTGGAATATTATACTAAATACAACAACATCGTTTATTGTTGTTGTTATTCCGTTCTTGTTTTTCCGTGCGCACAGTTTACCAGATGCATGGTTTATTTTGAAATCACTATTTAATTTCGGAACCGGTGCATTAGCTATCGGGAATGCCAGCACCTTTGTTTATTCGTTGATAGGTGTGGTGATTCTTTATATAGTTGAAATTTATCAGGAACATTATAGTAAGGGTGAAATGTTTCCTGAACCAAAGTCAACGGGATTGAAATATGTTTTTTACAGTTCAGTGATAGTTTACATTTTACTAACCGGAGTTTTCGATGGCAGCCAATTCATTTATTTCCAATTCTAAAATAAAGTTTTTCAAAAGGGGATTAATTCTTCTTGCACTTTTAATTGTGTTTGATCAGGTGATAGGTATGTTAATGCATAAATTATATTTCAGCGCCACATCAGGCCCCGAATCAGAGATCATTTATTCATTTACCAAGACAGATGCTGATGTAATTATTACAGGTTCATCAAAAGCGCGACACAATTATAATACGCCGCTAATTTCAGATTCATTGCATAAATCATGTTACAATTCGGGGCAAGATGGTCAGTCGCTGTTTTTTAGTTATGCAACTACTATTATGATATTATCGCATCACCTGCCGAAAATGATTGTGGTTGAAATGTTTCCTGAGGAATTGTATTATAAAGAAATGCATTATGACAGGCTAAATGTTCTTCTACCCTATTACACCGATTATCCGCAAATACGGAAAATAGCCGATTGGCGTGGCACAAGAAATGAAGATACCACATCAGTTTTTTGCAAATTATTTCCATTCAATATTGAAAAAATAAAATTGCTATCTCAATCATATCGATATAATTCAATGTGGTTCGATTTGCTGAAGGGAATATTTAAAAAACAAAAAACTGAAAGCGGTTATTTTCCATTGAATAATACGATTACTGAAAATGAAAAACAGAAATACATTAATGAATTTGAGTTGCTAAAAACACGCGAACGCATCCGCCACATTGATCCTAATAAATTGGCATCATTGATCGGAATTATTAATCTATGTGAACAAAAAAATGTAAAAGTGGTTCTGGTCATGTCACCGGTATTAAAGCGTTACAGCGATGATCCGGTTTATGAATTAATAGATTCAATCGTACTCAGGCACCATATTTCCTACTTCGACTTTACCAATGATGATCGTTTCAACAACATAGAATACTTTGCCGACAATCATATGAATAAAACAGGTTCCATTTATTTTTCATCCATACTGGCACAAAAACTAAAAGATGTTTTGTTGGTCAAACCATAAATAGTTATTCGTATTTTGATAGAAAAATTTCGTAAATTATTTTCAGAAAAAATAAAAGGCCGGGATAACAAAGAACTTGTTAAGGGCGGAGCATTGGCTTTTGTCATGAAAATTGGAGGAATTGGTTTCAATTATGTTTTTGTTTTTGTATTAGCACGATTGTACGGGGCAAGAGGCAGCGGAATTTATTCAATTTTTCAAACTGTATTTCAGTTTTTTGCCAACTTTGGTAAACTGGGTTACGATATTTTAATGGTACGCGAAATCGCACAATACAATGCTAAAAATCAATGGGGCTCAATCAAAGAATTATATTTCAAAGTTATAAGAGTAAATATTATTGCTTCTATTGTTTGCTCGTTCATTTTATATTTTAGTGCTGATTGGATAGCCACAAAACTTTTTCTTAAACCAGGGCTAAGTACTTATTTTCAAATTAGTGCCTTAGGCATTCTACCATTTGTGCTGCATTCTGTTCATGCCGATTGTTTCAGGGGAATGAAGAAAATATTTTATTATTCATTCTTCCAAAATTTAATTGCTATTGCCATAGCTGGAATTCTTTTGTGTGCTTCATATTTTATTATTCATGACCGAAGAGTACCTGTAACTGTTTTTGTAATTTCAATTACTATTTCTTCAATTATTTCATTCTGGTTTTGGTGGAAAAAGTCACCAATAAACTCCGGAGGTTTTGGCGATAAAATTATATTCAGTGACAAATCAAAAATTGCTTTCAGTTTCTTTATTACTGCCCTGCTGCAGGTAATTCGAGGATGGACGGACACCATATTTTTAGGCAGATATGGAACAGAAGCCGATGTGGGAATTTATAAAGTAGCTTTTCGAATTTCCACAATTACTTCTTTAACGCTTACAGCTTTCTTACTTACAGTTGCACCAAAGATTGCTGAACTTCATGCAAAAGGCGAATTAAAAAGACTGGCTGCTGTTGTTCAAAATACAACCAAACTTATTTTCTGGACTTCAGCTCCTGTACTCATTTTATTTATACTTTTCCCATATTTTTTCATGGGTTTATTTGGAAATGAGTTTCTTGTAGGGGAAGTAGCTTTAATAATTTTATCATTCGGGCAATTTATAAATGCGGCAACAGGACCCGTAGGTAATTTATTAATGATGACCGGCAAACAAGATGTAAACAGAAACATTGTAATAGCTACTACAGTCATCACAGTTATTCTCAATGCTGTTTTAATCCCGATTTATGGCATAATTGGAGCAGCAATAGTTAATGTTATAGGTACTATATTATTTAATGTAATACCATACTTTCTTGTAAAGCGTTACTTTGGCTTTTATACTTTTGATGCAAAACATATTTTCTCTTTTAAAAAGAAAGGATTTTTAAAGCAATCGTGAAAATGAAGGAAAAAGAAAATTTATTGCTTCCAAATTTTATTTGCATTGGCGCGCAAAAAACAGGAACAACTACTCTCTATCATATATTAAAAGAGCACGATGAAATAACCGTAAGTAAACCAAGAAAGGAAACCAAATTTTTTTACCGAGATTCAGAATATAAACGGGGCTTAAAATATTACTCCGAATTTTTTTCATATGCACCTCCTAAAAAAGTAATTGGCGAAATTGATCCTGACTATTTATACTTTCCATATATCGCCAACAGGATTAATAAAGATTTAGGTAATGATATGAAATTTATAATCATCCTCCGAAATCCTGTTGACCGCGCATTTTCACAATACCACATGAGTGTAAGAATGGGCTTCGAAAAATTAAACTTTAAAGAAGCAATTGAAAAGGAATTTGAAAGGCTAAAATCCGGAAACAGCATTGAACAAAGTAATTTCAGTTATATCAGTCGTGGATTATACGATCAACAAATTGAAAGATATTTCAAGCTGTTTGCAAGAAATAATTTTTTACTGATAAATTACGACACTGAGTTTAAACCTGATTTAGCAGGAACATTGAAAAACATTTATCGGTTTCTTGATATTTCAAATGTTGATCTGGAACTTAACATAAAAGAAAATAGTGCCGCTATTCCAAAATCAGAACTACTGGTGAAATTGATAAGAGAAAAAAATTCAATTAAAACTGTTTTAAAAAAAATTATATCAAATCCTGACAGGCGAAGATATTTGAAGAAAAAAATTATTAACTGGAACCGAAAGGATATAGTTATTACTCCACTTGATAATGAACTTCGATATTATCTATACAAAAAATATTTTGCTGATAGTATAAATAATCTGGAAAAGTTAACCGCGATGGATTTTTCTCTTTGGAAAGAAAAAGAATTATAAAATATAAGTTTTGGAACAAAGTCAAAATCTACCCAATTTTTTTATTGTTGGTGCTGCTAAAGCCGGTACTACTTCATTATATAATTATCTTCGACAACATCCTGATATTTTTTTGCCATCAATAAAAGAAGTCAATTATTTTTGTACTGATATTAAACCTGAAAATTTCAGACCTGATTATGCAAGATCTGTTTACTTTAATTTTGATGAATACATTAAAAAGGGAATGAAGGATGAAGTTTTCCATGGCTATATTCAATTGTGGAATCAATATGTTAAAATATTTGAACCCGCTAAAAACAAAAAAGCAATAGGAGAATTAAGCAATACATATTTATTTTCCAAGGTGGCAGCTGAAAATATTTTCAAAAAATTTCCAGCAGCTAAAATCATAATGGTATTAAGAAACCCAGTTGACCGTGCTTACAGCCATTACCTTATGGATAATAGAATGGGGTTAGAAAAAAAAGGTTTTACAGAAGCAATGGAAAATGATATAGCTAAATCGGAAAAAGGATGGGGTATTTCAAATTTGTATTATGAACTTGGACTTTATTTCGAACAGGTAAAAAGATTTTTTTCATGCTTTTCTGAAAAACAAATATTGGTAATTAAGTATGATGATTTTATTCGAAATCCATTAAATGAACTTAAAAATATTTGCGCCTTTTTAACTGTTGACGAAAATTTTTCTTTCAATACAAATTTAAAATACAACCAGGCAACAGTACCAAGAAACAGATTAGTTGCATGGATTCGAAAACAAAAACGAATTGCAGCTTTCGTTAAAAGTAAAATGCCTGAAAGTCTTAAATCAAAATCAAAGAATATTTTATTTACTCAAAAAAACACTTCGAAAATGTCGCAGGTTGAAAGGGATTATTTAAACAAACTATATCATGAAGATGTTTTAAGATTAGCTGAGTTAGTAAATCTTGATTTTACTGATTGGATTTGTAATTAAACATGGCAGCCGTCAGCATTATACTTGTAAATTACAATACATCTTCTGATACATTAGAGTGTATAAGCAGTTTGCTAAATAATAATTTTATTGATTTCAATATAATTGTCGTTGACAACAATTCTGATATTGTGAACCAAAATATATTAATTGATTTTGCACAAAGGGGTTCTAAAAAGGAATCAGATATATCACACCATAATCAATTTGCCCATTTAAATGATATTATTTTTTATCAAATTAAAAATTTTAATGTCTCCGACTTTGATAATCTTAATATTTCAGAAATAAGCAAATGCCGGATAACTATACTATTCAATAATGAAAATAATGGCCTAGCGGCAGCCAATAACATCGGAATGAAATTAGCCAAACAATTAGATTCAAAATTTATCTGGTTGCTAAACAACGATGTAATAATTGACTCAAACGCGCTTGCTTCTTTAGTAAAATATTTTCAGGATTCAAATCAAAATATTGGTGTGGTTGGAAGTAAAGTTTTATTTTATGATGAGCCTGAAAAAATACAATCGATAGGCGGATTATTTAATCCGTATACAACCAAGCAAGTACACATCGGTTATAATGAAATTGACACTGGTCAATTTGACAATTCAAGTGTTTCAATAAGCTATCCGTACGGTGCTTCACTCTTTATTAAAACAGAATATTATGATAAGGTTGGTCCTATAAATGAAGAATACTTTCTATACTTCGAAGAATTGGATTGGATTAAAAAAGGGAATCGCATTGGATACAATTCCGGATATTGTTTTCAGAGTAAAGTTTTTCATAAACAAGGGAAAAGCACAGGTAAAAAATTATTTACTCCTCGCACTGAATTTATTGCTTGCTTGTTTTGCCGCAATCTATTAATCTTTTACAAAAGACATTATCCCTTGTTGTTGCCAATAGCCTGGTCTCGATTGTTTTTAAATTATATAAAAGCTATTTATAAACAAAATTATGGCGAAGCCTTTGTTACACTCCGTGTTATGTTTGGATTCAAAAATTGTTTGCGCTATAAAACAAGGTGAGAGAAATATATTATCGTGAATATCTTTGCAAGAAATAATTTAATCTGAATAAATCTACTGTTCAAATAACAGTGGTTTTTAAAAAATTCAAATCAACACAAAATAATATCTTCTGAAAAAATTTCTATTAGGCGTTTTATTAGTAATAATTTTTCAATCATTAGGAAGATCTCCATTATTAATCTTTATGATTTATTATGAACCATTCGTGTATGTCGGTCTTATTGTTTTCCTTGGATTTTATCTGATAGATAAATTGTATAAGAAACTTCCTTTTAATTCTCTTGAAACTTATTCTTTACTAATTTTATTCGGTGTGCCGTTATTATCAATGATTTGTTCAGCGATATATTGGAAACAACCACCTTTGTATGGATTTATAGCCCAAAAATCGTGGACCTTTACCATTATATCTTTTGTTATTTTTTACCTTTTAAAAACAAGAAAGATTTTATTGTCAGATATAAGAGATGTAATGCTTTCTATTGCTTGGATTCAATTAGTGCTCTACTTAATCACACAATTAGTTTTAGACCCAAAACCATATGCAGATACAATTTTTGCCGCATGCAGTCCGGCAAAAGGTTGCACATTTTTATTTGATATGATGTTTTTTTGTTTTGCCATCCTATTATATTTTTTTACTTTTTTAAGAACAAACAAAACGAAATATGCACTCTATGCGCTTATCTTCTTTGCTTACTTGTTTCTAGTTTATCAAAAGAGGGCATTAACACTCAGTTTAGTTGCTACCGCCGGACTTTATTTTCTGTTTAATACTGATTTAAAGAAAAAACTATATTATTCAACAATTATTTTCGGAAGTATTGTAATTCTATTCGGAAGCATATATTTAATTCGTCCTGATATTATTGGTAAAGTAGAAAAAATGTATGGAAATGTAATAGATGTTTTAGGGGGAGATAGTTCCGGAGAAGCTTCTGCCGACTCACGAATAAAACAAGTTATTACAGTAGGGATATTCATAGCAAAAAATCCATCTTCAATAATTTTCGGAAACGGTCGATGGTATAATAACTGGGATGCATCACCTCAGTTTAATTATGGTCGGTTTTATGCTTCTGATGTTGGAATAATTGGTGCTTTATTGGTTTATGGTTTAATAGGAATCATTTTGGTTCAGTTTGAATATATACTAACTATTCTTTGGTTTAGAAAAATAAAAATTAACAAGAAAAATTTATTCCTTCAAACTTGCAGATACTACATGCTCTTTTATTGGATTAGAAGTTTGCCTACTGGTGGAAGCTATTTTGAACCGGGTTTAAGTGTGCCTTTTATTTTTATGGCCATCATATTTTTTTACCATTACATAGAAAATAAAACAGATTCAGAATTTGAAATTCCAGATTGATGAATCAACAAACTGATTCTAAAAAGAAAATGATTTGAAAAGAAGTATATAAATGAAACTTGAAAATATTAATTGCTCTTTTGTTGAACCGATAGGTGGTCATCGTGGAAATGATTTTTATGATTTTGGGTTATGTAAATCATTAAATGATTCAGGTGTTGAATTAACTTTTTACACTTGCGATGAAACAGACCTTGATGTTAAATTCAATTTTAATTTTCAAACTAATAAGTGTTTTAAAAGTATTTATGGAAAAGATTTTATTCTGATTCGTGGGCTTCGATATTTCCGCGGCGCAATGAAAATGATTGCGGATTCAAAAAGGAAAAAATCAAATCTTGCTCATCTTCATTTTTATCATTTTTCGTGGCGCGAATATTTTCTGTTGTGGTTATTCCGCCGAAATAAATTTAAAGTTGTTGCTACAGTTCATGATGTGGAAGACTTTAGAAAATTTGGAAATAAAATAAACACATCCAAGTATAATAAATTCGAAAAACGAATTGACCGTATCATTGTGCATTCTGATTACGCAAAAGAATCTTTGGGAAAATATTTCAAACAATTTCCGGCAAATCATATTCATAAAGTGCCTCACGGCGATTCTGATTTTTTGTATTCTGCCAATTGCTCAATTGTTGAAGCAAGAGAAAAATTAAACTTGCCATCAAACAAGCAACTCATTCTTTTTTTCGGACAAATAAAAAAAGTGAAGGGATTAGATGTGCTCCTGAAAGCATTTGCATTGATACGAAAACAAAATCAGAATGTGCAATTGGTAATTGCAGGGCCAACTTATAAAGTTGAAGAAGAAGATTTTCTGAATATCATTCGTGACAATAAAATGGAAGCCGATTGCATTTTGCGTTTGGAATACATAGCCAACGAATTGATTCCATTTTATTTTAAATCTGCTGATATTGTTGCTCTCCCCTATCGAAAAATTTATTCGAGTGGTGTGCTTATTCGTTCACTGGATTATGGTGCTGCAATAGTTGCAAGTGACCTGGATGTATTTAAAGATATTATCAATGATGGTGAAAACGGAATATTATTTCAAACGGAAAATGCGGAAAACCTTTCCAGTAAAATGTTAAAACTTTTAGCTGATAAATCATTACAGGACAAACTAAGAGGCGCAGCAAAAAAAACTGCTGACGAACGATTCTCGTGGAAATTGATTGGCGAAAAAGTAAAAGCGATTTATAGTTTAGCGCTCAATGAGTAACGAACATATTTTAATTACAGGCACAGCCGGAATGGTTGGTTCGCACCTGCTCGAATATTATTCGGGTAAGGTGAAAAAAGAATTTCTAATCGGTACTTATTTTAATCCAACAATAAATCTTAACGACATATTAGATTTGTGCGTTCCGCTTGAATTGGATGTTCGACATGCACACGCAGTTGAAAAAGTAATTCATGAATTTAAACCGGGAAAAATTTTTCATCTCGCTGCACAGAGCATTCCTACTGTCAGTTGGCTTCGACCAATTGAAACAATGGATATTAATGCAAACGGCACCATTAATTTATTTGAAGCAATACTCTCCGCTCGAAAATTGGATGCTGCATATAATCCGGTAGTTGTTGTTGCATGCAGCAGCGCCGAGTATGGCGCCTCACTCACTCCTGAAAATGTTCCGATAAAAGAAAATGCTGCGTTACTTCCGCTTCATCCTTATGGTGTAAGCAAGGTTGCGCAAGACTTGCTCGCCTATCAATATTTCAAAGGACACAACATCAGAGGAATTCGTGCACGGATATTTAACACCACCGGTCCGCGCAAAACAAATGATGCAGTAAGTGATTTTGTGCAACGCGCTCTTAATATTATTAATGGAAAAACTGAAAAATTCAGAGTTGGAAATTTGACCTCACAACGAGCTATTACCGATGTGCGCGACCTTGTGAGTGCGCTTGTGTTGCTTGCTGAAAAAGGAACAGCAGGCGAAGCATACAACATCAGCGGCGAAAAAGTTTATTCAATGATGGAGGTTATTGAAGTGATAGAAAAAATTTGCGAACAAAAATTCATTTTAGAAACCGACCAATCACTTTTGCGACCCACTGATGAACCAATAATTTTTGGCGACTCTACAAAACTGAAAACGGAAACTGGCTGGCAACAAAAATATTCGTTGCAGGAAACTGTTAACGATATGTTTAGTTATCTTAATTAGAAACCTTATTTTTCTATTATTCAAATTTTCATTCATTTTTCTCTCTTTTAATTTCACCTTTCCCTCCTACATTCGTGGCATCAAAATAAAAAATGAAAACAATTTCAGCCCCACTCTTCCTTGTTACTTTTTTAACTGTAATTTATTTTACAGCATGCAATAACACATCACAAACATCAGAAAAAACTCCGGACTTAATTGCGAGCTATCGCGATACAACAGTTAAGCCCGGTGATGATTTTTTTCATTATGCTGTTGGAACCTGGGTGAAAAACAATCCGATTCCTGCTGCTGAAAACAGTTGGGGAATATGGAGTTTAGTGAATGAAGAATCATTCACCCGGTTACGATTAATTAATGAAGAAGCTGCCGCGCAAAAAGATGCAGTCAAAGAAAGCAACGCACAAAAGATTGGCGACTTCTGGTTCACCGGAATGGATTCAACTTCAATTGAACAACAAGGCATAAGCAAACTGCAACCTGAACTGGATTTAATTGCCGGCGTAAAAGACAAACCATCGTTGATTGATGAACTGGCGCACTTGCAAATGATTGGTGCCGGCGCATTGTATGAAGCCGATGTGTATCAGGATGAAATGAAAAGTGATAAAGAAGTTTTGCATTTTTCTCAAGGTGGAATTGGTTTACCTAACCGCGATTATTATTTTGATATGGGTGAGCGCTTTGTAAAAATTCGTGCTGAATATTTATTGCATGTTGCAAAGATGTTACAACTGATGGGTGAAGATTCCGTTACCGCAGCGAAGAATGCAACTACAATGATGAAGTTGGAAACTTCATTGGCAAAAGCATCGCGCAAATTGGAAGACCTTCGCGACCCTTATAAAAATTATAATAAAATGAGTGTAGATGCTTTCAGTAAAATAACTCCATCGCTCAATTGGAAACTGGTGCTTGATAAAATGAATATTAAAAACATTGATTCGGTAATTGTTGGTCAGCCCGAATTTTACAAGCAAGTGGAAGCAAGTTTAAAATCTGTTTCGATGAACGATTGGCAAACTTACTTGCGTTACAATTTAATTTCATCTTTCGCGCCATACATCAGCAGTAGTTTCGATAAAGAAAATTTTCATTTTTATCGCACGGTTTTAAATGGTGTGAAAGAACAACGGCCACGCTGGAAGCGCGTGTTGAATGCTGAAGAAGGATTATTGGGTGAAGCACTTGGTCAGTTATATGTTCAGAAATATTTCTCAGAAAAAACAAAGCACCGTTATGAAAAATTAGTGGATGATGTTTTTGCCGCTTACAAGGAGCGCTTTCAAAACCTGACCTGGATGAGTGATTCAACCAAGCAAAAAGCGATTTACAAACTCAGTACTGTTACAAAAAAAGTTGGCTATCCTGATAAGTGGAAAGATTATTCAGCAATGAATATTGGTCGTACTTCTTATGTTGAAAATGTGATTGCAGGAAATATCTGGAACTACAATTATGCAATTGCAAAATTATACAAACCCGTTGACCGCACCGAGTGGGACATGACTCCGCAAACATGGAATGCCTATTACAATCCATCGAACAACGAAATTGTTTTGCCTGCAGCAATATTTATTATTCCGGGTTTGCCTGATTCATTGGCTGATGATGCAATAGTTTATGGATACGCGGGAGCAAGCACTATCGGTCACGAACTCACTCACGGCTTTGATGATCAGGGAAGGCAGTTTGATGAAAAAGGAAATCTGCGCAACTGGTGGAGCAAGGAAGATGAAAATGAATTTACCGCACGCGCACACAAACTCGTAACACAGTTCAGTGGTTACACCGTGCTCGACAGTATGCATGTAAATGGCGAAGCATCACTTGGAGAAAACCTTGCTGACCTTGGTGGCATTGTAATTTGCTACGATGCTTTTAAGAAAACTGATGAGTACAAAAAAAATGAAATGATAAGTGGTATGACTCCGAGTCAAAGATATTTTCTTGGATATGCATTAAGCTGGATGGGACACGCGCGTGACGAATCGTTGGCGCAACAAATCAAAACTGATGTGCACTCACCGAACTTCCTTCGTGTGAACGGACCGTTCAGTGATGTGGATGCTTTTTACGAAGCATTCAATGTTAAGCCCGGTGATAAAATGTATCTCGCTGATAGTTTACGGGCGAAGATTTGGTAATTCTTATAAGTTATAAGTTGATTGGTTATTTGTTATTGGTAATACAGATAACACTGAAAATTTCAAAAGCCGTTTCGATTATTGGGACGGCTTTTTAGTTTTTGTTTTTCAGAAAAAAAATTTTAGAAATACTTTTTTTGAAAAACATAAATTCAAAATGAATTCAGGAATAATCTTCTTCAAAAGTAATGGAGAATAAAAACTTCGCGACTGTTCCCCTCTCCTTTTCGGAGAGGGGTTAGGGGTGAGGATATTTTGAAGGATAATTTTAGAAGAAGTCTTTTAATAAATTTTATCCTGCTCTTTTCCTATAACGCAAAGTTGCAAGTGAACACATGACCAATCCGCCAATGCTGATGGCGGTGAGTTGCGGAAGAATATCTTTCAGTGATGAACCTTTCAATACTACCATTCGCATTACAGCAACAAAGTAGGCGATTGGGTTAAACTTCGTGATGCCTTGCGCCCACTGTGGCATTGCTTCAATAGGAGTAAATAATCCGCTCATTAAAATAAATATCACCATGAAGAACCACGCCAGAAACATGGCTTGCTGTTGTGTATCCACCATGGTAGAAATCAGCAATCCGAAACCAAGCAATGTGATGAGATAAACAGTGGCGAATAAATAAATGAGGGGAACGGAACCAAGAATATGAATGCTGAAAACCCATCGTGCAACTAATAATCCTATTGTAAGTTGCACTAAACCAATAATTAAAAACGGAACTTGCTTGCCAATGATGAAGTGCGCCTTTTTTATGGGTGTAACATTTATCTGTTCAATGGTTCCGATTTCTTTTTCGCGCACAATGTTTTGTGCTGACATGAACATGCCGACCATCGTGAGCAACATCACAATCAAACCCGGCACCATGAAAGTTTTATAATTCATGTACGGATTGTACCAGAAGGAATAAGGAGTATTTAAAATTTTCTGCTGGTCAAATTGTTGTTGGTTGATCCACTGCGCATCAATCTGCTGATTGAAACTTTGGATAATGTTGAGCGCATAAGTATTAATAACTGCTGCAGCGGCGCCATCAATCGCATTGATGTTGAGCAATAATTTTGTGTGTTGCTCCTTCATCAGATCATGTTCGAATCCTTTTGGAATCATCATGATGCACCTGTCTTTTCCCTGCATGATATCTTCATCTGCATGTTTCTCATCAAATGAAAAATCAGATAGTTCGAAATAATTACTCGCTTTAAATTTTCCAATCAGTTGTCGCGATGCCTGACTTTGATCCTGATCAATCACATGCATATTCAGGTGACGGATTTCAAATGTTGCTGCATTGGAAAGTATGAGCAACTGTATCAGTGGCATCATAATTATTTGTGGCAACATGGCACGGTTGCGAAATATTTGCAGAAATTCTTTTCGGATAATTACAATTATTGTTCTCATCTGATTTGCACTTCAAAGTTTAACTTCATAGGACACGGATTTAAACTGATGATACGGAATAACACAGATTTATTTATCAGTAAAAATCTGTTTAATCCGTTTTGATCCGTGTCCCGAACTCTATATAAAATAATCATCTGAGTTTCATTTTAAATCTGCGTGAAGCGAGAAACAAAAACACAACAGCCATGAATGCAAGAACACAAGTGTCTTTCCAAACCACACTCCATCCTGCTCCTTTCAACATAATATCACGCAACATGCTGATGAACCAACGCGCAGGAATAATATTACTGATCACCTGTAACGGTACAGGCATATTATCAATCGGAAAAATGTATCCGCTGAGAATTATGGTCGGCAACATTAATCCCATCATAGAAATCAACATCGCTGCCATTTGATTCGGTGCAATTGAGGAAATTAAAATTCCGAATGAGAGCGCGGTGATAACAAACAACAAAACTTCACCGAGCAACAGGAAAATATTTCCGCGAATGGGAACATGAAACACAAACATGGAAAGAGCAAGTGTAACAAGTGTAATACTGAATGAAAGCACGAGGTACGGAATTACTTTTCCTAAAATCACCTGCCACGATTTCAGTGGAGAAACCATGAGTGCTTCTAGTGTGCCTGTTTCTTTTTCGCGCGCAAGAGAAATGCTTGTCATCATTGCGCTCACGAGCATCATAATGATGGTCATCACTCCCGGAACAAAAAGATAAACGCCTTTCAACTCTTCATTAAACCACATGCGCACTTCTGTTTGAATGATTGCCGGTGGTTTCGAACCTTTGTTTAATTCCTGTTGGTAGTTCAGCAGTATTGCGCGGGTATATGCAACAATTGTATTGGCAGTATTCGGATCAGTTGCATCACCAATGAGTTGAATGTTGCCGAGATTCTTTGCGTAAATATTTTTCGCCAGATTATTTTCAAACACAATCACCTCCTTCACCTTCCCGCTTTTAAAAGCAGTTTCAATTTCTTTTTCTGAATTCAGATTTTGATAAAGATGAAAATATTCAGAAGAGAGAATCCTGTTGGTGATATCACGCGAAACATCATCATGTGCCATATCAAGCACAGCCACATTCACATTTTTTATTTCGTTGGTAATAGCAAAACCAAAAAGTAAAATCTGCACAATAGGCATTCCGAAGAGAATAAGCATCGTTCTTCTATCACGGAAAATGTGACGAAATTCTTTTTGTAAAAATCCGAAGAAGCGGCGGCGATTCATTTTTTGTTATGAAGTAGAATACAATGGGACACTGATGCACACAGATTATGCGGATTAGAACAGATTAAAAAATCTGTGTTCATCACTTGCATCAGTTTAAATCCGTGTCCCATGTATATCATTTTAAAATCATCAAATCTGTATTCCAGTTGGTCTTGCCAATTTTAGAAAAACTTCATCCATACTTTCAGCATTGAATTGTTTTTTCAATTGCGTTGGAGTATCAAGTGCTTCAATTCTTCCATCCACCATTATGCTCACGCGGTCGCAGTATTCTGATTCATCCATGTAATGCGTGGTAACAAAAACAGTGGTGCCTTTTTCCGCAGCGTTGTAAATCAAATCCCAGAATTGTCGTCGTGTAATCGGGTCAACTCCACTTGTTGGTTCATCGAGAAAAACAATTTTCGGTTTGTGAATCATTGCAACCGACAAAGCCAGTTTCTGTTTCCACCCGAGCGGAATATTTTTTATTAATTCCTTTCTGAAACTTTCCATTCCCAATTCCGAAATCAATTCTTCAGCTCTTTCCTTTAAAATATTTTTCCGCAAACCATAAATGCCCCCGTAGAACTGAATGTTTTCAATCACAGTTAAATCTTCATACAACGAAAATCGCTGCGCCATGTAGCCAATATTTTTTCTGATCTGTTCTGCTTCAGTAAACAAATTGAATCCGGCAACATTTGCTTTGCCCGAAGTCGGCGACCACAAACCGATTAACATTTTTATCGCAGTCGTTTTTCCCGCCCCATTCGCTCCAAGAAACCCAAACACTTCTCCCTTCTTCACCTGAAAAGAAATATTATCAACCGCCGTGAACGAACCGAATCGCTTCACTAAGTTTTCAACTTCAATAATATTTTCTCCGGTGAGTTTCAATTATTCAATTTTAGATTTTCAGTTTTTGTTGTGCTCCATCAGGTGCATAAAACAATCTTCAATTCCTGCTTCAATCAATTTCACTTCTGTGTGCTGATGACCTTGTTGTTTTAAAAGCGATTCAATTTTTTCTATTGATGAATTTTCTTTCTTCATCGTGATGTGTAAAAATTCTCCGAAGCCATAAACACTTTCAGCATCTTCAACTTTTAAAATATCCTTCCGCAATTTCTGCATGTTGTCTGATTTCACAGCAATCACATCCAATGGAAATTTTTTTGTAATCACACCCGGCGGATCAATATCCAGAATTTTTCCTTTCTGAATTAATGCCACACGGTCGCAACGACTTGCTTCATCCATGTAAGGAGTGGAAACCAAAATGGTGAGTCCGCTTTGCTTTAATCTGCCGAGCATTTCCCAGAATTCCACTCTGGAAACAGGATCAACTCCCGTGGTTGGTTCATCTAAAAATAAAACTCTTGGTTTGTGAATGAGTGCGCAACACAAAGCAAGTTTCTGTTTCATTCCTCCACTCAGTTTCCCGGCACGGCGATCTTTGAATGGTTCGAGCTGCACATAAATTTCTTTGATGATGGAATAATTTTCCTGCACTGTTGTACCGAAAACTTTGGCAAAGAATTCCAGGTTTTCCTGAACAGATAAATCAGGATACAACGAAAATTTTCCGGGCATATATCCAACTCTCGAACGAATGGCAATTTCATCTTTCAGATGAAAACCATCTACCAAAGCATCACCGCTATCAGCATTCATTACTGTTGTGAGTATGCGAAAGAGTGTACTCTTGCCTGCACCATCGGGACCAATAAATCCAAACAACTCACCTTCATTCACCGTGAATGAAACATCATCCAAAGCGTTTGTGCTGCGGAATGATTTGGTGATGTTGGTGGCGATTACTCTTTCGTTCATTGTAATTATTTACCGTAGAGGCGCAGAGTCGCAAAGTTTATTAACTCTGTATTCTCTGCGACTTCGCGCCTCTGCGGTTAAGTTTTTTATTTCTCACTAAATTTTATTTCACCCGGCATTCCAATCTTCAGTGAGCCATCATTCACCACTAACACTTTCACTGCATACACCAGATTCACACGCTCTTCTTTGGTTTGAATAATTTTTGGTGTGAACTCAGCAGTCGGAGAAATCCACGAAACAGTTCCGCTGAGTTTTGTATTTTCTTTTTCGTTTTTGTCAACGAACACTGTAACAGTTTGTGCGAGTTTAACTTTTGGCAACTGGTCACCGCTTACAAACACACGAAGAATCATCGTGTCAAGCGGAGCAATTTTAAACAGCGGTCTTCCGGGTGCAGTCACTTCACCCATCTCTGAATATTTATCAAGCACTACGCCGTTGATAGGCGAAGCAATCAACGATTTCTGAATCTGGTCATTCACCTGGTCAACCTGCACATTCAATGATTTCAAATCGCTGCTCACAGGTTCAAATTGTGTCTGCAAACTTTCAATTTGTTTATCAATTACCTGAATTGCTCCGGTGATATCATCTAAATTTTTTTGTGTGGCAGCTCCTTCTTTTACTAAACCTGCAATGCGATTTTTTTCTTTTTCTTGAACAGACTTCTGTTGCTTCAGCACTTCAATCTGCGCACCGATATTGGGATTGCGCGATTGCGAACCCTGCATCATGGCAAACAATTGTTGCTTCTTTAAATGCAATGCATTCGTGTCAATGCAACCAACAATTTCTCCCGCTGATAGAGTCAATCCTTCACGCAGATTCAGTTGAATGATTTGCCCGCTTGCCTGCGATGAAACCATCACTTCGTTGGTTTCAAAATTTCCGTACGCATCGGAATTTCCGTTTCCGTTATTACACGAAGCCCATAACACGATGAGCATTAGTAAAATGTATTTCATGAGCTTTGATTTCATATCAGTATCCTCTTGTGTTTTTTAATTTCATTTCGGCTTGCAGCAATTGCAGTTGATGAATTTTTAAATTCAACTCTGCCTGCGTTGCATTGTTTTGTTCGGTCACATAATCTGTTGCAGTTGCTGTTCCGTTTTCCAATTGATTTTCTATTGTGGCAGCAATTGATTTTCGCAGTGTCACCAACTGCGCATCGTACTCCAATAATTTATTGTACTTATTAATATCCGCATTCTGCTGAATGGATTGCATGTCGGTGTTCAGCACAAAAGTTTCCTGTTGCTTCTGAATAATTTGAGTGTTGAGCGAATAAATTTCCGATTCATGATTTGCAGTATTCCAACCTAAAATATTCCAGTTCAGTTTTAACCCAACTGTGAAGAATGGCTGAAAAGTGTTATCGAAAATATTATAACCCGGGCGACCGTAACCCCCCTGACCGAATGCACTAAGTTTCGGCAATCGCTTATCGTGACTCAAATCAGATTGCAGCGATAAATTTTTTTGTTGCAAAGAAAAAAGTGTTAGTTCAGGTCGCGCTCCAAGTGTTGCACTATCATTGGTAAATGCAGATGGCAAACTGAAAGTGGTGTTGCTGTTAAATTGTTTTCCGGTCAACAAATTCAAAATCTGAATGGCAGCATCGCGGTTTGCATCAATCTCGGCAACGCTTTGGTCAATGCTGATTTTTTGTGCGCTGATAATATCCGCCTGCGACTGTAACACTGTTCCGAACTTGATTCCGGAATTTACCTGCTGCAGTTTTTTATCGAATGTACTTTTCTGCAACAGTAAAATTTCTTTCTGCTGATTCAACAGCAACACATTGAAGTATGCTTGCAGTACCATATCGCGCACTTTGTATAAATCAACCTGCACTTGCTGTTGCTGCACCTGAGAGTTGAGTTGAGCAATTTCATTTTGCTTTTTTATTAAGCCGCCATCGTAAATCAACTGACTTGCATCAACAGTTACTTTGTATTGATCATGATTTGGTGTGGGAATATCTACTCCGGGAATTTTTATCGGAACCGTTACAACGGGTGACTGATACACTGCCTGTCCGTTCAATTGCACCTGTGGGAGAAAAGCAGTTTGCAGATTCTTCGATTGCAAATCAGCAATTTGCTGGTACAAGTTTGTTTGAGATGCAGTGGGATAATGCTCGGCTGCTGCGGTGTAACACTCTTCAAGAGAATTGGTTTGTGCAAACGAAAAGTGAAAAGTGAAAAGTAGCCCCACCAACATCGGTCCCCCTCCCTTTAAGGGAGTGAAAATACAGCACCTCCAATTTTTTCGCGACTGTTCCTCTCCCCTTGGGGGAGAGGTTAGGTGTGGGGCTTTATCTTTTGATTGCATTGATAATAAATTTTGGGATTTCTTTTTTGCGGTCAGCCAGAAGTTGATTGAATTTTTTGTCGTTCACATTTAATACAGTCTGTAACATTGGTCGTCCGACAAACGGAAACACGCACATCGAAAGCATGTTCATGAATAATTGTTCGGGCTGAATAGCAATGATGTTCTTCTTTTTTATTTCTGATTCCACTTGCTGAAAAAATTTAGAGAGGTTAGGTCGCCCGCCTTTCTTTATTAATTGCTCTGAAATCTTTTCGGGGTTCATGGTGATTTCGTGAAGAATAAAACCGGGGAGCAATGGATTCTCAGTTACAAAACTGATGTAACTCTCGACAAATTTTTCAATCTTTATAAATAACGAATCATCACCACCAAGAATCGGATGCAGACGGCTGAGCATTTGCATTTTTGCTTCACTCATAATCACTTCAAATAATTTCTCCTTGGAGCGGAAGTAGTAATGCAGCAATGCTTTATTGATTCCTGCCGCTTTTGCAATTTCTTCCATGCGGGCACCTGCCATTCCTTTGCGCTGAAATATTCCCCGTGCAGCCGCAATTATCTTTTGCTCTGTTCCTTCCTCCTTTTCCCGACTTGAGGTCCAAGATGTTCCATTAACTTTCTTGTTTAACTGCATTGTTTAACCAAATGGTTAATAGTGCAAATGAAACACAGTGAATTGAATTGTGCAAGAATTATTTTAGTGTAAGGGTTTAAGCTTTATTCAACTTACTATGCTTGTATCCATAAAGCAGGTAAACCACCAACCCGATAACCAACCAGATAGCGAACCACGACCAGTTGGAAACCGCCATGCCAGTAAGCAGGTAGCAACACGATAAAACTCCAAGCACCGGAATGAGCGAAAAGTTTTTGACGAAAGAAAAAACAGCCATCACTCCGCACAGCGCGATGAACACGAGCATTGGAATATTCTGCGCTGCATTTCCTGAATTGATATTCAACAAATCTTTGAAGTATTCAGGAAACTGATAATACAGAAACGAAAAAGCAACAACAATTAAAACAGGAACAATAAATTTTCCATTGATATATGGAAGCTGAAATGAATTGGATGAAGTCTTTTCTTTTCGCGGCAACATCAGCACACCACCACACACCAAAACAAACGCAAACAAAGTTCCGATGCTGGTGAAGTCGAGTACAAAATTTTCGTCGGTAAAAAATAACGGAACACCTACTACTAATCCTGTTATGACAGTTGCGAATGCAGGAGTTTTATATTTCGGATGAATGTTTGAAAATCTTTTCGGCAATAATCCATCGCGGCTCATGCTCATCCATATTCTTGGTTGTCCCATTTGAAAAACTAAAAGCACACTTGTCATTGCCACAACTGCTGCAATCGAAACAATAAATAGCATCCATTTTACTCCAGTGATTTTAAAAATTTCGGCGAGCGGGTCACTCACTCCAAGCAAATTATATTTCACCATTCCGGTGAGCACCAACGAAAGAATAATGTAGAGCACTGTGCAAATCACCAATGAGTAAATCATTCCGCGTGGCAAATCGCGCTGCGGATTTTTACTTTCTTCGGCAAGAGTTGACACCGCATCGAAACCGATGTACGCAAAAAATACAGCCGCCACTCCGCTCATCACGCCACCAAATCCATTGGGCATAAACGGAGTCCAGTTATCAATATCCACATAAAAACATCCAACCACAATCACCAGTACAATTACAATCAGTTTAATCGCCACCATCGTGTTACTGAAATTGCGTGACTCTTTCACTCCCACATAAACCAACCATGTAATCAATCCATTCACAATCACAGCAGGCAAATCAAAAATGATTTTCAGATTGCCAATCATTGGTGCCATGTTCCAAGCAGTGAGTCCTTCACCCGCCACATTTTTCAATGCTGCCTGATGCGCAGCGGTATAATTTATTGTAAGCCATTCAGGAATATGCAAACCAATCGCTCCAATGAGATTTGTAAAATATCCGCTCCATGCAAACGCGACATAAATATTTCCAATGGAATATTCCATCAGCAAAGCCCAACCAATAATCCACGCAAACATTTCGCCGAAGGCAACATAAGAATAAGTATAAGCACTACCTGAAGTTGGAACACGCGATGCAAATTCTGCATAACACAAAGCGGTGAAACCACACGCCACCGCACAGATAATGAAAAGAAAAATTACCGCAGGTCCGCCACTGTAACATGCCATACCCATTGAACTGAAACTTCCTGCACCAATGATTGCTGCAATTCCAAAAGCAGTAAGATCTCGCACCCGCAGTGTTCGGCTTAACGCAACTTCACCTGTATCCATTGATGGATTGTGTTCTGATTCGTGCTGTCCGAGTTTTACTTCTTCGAGTAATTGTGTAACAGGTTTTTTGCGGAACAGTGGTTTTAAATTCATGTGTAGAATAGGATTGTGTCAAACCTAAACTTTTGATATTGGTGGTGCAAGTGCTGAATAAGTTAATTGTTCATTCCGTGGTTTGTTTATTGGTTTATTAGTTAACTGGTGAATACAGTTATGAAAAATATTTTCATGAATAATTAGAAATTAAAATCTTCAATTCAGTATTTCTATTTTTACCGCGATGCAATTTTCTTCCATCATCGGTCAGGAATCTTTGAAGCAGCAACTCATTCAGAGTGTTGCGAACAAGCGTGTGCCTCATGCAATTATGTTGTTGGGTCAGGAAGGAAGCGGGCATCTTTCGCTCGCAGTTGCATTCGCACAATATCTGAATTGTGAAAACAGAGTTGTTGGTGAAAACACCAACAACGGCGTTGACAGGATGGATGGAGATAGTTGTGGTGAATGTTCGTCGTGTGTGAAATCAGAAAAGCTGATTCATCCCGATATTCATTTTGTTTATCCGGTGACTTCAACAAAAATTAAAAAACCGAAGAGTGCAGATTTTATTCAGGAATGGAGAAAAGAATTTGCAAATAATCCATATCAAAATGTTCAAGATTGGATTGAGACCATTGAGTCTGATAATAAGCAGGGAAATATTAGCGCGGATGAGTGTCGTGAAATAATTCGAATGCTCAACTTCAAAACTTTTGAATCCATTTATAAAGTAGTTATAATCTGGATGCCCGAACTATTGGGTAAAGAGGGAAATATTTTATTGAAATCATTGGAAGAACCGCCGGACAATACAGTTTTTATTCTTGTTGCAAATAATGAAGAACAAATTCTGAATACAATTTTATCTCGAGTGCAAATAATTAAAGTGCCGCGATTGAAAGATGAAGAAATTATTTTTCAATTAGAAAACAAGCAAGGTGTAACAGTAAAAGAAGCACACGCGATTGCACGACAAGTGGATGGAAATTTTAATGAAGCATTAAAACTCGCTAAGAACAGCGAAGATGATAATGAAAAACTGTACTTACTTTTTTTAAGAATCTGTTTGAAGGGAAGTCACGAAGGAAAAACGCTGATAGATTTTTGCGAGAAAGTAAATACTGATTTAGGACGAGAAAACATGAAAGGACTTTTGCGCTACGGACTGGATTTGATGCGCGAAGTTTTTGTGCTTGAACACATTGGTGAAGCAAAAGCGCGATTGACTGAAAATGAATTGAAACTTGCCCAATACATGAACCAACGATTGTCGTTTCAGAGCAAGGAAGAAATAATCAAGCGTCTCGAGGAATCTTGTTTTCACTTGGAGCGAAATGCCAATCCGAAAATTCTGTTCATGAATCTCGGCATATTCCTGTCGCACCTGTTAAAAAGGAATGAAGTAGTTTTGACCTGAATCAACTATCGTTGAATAAAATTTGTGAAGAGTGATTTTATTCTTTCATTTTTCTTCAACAAAAAAACCACAATGAAAAAATCAATTTGTAAAAATTCAATACTCATAAATTTCATCACTTTAAAATTGAATTATGAGTTGTAACGGATGTACTTCAGGTGCGGGTAAGGATGGCAAACCATCCGGATGTAAAAGCAACGGCTCGTGTTCGAGTGGCGGTTGCAATCGCTTAAATACTTACGACTGGCTTTCAGGAATTGCGGTTGGATATGATGATGAAATCACGCGTTTTGTTGAAGTGAGTTTCAAGAATGGTTCGCGCAAAGAAATTTTTCGCAACACCAATAAATTATTAATCGACACACATGATGTAGTGGTGGTTGATGTTGAAATGGGTGGGTATAATGTTGGAATTGCATCACTCACCGGAGAATTGGTTCGACTTCAGATGAAGCGGAAAAGAATTCAGGAGAACAATGCAAACATTCGAAGTGTGCTTCGCAAAGCAAGTGAGAATGACCAGAACAAATGGGAAGAAGCAAGCAAACGCGATAAAGAAACAATGGTGCGTGCAAGAGCAATTGCGCGCTCAATGAATCTGGATATGAAAATTGGTGATGTGGAATTTCAAGGGGATGGAAAAAAAGCAACTTTCTATTTTATAGCCGAAGACCGTGTTGATTTTCGTGAGTTGATAAAAGCGTATGCTACTGAGTTTAAAGTGAAAGTTGAAATGAATCACATTGGTGCAAGGCAGGAAGCTGCGCGTATTGGTGGCATAGGTTCATGCGGAAGAGAATTGTGTTGCAGTACCTGGTTAACAGAATTTAAATCGGTTACAACTTCTGCTGCTCGTTATCAGAATCTATCAATCAATCAGGCAAAACTTTCAGGTCAGTGTGGAAGATTAAAATGTTGTTTGAATTATGAACTCGATACTTACCTGGATGCATTGATTGATTTTCCGAAGAATGTAGAAAAGTTAGAAACTGAGGGGGGAACTGCTTACCTGATGAAGACAGATATTTTCAGAAGGTTGATGTTTTTTGCTTACAAGGAAAAAAATATTTTTCATCCGGTGCCTGTAGATAAGGTGAAGGAAATAGTTGAAATGAATAAGAATGGTGTGAAGCCTGCCGACCTTGGTTCATTTGCTGTGAAAGCGCCAACTAGAAAAACGGATGTAGAAGAAGAATTAAAATATGCTGATGTGGTTGGCCAAACAACATTGGAATCTTTAACTTCTAAAAAGAAAAAGAAATCGAAAGGAAGAGGAGACAGAGAAAAAGATAGAGGTGGAGACAGAAATCAAAATCGTTCTGCTACTGAAAAACCAAATCAGTCAGTTGCAAAACCTCAGAACCAACCGAAACCTTTGCAGGGTGGCGAACGGAAACAACAACCGCAACGACAAAAACAAAATCCAAATCAGCGACCTCCGCAAAAACAAAATCCGAATCAGCAGCGGCCAAATCCGAATCAAAATAAAAACCCGAATCAAAATACCAATCGCCCGAAACCTAATCGTGATGATAGTGGTCCCACTCGGCCGTCCATTGGATAATTTATTATTAAGAAAATGAAAATAAATTCTATCCTGCTTTTTTCAATTTTTATTTCCACTATCAGCCTTCAGAGTTGTGAAAAGAATCGAGTGTTTGAAAAAAATATTTCCATAGTAAAATCTTCATGGAAAAATTCTGATAAAATAAAATTAGAAGTGGATATTCAAGATACTTCAGCTACTTATAATGTTTACATAAATGTTCGTCATTCAACTATTTATCCATACAGTAATTTATGGGTCATGGTTACCACTACTTCTCCTGGTGGAAATTCACAAAAGCAACGGGTTGAAATTCCATTGGCTGATGAAGAAGGTGCATGGCACGGTGAAGGAATGGGTGATGTTTGGGATTTAAAATACCTCGCCCAACAAAATGCCATCTTTAATCAAAAAGGAAAATACTCTTTAGAGTTCGAACAGATTATGCGGCAAGATCCATTGGATGGAATTATGGCAATGGGATTACGGGTGGAACAAACTACTCCGATAAATTAAAGAGTAAACACTCTCGAAATATTAAATCCGAGCTTCAGATTTCCTTTAAGCACATCACCTTTTGTATATGGAATTGCCTGTGCTTCGTTAATACCAAAACTATTAGTGAAGAAAAATTGAAACACATGACCGCCTGTTTCTAGATCCATTCCTACAGCTACGCTATTGTGATTTTTAGCAAACTCAGGAGAATATTTATTAATGCGATAACAATACTCAGCAGTCAAAGCGGTTCGTTTTGAAATTTTCATTCGCCCCATTCCAACCACAGAATAAATATCGTTGTGATCGGAAATGTTGGTCATCAAATTATAGTGAACCATTGTGGGTGAAACTTGAAAAGAAAACGCTTCAGAAATTTTACTTGCAACCATAATCTGATGCACATAACTGAAACGATCATCAAAATAATGATATTCCGGATTCGTTGCATTTGAACTTTTCAGTCCAACCACATTCATTTCGCTCAATAGTGTTATGCTGATGGGCATTTTGCCATTTGATTTTTGTCTGATCAACCTATATTTCAAATAACCCGAATACAATTTATCAACTGAAGTCCGACTAACTCCAATTTCAAATCTTCCATCGAAACTATAATTGAAAGAAAGATTCAAACTTGCAGGTCCATCCAATCCATAAAATCCATATCCACCCGAACTCAAATCACCGAAGCGATGTGCGACACGAAATTCCAATGTGCGTTTGCCGGCTGTTTCTATTGTGTGAAAATTTATCAGGCGTGTCCCTTTAAAAGTTGCATGAACAATTTCGTTTGTTTTAACCGCCGAGTCATTTAACATATCCATTAAATCCTGAGCAGATGCCAATTGAAAAACACTCATCATCAGGATGAACACAAATAATTTTTTCATAGAATTTATTTTAGTTATCGGGTGCCCCATCGTTCACCCACTTCTGCAATTTTGCAATATCACAATCACTCAATTTTGATCCAGGTGGCATTTGCACAAATCCACTCAGTTGTTTTACATCTCCCATCAACTGTCCGCTCTGTGCCCACGGAAGAATATTGGAATGTGAATCAAACACAGCTCCACCTGAAGCAGTGGTCGCATCATGACATGACATGCAGTAATTATCCAAAATTGCTCTGACTGTAACAGCGTATGTAACATTCACCGAATCACAGTTTGCATTTGTTGCCGGCGGATAAAGTTTATCGTACTTATCGTAATAACATCCTGAAATAAGCAGCAGAAGAATAGTTATTGCGCTCGAAAATTTTTTCATCATTAATTATTTTTTGCGCCCTGTTCTATCCAATCATGAACAATCTGAATCTGGACAGCAGACAAAACTCCGGATGGGGGCATCAGATCACCGGTTTGTCCGTTTATTGATTTATAAATTTTACTGCTATTCGGTTTACCGGATTCAACATCCCCATTATTAATCACATCCTCATAAGTAACTAATGGAAAATTTGAAAAACCAGTCGCTCCATGACAACCTGAAGTTTGACAATTTCCTGCTATAACTAATAGCACATCGTTTTTAAAACTCACCTCTTTCGGCTTAACGAGCGAATCATGCGTGCAGGAGCAATACATGGCAATTGAAATTGTGATAATAAAAATCTTAAGAATTGATTTTTGCATTTGCATTCGGTTCTTCGATTATTGAAGGATGCTAAAATAGTTATTCGAATTTTTTTACAATTTTAAAGAATAATATTTACTACTAACGGCTTTAAACCAAAACAGACCTTTCGAAATGAAAGGTCTGTTTAAAATCTGCTTGACTTTTAAATTTTACTGAACCAGGATTTTAAAATTGGCTTTTCTTCCATCAGACAATTTCACTTCAAGTAAATAAATGCCTGAAGAAATATTTTCCAATTGAACCTGATTGTTATCTCCGATTAAATTTTCAATTCTCCTTCCGCTCAAATCATAAATATTTGATTCAGCAATTACACTTTGTGTTTGGTTGATAATATGGAATTGATTTTTTGCAACTGAGAAAATTAAAACTTTACCAGTGAGAGATGGATCATTGATTCCGTTCGGGAAAAGAACATGCACATTCTGATGAACTGTATCACCAACTGTGGTATCAATTGTAGTCATTGCAACGGGCCAGATAACCACCACATTATCTCCAAGGGTAAAATAATTGGAAGCAGCTATTAATAATGACATACCTGTAAACTGCGTAGAGACACCTGCAGCTATTGGCAATGAAGAAGCAGTAATCAAATCCGGAATCGGATGACCCTGCACAGTTGCCTTTGCCTCAATGGAGCCGGTAAAATCTACTGCTGCATTATTTGTAAATGAAAGTGACAATTGCGGATTATCATTTAAATACGCAGTGTCAACAAGATTCACATTTGTAATGCTGATATCAGTCTGTGCGAAAACTGAAGTCGAAAGACTTAAAACAAAAAGGACAAGTAGAACTTTTTTCATGGTGTTGATTTATTGTTCAAAGTTAAATGTATAAAAGGTTTTGCAATTTCGGAAAATATATATTTCTTACGCCTTCATAAAAATTTAACAAAATGGATATTCTGAATCAGGTAATCGCACGGATGAACAAAGAAGACATTCGACATTACAAGTTGTATGCATCACGAATGGAATACAGCCACGACAGAAAGGACATTTCGCTCTTCGACCACATTCGCGATGCGGGTGAAAGTTACACCGAAGCAGAGGCGATAAAAAAGTTTTATCCGCCTTATAACCGCAATGCGTATTACCGACTCAAGCACCGTCTCTTGCAGGTGCTTAATAAATCCTTACTGCTTCAATATGTAGAAAGTCAGGACGAGATTTTTATTCATGCGTTGTTCGGATTGTACAAGCACCAGTTCAATCAGAATAATTTCAGTGTTGCACGATACTATTTAAAGAAAGCAGAAAGCAAAGCAATAGATATTGAATATTTTGAAATGCTTGATATCATTTATTCAGAATACATCCGGCTTTCCAATACACTCGTGAATATTAATCCTGAAGATTACATTGAGAAACGACAAAAAAACTATGAGAAGTTGAGCAAACTTCGTGAAATAGATCAGGTGCTTGCAGCAATTAACTATCGTATTAAACTTTCACAAAATTTTTCATCAGATACAGTTCTTATTAAGTTATTGGAAAAAACATTGAAAGAATTTTCTTCTGATAAAGAATTATCGAAGAGCGCTCAATTTCAGTTCAGAATGATTAATGCAGTAAGCCGCACGCTACTGCAAAAACACGAATACAAAACACTTGAAAAATATTTACTGACTGCGTATAAAAATTTTCAGAAAAAAAGAATGTTCAACAAGAGCACTCATGAAAATAAATTAGAGATGCTCACATTCATAGTAAATACGCTTTTCAAAAACAAAAAATACAAAGAATCATTAGAGTGGAGTGAGAAACTGCGCACCGGAATGGAAGAACATAATCGCTTGCTTTATAACAAGTACCTGGTGTTTTATTACAATGCTTTAACAATAAATTATTCTGTTGTGAATCCTGATAAAGCAATTGAATTACTGGAAGAATTAAAAGCAGGACCGGTATTAAAATCAATTCCGTTTTATGAAATTTTTGTTTACCTCAATCTCGCCATATTTTATTTCGATAAGAAGAATTATGACAAGAGTATTCGACACATTATTAAAATGGGATTGCTTGATTCTTATAAGAAAGCTGACAGTGGATTAAAATTAAAAATTGCAGTTTGCGAACTAATGATTCGACATGAGTTAAAAGAAATAGATACAATTACTTATCGGTTGGTTCAGATAAAAAATGATTTCAAAGATTTATTGAAGGAAGACAATTACCAGCGGGAGAAAAACATGTTGACTATGATTGAGTTGCTTTCAAAATCAGTTTCAAAAAATCAAGGGGAGAAATTGCTTATAATGATGAAAGAATTTATTCAGAAAGATAAAGATGCGGACAATGATGTAATTAAATATGTTCCCTGGCTGAAAAAGAATTTGGAAACTATTAAGGCCTAATCAGCCCAACACTTTTATTGTAAATGAACAAAGCGTTTTATAAATACCTGTTGAGATTTTATTTTTTCAGTATGTTGGTGTTGTTTGTATTGCGGATATTATTTCTGGTTACCTATTTTTCTATTGCAGGTCAATCAGCAATTAAAGATTTGATATTTTCATTTGTTATTGGATTTATAATTGACTCATCAGTGGTTACCATTTGCATTTCAAGTTGTTTTCTTATTTCCTTTTTCATAGGTCTATTATTTTACAATAGTTATCAAATATTTTTTCGGCTTTCATTCGTTATTATCAGCCTGATTTTTTTCATCAACATTATTGATATTTTTTATTTCGGACAGTTTGGTGTCAGATTAAATCAATATGCCTTGCAGGAATACCAAAGCCCAAAAACTATTCTACCAATGATTTATAATGAATATCCTGTTATATGGATAGTGTTTGCATTCAGTATTTTTCTATACCTATTTTATATTTTATGCAGAAATAATTTTCGTGAGCATTTAATCAATGAAAGCTTAAAATCTTTCAAATGGGTTTCAATTTCATTTTTTTCATTTTTTGCTTTGTCTTTTCTTTATTATGATGGTCCATTCTGGAAACTGACAAGTTACAGTGCTTCACCGCTTTTAAATCAAATGAGTTCGAATGGTGCCTATACTTTTATAAAATCAATTGCTCAGAATTCAATTTATAAAAAAACACTTACCATATTTCCCGAAATAGCTGACAGCACAGCAATAAATTTTGTAAAAAATATTTCTTTACACGATGATGAAATTTCACTTTCAAATAAATTTCCAACGCAACGAAAATTTAAGTCACTAGCAATTCAACACAAAAAAAATATTGTCATCATTATATGTGAAAGTTTTTCAGCTTCACAAATTGGCATTTTAAGTGGGAGAAAATTATCACCACGATTTGACCAGTGGAGCAGTAAAGGAATTTTATTCACTCATTGTTATAGTAATGGCCCTCGAACACATTTTGGCTTAACATCGGTTGTGGCAGGCTTTCCTTCAATTATAGGCAGCAGTTTGATTCGTAAAAAAGGATTGAATGAGTTTAATACACTTGGAAATATTTTACATGATTATGGTTATGACACTAAATTCTTTTATGGAGGTGATGCAAATTTTGACGACATGAAATTGTTTATGCAACAAGGAGGTTTTGAAAATATTTTTGATATCACAAATTTTAAAAACTTCAGATTTAAAAATGCAATGGGAGTATGCGATGAAGATTTGTTTGATAAAGCATATACAGAAATTTTTAACGGAAAATCACAACTACAACTTTCTGTCATTCTTACTGTGAGTAATCATGCACCTCATCATGTTCCTGACTATTTTTTAAAATCGAACCCTGAAGTAAAAAGCTTGAACGATAAGCAATCAACTTTTTATTATGAAGATTATGCCATTGGAAAATTTTTAGACCAATGTTCAACTACTGCAGAATTCAGCAACACAATTTTTTTAATTCTTGCCGATCATGGTGAAGTGTATGAATTGAAAGATCAGAATTATAAAGTATATCACATTCCTGCTTTGCTGCTTAACTCATCTCATGCTTCAGGAATTTATGATTCCGTTTGTTCGCAAATGGATTTTGCTTCAACACTTATTAATGAAAGTGGATACAATGGTTCTTACCATTTTATCGGACAAAATTTATTCAGTTCTGATTTTAAACCTTTTGCCATCAGCCGAAATACAGAAACCGCTTTGGCGTATCATTATGATAACAAAGTGTTTTTTACTGATTTACAATATGGCGGTGACAGTTATTTTTACCTTGATAGCCTTTCTTATCCGGCCATAAAATTTGAGCCATCAGATTCAGAACGAAGCACAACTCATGAGTTTTTGAAAAAATATCTTGAAGGATTATCGGTAATTTATCGGGATGGATTGTATCAATACAAAAGCGCTCATTGAAAAATAAAAATCATTAATAAAATGAAAATAGCAATAGAAGAATTAAAATATCCGACAGGAAAATTCAACTGGCCGAAAGAGATTAATAAAGAGTTGATTACAGAATGGATAAATGATATTGAAAAATTCCCTGCACTGTTAAAATCAGAAGTTGAAAATTTAAACGATGAAGAACTCGCTTTCATTTATCGTCCTGAAGGTTGGAACATTCGACAGGTTGTACATCATTGCGCTGATAGCCATTCCAATGCTTTCGCTAGATTTAAGCTAGCGCTTACTGAAGAAAAGCCCATTATAAAGCCATACCTTGAAAATTTATGGTCGCAGTTACCTGATGTAACAAATGCACCTGTTGAATGGTCATTTGAAATACTAATTGGTTTACATAAACGATGGGTATTGTTAATGCGGAATATGAGTAATGATGATTGGAAAAAATGTTTTGTTCATCCTGAACACGGTCGCGAATTAAAACTTGAAAGCACAGTTGCACTTTATGCCTGGCATTGCAATCATCATTTATCGCATGTAAAACAGGCGAAAAATTTCAGCGGGAAATTCTGAATTAATTATTCATCATTCAATAGTTCATTCACTTTATTCAACCAAAGATTGCAACCCCAGTTTGTCCAGTGTGAATCTGATTTCTGATAAAATTTTTCAGGATTACTTTTCGCTAACTCAAAACAATCTATCAACTCAAATTTTTTATCCGGAGAGTTTTGAATTCGCTCAATCAAATGATTGTAATTCCCTCTTTCAAGTTCTATCATTGAAACCGGATTGGGAATAAATGAAAAATAAATTTTATTAAATCCTGACTGAAAATAATACTTCTGAATACCATTCATATTACTTACCAAATTTGAAATTTCTTGTTTATCTAATTTAGAAAATGAACCTGTTGATAATGTATCATTTATAGTTTCACTAAGAAACAACCTGTCACCATTTTTAGATAAAACAACTTCATCCGATAAATGACTAAGCCATTTAAAATTTAGATCGGCTTTCAATTGTTTCATTGGCGTAAAAAAGGGATAGTCAAATAATAAAGCTTCGATATGTAAATTGTTGTCAGAAAAATAATTTTGCCAGCAATCTTGAATATTATCAGCATTTAAATTATCCTGGATTGATGAATTAAAAAGAAATTTATTTTTTGCATTATCCGCATAAGTAAATCTGTTTCTTAAATAGCGCTCCGTAGTTTCAATTATCAGAATTGAATTTGCCGACGAATCAATTTTTATAGGAACTCCTTTATAATCCCAATTTGCTAAAGCCAGTTTTGTTATTCCACAAAATTGTTTTTCAGAAATAAATTTAAAAACATAACTATCACCAAGAATATAGAGCGCTACATTTTTTTTCTTTTTGCAAGTATCTCCTATATAAACAGCAATTGTTTTTTGATTATCGTTCTTAAATTTTGAAATAAAACTCATCCCGAATAAATCACCATACCGATACCTATCAGTACTAAATAAGCCTTCATCTGGCTTAATATTTCCAAACCATTCTTTAAAAACTGTTGATTCTGTACAGAAATAAACACTTGTGAAAAAAAGAAAACTTAGTATAAGAAATATTATCCGGGTCATTTTCATTGGGTTCAAAATTGGAAGTATAGAAATTGTTTGTTGTGAAAAATTCCAAACAGATAAATACAGGCAACTAGTAATATACAATAACTCCATCTTGCTTTTGCAGTATAAATATTTTCGGGTTTTAAGTTTCTAAATTCTATAAATAATATAATACTTGAAACAAAAAATGCAAATAAAATTTCTGTAAAATCAATTCCGATAAAGCCTCTACTTGAAAATTTTAGAGAAAATATATTTTTGAAAATAGAAAACGCATCATGAATTGATTGAGCTCTGAACCAAACCCAACCAAGTAAAACAAAATGAAAAACAAGAATATTTTTTATAAGTGAAGGCACACAAACTGCAAAACTATTTTTTATTTTCTTCTCAATAATTAACCCGGCACCATGCCAAGCGCCCCAAATAATAAAAGTTAAACTTGCACCATGCCAGAAACCACTTAATAAAAATGTAATAAACAGGTTAACAAATTCCCTCGCTACTCCTTTTCGACTTCCTCCCAATGGAAAATAAACATAATCGCGAAACCATGTTGAAAGTGAGATGTGCCATCGTTGCCAGAAGTTTTGCAAAGAATCTGCTTTATATGGCGAGTTAAAATTCAGATTTAATTTTATTCCAAGCATTCGCGCAATGCCAATTGCAATGTCTGTATAACCGCTGAAGTCGAAATAAATCTGAAGGGCAAAAGCATAAGTGGCAATGATGAGTTGCCACGATGAATAATTAAGTGGATGATTGTAAACCGGATCAACAATTAATGTAAGTCGATCGGCGAGAACTACTTTTTTTAATAATCCCCATAATGCCAACCTCAATCCAACTCCAATTTCGATTGAGCTCCATGAAACCCGCTTTCTTAATTCCGGAAGCAGGTTCCCTCCTCTCTCAATAGGACCGGCAACCAATTGCGGAAAAAACAATACATATAAAATAAACCGGAAAGGATTTTTTTCTGATTTCACTTTACCTCGATAAACATCAATGGTATATCCCATAGATTGAAATGTGTGAAATGAAATTCCCATTGGCAAAATAAAATCTAAAACCGGCAACCCATGAAAAGATAAAATTGTTGCAACCTGGTTCCAATGCCACTGAAAAAAATGATAGTACTTAAAGAAAAATAAAATAAGCAGGTTACTGCTCAGACTTACGATGAGAAGAATTTTTTTTGATTTCTTTTTTTCAATTTTTGAAATTACCAGACCACAACTAAAATCAATAACAGCAATTGTGAGAATGACAAAAATGTAATTGATGTTCCAGCACATGTAAAAATACACACTCGATAAAAGCAATAAAACCCAACGAGCACGATGTGGTATTAAATAATAAAGGCAGAAAACCGATCCGAAAAAAAATAGAAATTGAAGAGAATTAAATAACATAGGTAGGAAAGCTGAATCTCTTTAAAAATATAAAACAAACATTTTTTTTATTTTTACTTTTACCACTATTCAACTTGAAATAATTTTACATTTTAATTTGTAGCTGCGATATTAAACAACCATGGAATATATCTTGGGCTATCAATCATTAGTTCGCTAATTGATTTTACTTCTGTAAATTTTATTTTCTCTTCCCTGAATCTTTCTCTGTTAGAATTAAATGGACCGAAATAAACCTTTACAAAATCTTTACGCATCGCTAACTCATTGAGTTTTGAATTTACTTGATGAGTAATTTTTCTTTGATGAGTATAATAGATTCGATAAATCATATCGTCATTTTTAAACAAGCTGAATAAACAAAAGCAACCAATTAAAAACACCCACCATTTTTTAATCAGGAACAATGAAGTGGAAATAATTATACATATCAAATAGAATTGAGGGGCATAGCGTGCATACCATCCGATGCGTGAAATAAATACTGATAGAAGAATTAGAAAAATCGAAGCAGAGGCAAGAAAAAATATTTTTTTATTAAAAAAATATGTGATTGGAAAGACAAGTAAACAAATTAAAAATGTTAAGGAAAAGAATGGACCAAATCCGGCCATTGCACCATCAGCTATTTCATAATTAGTTTTTTCCTGATAACTATAAGTTCCCGGAAATTTTAATTCATTATTTAAAGGTGATTGACTCCATTTTGCTTTTGAAAATATTGATTGAAACATTCTTTCAAACCGGTTCATGTTTTTAAATGATGATGGTTGAATTGCTTCTTCTATTGCTTGAGTTATTTCAGATTTGGTTTTATCGGATAGTGGATAAATTGGATTTTGAAATTGTATGATATTAGTTATGTAAGGCGAATACCCAAGAACTCCAATCCCGAAAATAAATCCGAAGGTGGTAGCCATTAAATACCTGCGAACGGCATTTCTATTTTTATATACCAAAAAAATAAGAATGACTCCCGCAGATAAAACAATTAAATAAAATGGCATTGAAAATTTATAATTTACCAAAAGTGAAATAGTGATTATGAATAATAATACTGAACCAAAACCTCCTTCGAAATAAATGAATATTGATAGTATGAGAAATGACAAAATTCCAGCAGCAATTTGACCATCAATATAGTTGCTAGCACTTTGATATATTAATACAGGATTAGCAGATGCGAGGAATGCGATAAATAATGAAATGAAAAAATTTATTTTGAAAAACTGGTTTAACGCCACAGAAGCTAAACACAATGAAATTACAAACCATAAATAATTAAACAACTTTCCACTTTCAATATTATCAGTAACCAGATAAATTGAAAATGAACTATACCAGACACCCCGTGGATAATGATTTATATAAATATTTTCAGACTTTACTGAATTGTCAAGCTGACCTTTCAAAGGGTTCCATCCTTCAATCATTTTAACGACTGCTTCAATTTGATACGCCTGACCATCCCATGAAACATCGTAATAATTTTCACTGATATTTTTTACCAACAAAAAAATTGTAATTGCTGATAAAATTCCTGCAAGAAGAAATTTCCAATCGATGAAAAAATATTTTGTAACGAGCAGTGTGCAACACCCTATGCTAAGAAACACTGAACTATAAAAAATTACTGGTGATGGAACAATATTAAAAGCAAAGTAAAAATTTACAAGCAACACATTGTAAAAAATCAAAAACAAAAAAGCAATTGCAATCACCAATAAAAATTGATTGTGTGATTTGAAGTGAATTGAATTTTGCATTATTTATTATAAAAATATTTATCCAAGCCTGGATTTCAAATCCAATCTGAATTTTCTCGCTGTGTCTTTTGCAATATCATAACCTGCATCAGCATGACGAATGACACCCATTGCAGGATCGTTATTCAAAACCCTTTTCAATCTGCGTGCAGCATCTTCAGTTCCATCAGCAACTATCACCATGCCTGCATGAATGGAGTATCCAATTCCAACTCCACCGCCATGATGTAATGAAACCCAACTTGCGCCACCTGCAGTATTTATCAATGAATTTAATATCGGCCAATCAGCAATGGCATCAGAACCATCCAGCATTGCTTCTGTTTCTCTATTCGGCGATGCAACAGAACCTGTATCTAAATGATCGCGACCAATTACTATTGGAGCTTTCACTTTCCCGGTTCTCACCAATTCATTAAATAACAATCCGGCTTTTTCCCGTTCACCCATTCCTAACCAACAGATTCGCGCAGGCAAACCTTGAAAAGCTATTTTATCTTTTGCCAGATTTAACCAACGAATTAATCCTTTGTTTTCAGGAAAAAGTTTTTTCAATGCTTCATCAGTTGTATAAATATCTTCTGGATCACCACTGAGTGCGACCCAACGAAATGGTCCTTTACCTTCGCAAAAAAGTGGGCGAATGAATTCAGGCACAAATCCAGGAAAGTCAAACGCATTTTTTACTCCACGAGATAATGCTTGTCCCCGAATATTATTTCCATAATCAAAAGTGATGGCCCCATGCTTTTGTAATTCAAGCATCAAACGAACATGTTCCGCCATAGTATCGAGCGATCGTTCAATATAATCAGCAGGATTTTTTTCACGCAGAATTTTTGCTTGTTCTACTGAAAGTCCCGTTGGAAAATATCCAACCAATTCATCGTGTGCTGATGTTTGATCAGTTAATGTGTCAATAGAAATATTTCGTTCGATCAGTCGCTTTAATAATTCAACTGCATTACAAATTACTGCAATTGAAATTGCTTCTCCTTTTGCTTTTGCATTCAGTGACCAATCAATTGCTTCGTCTATATTATGTGTGAGTTTATCAAGGTACTTAGTTTCAATTCTTTTTAGCGCGCGCCACTCCTCCACTTCTGCTGCGAGACAAACTCCTTCATTCATTGTAATTGCCAATGGTTGTGCTCCGCCCATTCCTCCAAGACCGGCGGTAACATTCAGTGTTCCTTTTAATGAACCATTAAAATGTTTTGCTGCCAGTGATAAATAGGTTTCGTAAGTGCCTTGAACAATTCCCTGCGAGCCAATATATATCCATGATCCGGCAGTCATTTGTCCGTACATGATTAATCCTTTTGCTTCCAGTTCTCTGAAATATTTCCAGTTTGCCCAATGACCAACCAAATTTGAATTTGCAATAATTACACGAGGTGCATCTTTATGTGTTGGAAGAATGCCAACCGGTTTTCCGCTCTGCACAATTAAAGTTTCATCTTCATTCAAATCTTTCAATGCTTTTTCAATCAAATCAAATGCTTCCCAGTTTCGCGCAGCTTTTCCTGTTCCGCCATACACAATTAAATCTTCAGGTCGCTCAGCAACTTCAGGATCAAGATTGTTATGCAACATTCTTAATACAGCTTCCTGCACCCATCCTTTACATGAAATAATATTTCCTGTTGCAGCTTTTAAATTTCTTTTAAAAGTGGTAGTGTTTGACATCTGAAAAAATATTTGAGTCAAAAATAATTATTCAACTCAGAGTATAACTTTCATAAAATGAAAAAGGGTGCGGTCTGGTTAACCGGCACCCTTCTTCCACCTAAAAACAAGGAATTACTCCCTCGTAAATTGTAATGTGCTGTTAACGCCCGGAGCATCAACACGCACGAAATAATTTCCAGAACTAAGATTGCTAACATCAAGAATTAATAAGTTAAATCCTTTCATAACGACCTCTTTTTGTGTTTGTAAAACTTGTTGACCTATTGAATTGTAAATTGTAATAGTTGATGATCCTATTTCAGTTGCATTAATCTGAATGTAAGTTTCATTTTGAGCTGGATTCGGATATAATAAAGTTTCATTTGATGCTTCATTTTCATCTTCAATTTTTGTAGTAGGACATGTACTTGATAAAATTCCATTCAGGTTTAAACTCCAATCATTATTCATAACCCGATCAGCCATTTCAAGGGTAGAGGAATAATGATTCATATAACGATCAGAAAAAATATTTCCGGGCATTATCATGTTTCTGATATTTATATTATCAAGTGAAACATTCGCATCATTATCTGGTGCAGTTGGTAATGTTAACCCAGTTACATATTGAATGTAAGATTTATCAGCATTTACTCTGAACCAATTGCAGCCATTTGCACTAAACTTATTCCAAGCATTAATTACTTCAGGGTGATTAGGTGCCGAAGTGATGTGGTCAGAATCGCGAACCATAAACAATACTTTTATATTGGGCATATGAATCATAAAAGAATCAATATAATTTTCTGTGCTTCTTAAATGCCAATAAGCAATTGTTTGTTCTAAGTCTGGTTGATAGCTTAAAGGATTAGCTAAAGGATAAATTGCTTTTTCATAGGCTCTTTGAATAACTTCAATTGAATAATAATATTTTTTAGCGGCACCTAAAGTTACAGCATCAAATCTGCCAATCAAATCATAATCAACCCCCCTGTTAAATATCCCATTCTGATTAACATCAAAATAAAATAATCCTTTATAACTATTTACACCTACCTTATAAGCAACAGTATCTTTTGCATAACTTAACAAATCCCAATTATAAGTTCCTGTTGAATCATTGTAAGCAAAATTTTTGTGTATTGCACTTGGTTGACCTAATGCATATGGTTTACCTGGATCTGCAGTTAACATGCCATCACCAATTGGTGATTCAAAAAAAGAAATCCAAGCAACTTGATTTAAGTCTTGTGGGTACATACCAAGAACTGATAGCAAATTGCAACCCCCATTTGATCCTCCAATAATTCCAACATTGTTATATAAAGGGCTTTTAGTTCCGGTATAATAACCTAAATATTTATTGTATCTATCTGTTGTTTGGCCAAGTGCGAATCTAATAACATCCCTTGCAGCTAACATTGAATTGATACCCCGACTATCATAAATTCCTCCACTTTTCTGAGTGCCTGAACCACCCCCCGGGTAATTAAATTCTACAACAATAAATCCATAATTAGACATGTTAAACATGTTACCTAACATGCCTGATGATCCCCAGCCTCCATTCAAATAAATGACAACCGGTGCTCCACAGCTATATCTTTTAATGCTTGGAACTGATATCCTTATAAATATTCCTGTTGAATCTGACGATTGAGACGCAATTCTAATACTCTTGTAAGAATAACTTGCATGTGCATTGTTAGAAAAAACTGATGCTAACATTACTAAGGCTACACTGAGTCGAAAACTTTTGTAAATTTTTTTCATGGGTTACTTGTTTTTAGGTGAAGCCAAAAGTATCTGAACATTTAATGTTTGAATAATTAATATGTTATTTGGCTGTTTTTCATCGGTAAGTTGTTTAAATTACACGACCAGATTTTATATTTCGTTAATTAAATTTCCACTGAATCTCCTTTTTCAGGTATCAAAACATTTTGGAAACTCTTTTCTTCCAAACATTTTTTAAAGGGTAACTGACCTTCTTCATAATCTCCATGCACTAGAAATATTTTTTTTAAATCGTTTCTGTTTAGATTGTCAAGAAAATCCAGCATTTCTTTTTGATCACCGTGTGCACTGAAAGAATCCATAAGTTCAACCTGGGCTTTCACCTGTTTTACTTCGCCAAATAATTTTATTTCTTTTTCTCCTTCTCTTATTCGTGAACCGAGTGTACCCTTTGCACAGTAACCAACCATTAAGATCGTGTTCTTTTCATTTTCAATGTTGTTAGAAATGTGATGTACAATTCTTCCTGCCTCGGCCATACCTGAAGCAGAAATTATTATTGCTGGTCCTTCCTGAAAGTTTAATTGTTTTGATTCTTCTACATCAGTAATGTACTGCAAATTATTAAATCCAAAAGGATTGGGATCAGTTTTTAAATGTGCGCTAATTTCATCATCGAAACATTCGGGGTGATTGCGGTAAATTTCTGTTGCGTTGGTTGAGAGCGGACTATCAACATACACAGGTATGCGGTCTAAGTTTTTTTCGTGATTCAGTTTATCCAGCATGTAAACTATTTCCTGCGTGCGGCCGATGCTGAATGCAGGGATGATAATTTTTCCTTTTCTATCGAGACAAGTACTTTTTATCACCTCATAAAAATGATTGAGATCATCGGGAAATGCTTCGTGAATTCTGCCTCCGTAAGTTGATTCGCACAGGAGTATATCCACATCATCCATTTGTTTTGGATCTTTTAATATGGGACGATTTGGTCTTCCGATATCTCCTGTAAATCCGACTTTGATTAAACGGTCGCCCTCTTTGATTTTGAGAGATACACTCCCGCTGCCGAGTATGTGACCATTATCGCGAAAGAGTACTTCAATACCATCGCGAACTGGATACCACTCTTCGTACTTAATGGAAAAGAATTGTTTGAGCGCATGTTGTGCATCATCCACTGTATATAACGGATTTACTAATCCGAGTCCGCGTTTCTTTCTTTTTTTGTTTTCGTACTGCGTGTCTTTTTCCTGAATGTGGGCACTATCGGCCAACATAATTTCAGATAAATCTTTAGTGGCTGAAGTGCATATAATTTTCCCATGGAAACCTTCTTTAACCAATTTAGGGATGCGCCCTGCATGATCAATGTGCGCATGTGAAAGCACGAGGCAATTGATTTCTTCGGGGCGAAATAAAAATTTCAGGTTGTTTTCATCATTGTAAGCATCTTGGCCCTGAAATAAACCGCAGTCTAATAAAATCTTATATCCATCATCAAGAATAATTAAATGCGAGCTTCCGGTTACTGTTTGAGCTGCTCCACAAAATTGAATTTTCATTTATTTAATTTCAGTATTTGAATGGTAAATTTATTCTTAAAGCGATGCCAATATAATTTTCAGAAATAACGAAATGAACATCTGTTAAAAATCATAGTTGCAATAAAAAAACTATTGTGTAATTTTCCTTCACCAAATCAAAACAAAATGATTACCAAGCATGACCTTGAAGCGTTGAATGCGCTAACAGGAAATAAAACCGAAGTTAAAGAACCATTGTTCATTCACGAAGCAGTTGAATCGTTAACAGAATTGGCATTGGAACATTTTCCTATGTTGCGGGTTATTGATTCAGAAAAAATGATGCAGTTGGAAGAGAAAATTTCATTGCTTTCGGCTGAATTAGAAGTTGAGTTAGCCGCCATGTCGGGAGAAACTGTTGAATAGTAAAATTCTTAGTTCTTTTTAAAAATCTGGTTTATTATTCTTCAATGAAGAATTTTAAAAAAATATTTCATTAATCAAAATAAATATTCATCACTTCGAAGTGAAGGGCAGACTTTTATATTTGCGCCCTCTTAAAACAAATAAATAAAATGACGGGCGAAAAAATAACAATGCATGAGGGCAGATTAACTGTACCGAATAATCCAATAATCCCATTTATTGAAGGCGATGGAACGGGTTCCGATATATGGAAATCATCTGTTCGTGTGCTGGATGCAGCAGTAGAAAAAGCGTATGGCGGGACAAAAAAGATAAGTTGGATGGAAGTGCTTGCAGGCGAAAAAGCATTTAACAAAACAGGAAACTGGTTGCCCGACGAAACGCTAACTGCGTTTAAAGAATACCTAGTTGGAATTAAAGGACCGTTGACTACACCTGTTGGTGGTGGCATACGCTCACTTAATGTTGCGCTTCGTCAGATACTTGATTTATATGTGTGCCTTCGCCCTGTGCGCTGGTTTGAGGGTGTTCCTTCGCCTGTAAAAAATCCGGGCGCTGTGGACATGGTTATTTTTCGTGAGAACACTGAGGATATTTATGCAGGAATTGAATTTGCAGCCGGAACCCTAGAAGCAAAAAAAGTTTTAGATTTTATTCAGCAGGAATTTCCGAAGATGTTTGATAAAATTCGTTTTGGTACAAAAGAAAAATCTACTGAATGGCAAAAACAATTGGAAGCTGTTGGTTCGCCAAAGCGTGAAGTGGATATTGAAGTTGGAATCGGAATTAAACCTGTAAGTTACTTAGGTACCGAACGATTAATGCATTCTTCTATCAGTTACGCAATCAAGCACAATAAAAAAAGTGTAACAATTGTGCACAAAGGAAATATCATGAAATTTACTGAAGGTGGTTTCCGGGACTGGAGTTATAAAGTTGCTAAAGATTTCTTTGGTGCGGTAGAAATTGATGGCGGACCATGGTGCAAAATTCCGGACGGAAAACCAGGTGCTGGAATAATAATTAAAGATGCTATTGCCGATATAACTCTTCAGCAGATACTCACCCGACCTGAAGATTTTGATGTGATAGCAACTTTAAATCTTAATGGCGATTATTTAAGCGATGCACTTGCGGCACAGGTTGGTGGAATTGGTATTGCACCCGGTGCAAACATTAACGGAGTTACAGGTCATGCAATTTTCGAAGCCACTCATGGCACAGCACCAAAGTATGCGAATCTGGATAAAGTAAATCCGGGTTCGGTTATTTTGAGCGGAGCCATGATGTTTGAACATCTTGGCTGGATTGAAGCATCGCAATTAATTTATAAAGGTTTGGAAAAAAGTATTGCGCTTAAAAGAGTGACTTATGATTTTGAACGGCAAATGACAGGAGCAACTCTTTTAAAATGTTCGGAGTTCGGCGAAGAGATTATTAAGAATATGAATTAATTTTTCTGTATTTGTTTTCTTCAATTTTATTTCTAAAACGAAGTTGGATCAAACAAAAAAAGTCGTCCTCAAATTTGAGGACGACTTTTTTTATGCGTTTTTTCTTTACTAATTTACCTTATTGCAATTCTGCTTTTTAAACATTCGTTGCCATTTTTAATTCGTAATTCATATATACCTGTTACTATTTTATTTCTAATTGTAATAGATTCATAAACAGTTCCATCTTCGACAAGAACGGGTTGGCGATAAACTATTTGTCCCAGGCTATTTATTATTTGAATTTCAGTGTTTTCAATATTATCTGATAATGATGCTTGCACTATAAATGATCCATTATTTGGATTTGGATAAACAGTTATTTCTGAATTTATATTATGGTTAATATTTTCAGTTCTCAAACCCAAAGTTGTAAAAATTTCCGTGTTTGATTTTTTTGAATAACTACTTCCATTAATACAAACTGAGCGCACATAATATTCATATGATGTTCCGGATGCAAGATTGTTCAACTGCATACTTTCTGTTCCAGTTAATGAAACATTCCATTGCGTTGTTCCTAATTCGCGATACTTAAATCGATATGATTCAGGATTACAAGTTCCTTCCCATTGAATAGTACAATTGTCTGATCCAACATTATTACTAACAAGTTGAATTGGCATTTCGCATTGTTTACTTTTAAAATAAAGGATGGCCGGTCCTGCTGTTGAATCGTTCCAGGTATATTCGGTAACTTCAAATTTATAATTGGTTGAAGGAATTAAATCAGAATAGTCAAAAGTATTTTCTCCATGTATCAAGAAACTATGTTGTGCAATTGAATCATCCATATTGGTAAGTAGCACTTTTTGATAAAGAACATGAGGCATTGGCTCCCATTTAAATTTTACCCCACAAGATGTAATAAATTCAGTTTTAAGGTCTGTGGCTTTTGTGATTAAGGGATAAATTATTTCTTTTTCATCAGTCATATTGCAATTACCCGAAGTTACAGAAATTGCATAAGTGCCAGGAGCTACATGCTTAAGTGTACTTGCTGTTGTTCCATTTGACCACATAAAATTTAAACTTTCCTGACCACCGCCAGACACAGTAAACAAATTCAGATACTTACCTATTGTATCAGTTTTTATTTCTGTATAAAGTGGATGAGCGCTTTTAATATCTAAATCAGTGTGTGAGTAGCAACCAAAAGAATCTGTTACTGTTAAATTGTAGTTTGTTAAATTTTCAGGTGTGGCAATAAGTTGATTTGAATATGGGTTAGAAATATTTGTTGCCGGCGACCAGTTAAATTGTGTTCCACCAGTAGCTAAAATCATTGCACATGAATTCTCGCCGTGTTTATTTTTTACTAAAGAATATAAAAATGAATTTGATTCAGTAAAAATTGAATCCATTTCCAAGGAATTTATTGATGGTACATGTGGTCCATTAATAAAAGTATGAAGTGATGAATTTAACCCAGCGTCATTTGCAGCCTTATTAATTGAATAACCTCCATATGTTAATACGAGACCACCTAACAAACCACTATAGTACGGAATTACATTATCAGAAGTCCCATGAAAAGAATAAAGTGGTTCAGTTTCATTATCAAAAATTGTTGTGGTATCATATACTCCTCCTGCAATACTAATTACTCCATTTACTTTTGATGAATATCCGGTATTGCCTCCTTCATTATCTAATAATCCTAGAGCAGAATAATTAATGAATGAAGGAATTTCATTTTGATCAAGATAAGCTGTACCAATTGAAGTTACCGCACCTGCTGAAACTCCTGCCATAAATATTTGAGAGGTATCAACTCCTAAATCTGTTCCTGTTTTTTTAATATAACGAACACATGCTTTTGCATCCTGTATTGCACGATAATATGCCTTGCCTGCATTTGCTTCATTTAGTGGGCCCATTCCAATACGATAGTTTGCATCATATACAACATAACCTCTTTCCGAAAAATATTGACTTAGTGCAACAGGTGTACTATCAGATTTATCCCCAAACAAAAACCCACCTCCATGTAATATAATAATTGCCGCGCGTTTATAGTTTACTAATTGGTTTGGCAAATACACATCAAGTTTTAAATCTTGTAATTGGTTGTTAAATAAATAATTCTGTCCATAAACCAAATCCTGCATAATTTTTATATTCTGATAAATGGGATTCACATATAATCCTTCAACATAATTACACGAACTAGGTTGAACAAAGCCCAGATTTATTACCGGATTTACATTCACCTGAACACTAACCATTGCTTCTGATGAATTTCCATTCGAATCGAATCCTGTAACTGTATATGTTAAAGAAAATGGAGGTGAGGCAATAACCGAATTTCCTATAGTTGAATTTAAACCTTCAGATGGGCTCCAAAAATAACTTACTGAACCGATTGCATTAATTGTTGCAGACGAACCTTCGCAGATTGAAAGATATGATTGATTTACTTCAACCTGAGCATTTGAAATTTTAGCAGCAAAGATTACCGCCAACAAAAACATTAAAATTACCTTTTTCATTGAGTTTATGGTATTTACCAATCTCTCAACGATCTCAAATTTGCAGGGTTACAAAATATTTTAACTTTCCTGCTGATCAGGAATTTGTAATTATGATACTACCTTATTTATTCCAACAGATTCCTGATGGGATTTTTTTATTGCATTTTCTTCTTCTTCCAACACTACCTTTCTTGAAGCAATAATGCTTCGTTCATCAATGCCAATAATTTTGAACTCCAATTCTTTTCCAAGAAAAATGCTATACGAATTAAATTCATAAACATCAACCTCTGATTTTGGCAAAAACACTTCAATACCTAAAACATCCAATAATAACCCACCGGCATTCATAGTTAAAACCTTGCCTTTCATATTTTCTTTTTGCGCAAAAGCATTGATAATTATATTCAGGTTTTCGTTCTCAATAAATTTTACATTGATCGCTTCAAAGACTCCATGTTTACGGGTGGATGGAATTGCTTCAAAACTCACTAAATCATTCTTGTGAGCTACTTTATAAATATCTCCCATTTTACTTTGGTGCAGAAACACATCGCCCAATTCAGCATGACTGATTCCACCAAATCCTTTGTTCTTATTGTAAAAAATTACACGCCCGGTGTAAGTTTCGTTAGCTGTATTTTTCATGTTATTAGATTGTTTATTAAGACGAACACAATTATAGCGATATAGTTTACTCAACTCAAAATTTTTCTTCTGAATAAGAACCTATTTTCGCCGTTCAAGCAATAAAGGGTAACAAACGAAAATGAATATACTGAGTGTTGAAAATGTGTCGAAGTCTTTTGCCGATAGAGAACTTTTTGAAAAAGTAAGTTTTGGAATAAACTGGGGAGATAAAGTTGCCTTAGTCGCAAGAAATGGTACAGGGAAATCTACCTTATTAAAAATTATTGAAGGAACTGATGTTGCCGACGAAGGAAAAATTTCACGAAACAAAGATGTTCGTTTCGGATTTTTAGAGCAGGATTTAAAGTTCAATGAAAATTTATCAGTACTTGATAATATTTTTCTTTCAGCTTCACATGAAGTATTGGCTATTAAAGAATATGAGCGAATAAATGAATTATATGAAACCAATCATGCAGATGAGCATTACCAGGTTTTACAAAAAGCAATTGCACGAATTGAAGAATTGAAAGCATGGGATTATGAATCACGAGTAAAACAGGTATTAGGAAAGTTAGGAATCAATCATTTTGATCAATCCATGAAAACACTTTCCGGTGGTCAGAAGAGAAGAGTTGCTTTAGCTCGAGTGCTGATTGAAGATCCGCAATTTTTAATTTTGGATGAACCTACCAATCACCTCGATATTGCAATGATTGAATGGTTAGAAAGTTATCTTTCAAGACAGAATATAACTTTACTATTAGTAACGCACGACAGATATTTTTTAGAAAATATTTGCGATACAATAATTGAACTAGATGGCGGAAAAATTTATCGATATGAAGGCAATTACGAAAAATTTTTAGAACAAAAAGCAAATCGCACTTTTAATGAAGAGAGCGAACACGAAAAATTAAAAAACAGATACCGCCGCGAATTAGAGTGGGTTCGCAAGCAACCAAAGGCAAGAACAGTGAAATCAAAATCGCGTGTTGAGGCTTTTGATATGATAGAAGAAAAAGTTAAGAGCCGAAAAAAAGAAGAAGAATTGCGATTGGAAATAAAGATGAATCGTATTGGAGGAAAAGTACTGGAACTGAAAAAGGTTTATAAGAAATATGGTGAGCAGGTTTTATTAAAAGGATTTGATTACACTTTTAAAAAAGGAGAACGAATTGGTATTGTTGGAAAAAACGGAACAGGCAAATCAACCTTTTTGAATCTCATTACAGATAAAGACAAAGCCGATTCAGGAAAAATAAATGTTGGCGAAACAATAGTTTACGGATACTTCAATCAGGAAGGAATTAAATTAGATAATGACAAGCGTGTGATTGAAGTTGTAAAAGACATTGCCGAATTTATTCCGCTTGCTGATGGTAGCAAAGTGATGGCTTCACAATTTTTACAAATGTTTGGATTTCCAATCAGTCAGCATTTCACTTTTGTATCCAGTTTAAGTGGTGGTGAAAAAAGAAGACTTCATTTGTTAACGATACTGGTTAAGAATCCTAATTTTTTAGTGTTGGATGAACCTACCAACGATTTGGACTTAATAACCTTGCAAGCGTTGGAAGAGTTTTTAGAAAATTATTCCGGCTGTTTAATCATAGTAACTCACGATCGTTATTTTATGGATAAGTTAGTTGACCAGCTTTTTATTTTTCATGGTGATGGAGATATTCAGGTGTTTCCAGGCAACTACACCGAATACAGATTATCAGAAGACAAAAAAGATTTTGAAAAATTAATTGTAGAAAATAAAATAATTGAAGAAAGTAAAACCGCTGCCGATAAAATCAAAATAAAACTCACCTATAAAGAGCGCCTCGAATTAGAAAACCTGAACAAAGACATTGAAAAATTAGAAGCAGAAAAAAACAAACTCACTGAACAACTACAAACCGGCGGCACTAACCATGAAGAGTTAATGAACAGTGGAATTCGATTAACAAAAGTTATTGAACTACTTGACGAAAAAGGAAATCGCTGGTTGGAACTTTCAGAAAAAGAACAACAATCTGTATAAATAAAAAAAGTCCTCCAAAATTTCGAGAGGACTTTTTTAAAACATTTTTTTTTACAAATTATTTTCTGTCAATAATTAATCTGCGGGTTAATGATCCCGATGCTGTGCTGATACTATAAAAATAAACACCTTCGTTTAAATCAGAAGCATCATAATTTAGGGTATTGATTCCAATTTTAGCATCTATATATTTTTCATATAAAACATTCCCAATCAAATCAAATACTTTAAATGTTGCAAACCCCTTTGTAGGCATATTGAAAGAAATATTTGTTTTATAGTTAAAAGGATTTGGAAAATTTTGTGATAAATCAAATTTGCTGTTGCTTATAGATGGAACAGAAGTATTTGCATCAACAACAATCTTATAATAGTTAATTGTATATGGCAGTGTTAATGGTTGGGTTGAAGGAGGCAAGTGAAAAGTTGCAGTTACATTAACAACTAAATTATAAGTTCCTGCACTACCAATTGAAGGTGTTCCAGTAATATTTATGCATCCTAAACTTTCTCCAGGAAATACTCCATTTGATGGATTTGGAACATATGTAAATGGAGATATATTAGGAATTGATGTTAACCCGGTTACAGATGTAATTGTAATAAAATCAATAACAGCCGGAACAGGTCCAATTGGACCAGCATAGGTAGTATCACTTGGTGTGAAAAATTGAATTGTTGAATTATAGGCAGCTCCTGCAAGAGCATGAGTAAGATTTGTTGCGCTATCAGGAGTAATTCCATGACCACCTCCAGTAGGCCATGTAGGAGTACATTGACTCCAACTTTTTATTCCGATCGTAAAAATTAGTATTACCGCGAGTAAAGTTTGTTTCATCTATGAATCAATTTTCGTTTGCAAAATAGCAATTATTTTAAAAATAAAAATATTGCTCCCCCAAAATTAACACAATTCTCCTGAAAAACAAGACAGGCACTACCTCTGAACAATTATTTTTCTGATAACCTGATTATTTTCCGATTGAATTAATAACAAATAAATTCCATTAGAAATGTCCTTAGTATCAATTGAAAACTTCTTTGAACTATTATTTCCTAATTCAAATTCATTTGAAATCAGATTTTTGCCTGATATATCGTTAATGGAAACAAATGCAGTTGCTGATTTCCACCCAAACAATTCAACATGCAAAACATTTAGTGTAGGAACCGGGAAAATATTTACCCCAATTTCATCATTAAAATTTTGCGATAAACTAAAATTCAGATGAAATGTATCCGAACTTCTTGCACAATCTAAAACATCAGAAGCAATCAGGTTATAATTTCCGGTTTCTGAAATAACATATACGGGATTCGTAGCCCCGGAAATTGGCAGGCCATTTAAACACCATTGCAAATTATATTGCGTAAGAAAACAATGCATGGTATCTCCTGATATTTGAAAATTTACATTTGGTAATGCAGGTAGTTCAGTAACAAGAACTGAATCTGAAAGAGATGAACAGCCATTCTGATTAATGGCGGTTACTGCAAATGTTCCGTTTGCAGTAACAGTTATTTGATTACTTATTGAATTCGGAATTTGTAAACCGTTTTGATACCATTGAATTGCATCGTTATTAATATTTGAAATTGATAGAGTTACACTATCTCCAAAACACATTGAATCATTTGGAGAAATATTAATAATTGGTTTTAATGGAGAAGAATAAATATTAACAAATGAAGTATCATTAAAAGTAGTAAGTACAGTTGTTCCAATGTTTAAAGAACCACTGGTTCCCCCAGCTCCGCTGAATGGGAAATTTCCTGCTGCATTTCCATTGAAAGAAAATGATCCCAGATTATCATTCACTGAAACATTATCAATGTCCCAAATAGTTATTGTATATGGTGGATTATTTAATACGATGCTTAATCCATTCCAAGATCCTGACTGCGAATTTGAAACTTCTATTGATGTATAAAGTGTATTTGAATTAGCGTCTGTAATAACAAAAACCAGATCAGGATCACCGGTACAACCTACAAAAGGAATATTGGGTTCTTCAATATCACCACACCAATTTGTGTTTACTGAATTCACTGAAACATCTGTTAAAACAAAACCTAGAATATCAGTTTGTAATGTCACTTGATAAACACCTGGTGAGGTGTAGTCTTGAGTTTCATTCATTTGATTACCGAAATTTCCATTTCCAAAATCCCAACTATAAGTAACAGGATTTGTCGGGTTCGTAATCAATGCAGTAAAATCAACAGTTGCCGAATCACAGCCACCAAGTGGTGTATAAGTAAATCCACTGTTGCCTCCTGAAGCCGGAAGAATTGTTAAAACAATATCAATAGTTGAAAACTGATCACCAACAGGGAAAGGGAAATTAGCGACCACATCAACTGCAATTGTATATGTTCCGGTTTGTAATGGCGTGCCGCAAACTTTCACACAACCATATATACTTGTTTGTGGGTTATACTGACAACCGTTCGCTGAATTATTGCACTGCCAATTTAATCCAAACGGCAAATTATTTACAGCGAGTATTTTGAAATAATTTACTGTAAATCCCATTGTATCAGTAAACATTACAAATGTTACATCCTGATCATATGCTAGGCCTTGCGTTCCATCGGGAAGCGGATTCGGATAAATACCAGGTGAAGTATAAATATTATTGATTGCACAATTCGGGCATTGTGCAAAATTTTCAGAAACAAAAAATAAATTCAAAAGAAATAGGAGTGATAAAATTTGTTTCATTCGGCAATTGATTTTGCGAAAAGTATATAATATTTTAGTAACAGCATTAATTTTTAATGGAAAATTTTAAATTGATTTTAATTGGATAAGAATATTTTCAAAGTTTAACTTTGAAATTACATTTACAAAAATGAAATCGTCATCAGCGTTTAATTATTTATTAAGTTTTTCACCTGTTCCATTGGTTATTGTCGGAAATTTATCAGGTGGAGCTTTTACTATGATGAATGCGTTTTACGGATTAGTGATAATGATCTTTTCTGAAGGTTTTTTACCTGAAAATAAAAATGACAATCATGCTTCTCCCCTCTTATCTAATCTGATTTTATTTCTTCATCCGATAACTTTAACAGCTTGTGTAATCAGTTTTATTTATGGAATTCATTCCGGAATTATTTCAGGTGGATGGATTTTAACAGCCACAGTTTCCACAGGTTTGAATAGCGGAATGGCTGGTATTACATCAGCACACGAACTCATTCATCGGAAAGAAAAAGTTTTAAGAGCGCTCGGTATCTGTAATTTAGTATTGGTAAACTATGGGCATTTTTATATCGAACACATTAAGTGTCATCATAAATTAGTTGGAACAAAAAAAGATCCTGCAACAGCATTATATGGAGAAACCGTCTATCACTTTTTTTTCAGAACAGTTCCTCAGCAATTTTTAAGTTCTATTCAAATAGAATCAACCCGGTTGGAAAAAGAAAATAAATCTTCTTTCTCAATGCGAAATTTTGTTTTGATGATAACGAGTATTGAGATTGTCATTTGTATTTTACTCTTTTATTTTTTTGGAAAAACAATTCTTCTTGCATTTCTTCTTCAAAGTTTTATTGCAATATTTCTTTTGGAATACACCAATTACATTGAACATTATGGGCTAGAACGAAATGAAAACGAACGGGTGAATGCCACTCACAGTTGGCAATCAGATTTTTTACTAAGCAGGTTTTCATTGTTAGAATTATCTCGTCACTCAGATCATCATTACTATGCATCAAAGCCCTATCATACTTTGAAATCTTATGATGAAAGTCCCGTATTACCAAGCGGCTATTTTGGATCTTTTTATACTGCGCTAATTCCACCGCTTTGGTTTAAAAAAATAAATCCAATAATTGACCGAATAAAAATTTCTTCTTAAAAAATGTATTTCATTATTATCATTGAAAACAATCATTTCTCCCAATCAGAATAAATTAATTTTAACTTCATGAAAAAAATAATTTCAACTGCTTTTCTTCTGTTTTCTTTTCAATATTTAATTGCTCAATCATCTGATGCTCCGCTTTTAGTTAAGCAAGGAAAAGATTTGTTGACTCAGATGAAGGAAGAAGATGCGTTGGAAAAATTTAAAGCTGCAATAAAGAGCGATCCATTAAATTATGAAGCGGCTTGGAATGCAAGTTTAATGTGTTCTAGAATCGGCAATCGACAAGCAGATGAAACCAAAAAGAAAGAATATTTTGTTATTGCAAAACAATATGCTGTAAAATCTTTAAAACTAAATCCAACTGATGCTGAGTCAAATTTTGCAATGGCAGTTGCAATGGGACGAATGGCTCTAATTAGTGGAGCAAAAGATAAAGTCGCGGCAAGCCGTGATATAAAAAATTATGCTGATATAGCAATAAAATACAATCCAAATCACGCTGGTGCCTGGCATGTATTGGGGAAATGGAATTACGAGGTTGCGAACTTGAATTTTGCAGAGCGTGCAATTGCAAATTCTTTATTCGGTGGCATTCCTGATGGTGATATAAACAAATCCATTGATTGTTATAACAAAGCAATAAATCTTGACCCAAATGATATTTTATATTATCTCGATTTAGCAACTGCATATCACAACATTGAATCAGATTCAAAGGCAATTGAAACTTTAAAAAAGGCGCTTGCATTAAAGCCAAGATTTGAAGACGATGCGAATTATTTAGTTCAATGTAAAAAATTGATGGATGAAATTCAAACACAAAAATGAGGTGCTTGTTTTTTTTAGCTGTCATTTTTTATTCCGGAAGTGTATGTGCTGAAACACAAACACTTCCAACAAGTGGAACCTTGCTTTGGAGAATTTCAGGCAACGGATTACACTCACCATCCTACTTGTACGGTACCATGCACACACGCGATAATCGCGTATTTCATTTTAGCGATTCAGTATTAAATTGTTTTATGCGATGCCAGGCATTTGCAATGGAAATAAAATTAGATGAGCTTAATCGTGAAGATGCAATCAGCAACATGATGATGGACAGTGGACAAACCATCGAAAACTATTTATCAAAAAATCAATACGATTCACTGCAACAAAAAATTCAAATAGTTACCGGTTTGCCTATGAGTTTATTTGAGCGGATGAAACCGATTTACATTGCAACTATGCTTTCGCAAAGTCAATTATTGAAAGACACAACCATAAAAAATTCCAATTCATATTTTTTAGATGAATATTTTGAACAGATGGCAAAATATTCAGGAAAAAAAGTTCATGCACTTGAAATGCTCCAAACCCAATTAGATGTTTTCAATTTTCTTTCTCTTACACAACAGGTAGTGATGCTTATGAAATCAGTTCGCGAAGAAAATAACAGTTATGTACTTGACACTTTTATTAATCACTATGTAAATGGCGAATTAGAAATTTTAGTTAACAGTAAGGATAATCAATTATGGCCTTCTGATTTTGTAAATCAGATTTTATATAAACGCAATAAAGGAATGGCCGACAATATTGAAAGTTTAATAAAAACACAAAGCACTTTTGCCGCATTTGGCGCAGCACATTTAACGGGTGATTCAGGTGTTATTTCGTTGTTACGAAAAAAAGGATTTACTGTGGAACCTGTTGAAGCCAATTACAACGATATAAGCGACGAAGGTTGGTTATATGTTTATCCATGCAGCGTTATTGCTGTTCCTATGCCAGGCATTCCGGAATTTACAACTGACACTTTAACCAATTCAAAAATCATTTATCAAAACTGGATTTCAACGCAAAGCAATAACTATGTGGTTGCACATTTTGATAAATCTGTTTCGATAAATAAAAAAGTATTGGAAGAATTTGCTAAGAATGAACTTACACCAAATTTGCAATTAGTGAGGGCAAAAAATGAATTTGCTACACACAGAAATATTAAAACTTACGACCTTAATGAGAGATCAGCGAATGGAAATGCATTTATAATTGAAAACGGGAATGAAAAAATTGCGGTGTTGGTTTTGAAAGAATCAGGTTTAGATGCTGAAGAGTTAAAACGATTTTTATCAATTATCAGGTATAAAATTTCATCTGTCATTCCCAATTAACTCGAGATGAAAGTTTCAATTGATGAGGCAACTAAAATTTTATACAAAGGTGGTGTTATTGCTATTCCAACAGAAACTGTTTATGGTTTAGCCGCAGATGCAACAAATAAAAAAGCAATTGAACGAATTTTCGAAATAAAGAATCGCCCCTCAGACAATCCGCTTATATGTCATTTTTATTCATTCGAACAGGCAAAAATATTTCTTAATTCTTATCCGAAATATGTTGAGTTAATTGTAAATCAATTTACCCCTGGACCTATAAGCTTTTTACTTCCGTTAAAATTACCATCAGCATTGCAAGCAGCAACTCGCGGTTCGGCTCATGTAATTATTCGCATACCCATGCATGAATTATTATTGAAGTTGCTGAAGAAAATTTCATTTCCATTAGCTGCACCTTCCGCCAACACATCAGGAAAATACAGCGCAACTACTGCAGAAATGGTGGAAGCAGATTTAGGGAAAAAAATTGACGGAGTTTTAGACGGAGGTGCAAGTTCCGTTGGTTTGGAATCAACCATTCTTGATTGCAGAAGCAAGGATGAAATCAGAATTCTTCGTCCGGGTTTAATTGGTAAGGAAGACATTGAATGGTGTTTGCGAAATGAAAATATAAAAGTGATTGATGCATTATCCATTGAGCAAACAACACCGGGAAGCAAGTACAAACATTATTCGCCTCTAACACCTGTTTTTCAAATACAATCAGAAAAAGAAATTCCCTCAAAAAAAAATATTGCAGTCATCGGATTGGCAGAGAACATAATAAATTTTTCATCGAACGAGAACCTGAAACTCATTTCATTGGGTTCAGAAAATAATTTAACTGAAGTTGCTTCAATGCTCTACCGAAAAATGTTTGAGTTGGATGAGCTGAAAGTTACAGAAGCTTATCTGCTAAAAAGAGATTTCGGAAATTCAGCAATTGGGAAAGCAATATCCAATCGGCTGGAACACATGCTATCGCGATGATTTTTTCGGATGGTGATGTGGCTGAACTTTTATTTTTAACTTTTTATGCGCCGCTTTTGCTTTGGCTTCATCACGCTTCTTTTTCTTTTGCGCCTTTATACTTTCAATCCACGGCAACCAATAATCAGTTCCATACCATACAAAAATTTCTTCTCCCGGCTTAATGTGTCTGCTTGCAATAATGTACGATCTGCGATTACGAACAGCATAGTAACTATTGTTTTTGCAACCTGCCTTACGGGTTAACCCTCGTGCATCATTTGCATAACGCGCAAGATTTTTTGGTTCGGCATATGCATCAATGCACTTATATTTTGTTATGTAAAAAACATAACCGCCTTTGCCATCGTCATCGCGCTTCTCTGCTTCGGCCCAAGTAATAATTTCGCCAATGTATTCTAAAACCTTATCGTCTTTTTTAATTAATGAATCAGTGTACAAACCCATGCCCGCGCCGGGTATCTGACTTTTTTTAACAAATAACAAGTAGCAAGTAATTTAACTGTGAAAATAAATTTTACTGGATGTGATCCGGATTGGAATCGAACCAATGACCCACAGCTTAGAAGGCTGTTGCTCTATCCCCTGAGCTACCGGACCTGAATTTTTTAGCGCCGCAAATATATTAAAGCAAGTCAATGCTTTATCGCTAAAATAAAACCTTGTTTCAGAATGATTGCATTCATTAATTCAGAATCGTTTAGGTTTGTTTTCATTCAATTTTAATATGACTGAATCAGAAAATTTAACACCTGTAAATATCAATCCAGTATTGGAAGAAAGCTGGAAGCAAGTGATGAAGGAAGAATTCACAAAGCCCTACTTCATTGAACTAAAAAAATTTCTATTGCAGGAAAAAGCAGATGGACAAATTATTTATCCGGCAGGTTCACAAATATTCAATGCGTTTAATCTCACTCCGTTCAACGAAGTGAAAGTGGTGATACTTGGTCAAGACCCATATCATGGAGCAGGGCAAGCACATGGCTTGTGTTTTTCAGTTCCTCATGGAGTAAAGCCTCCGCCATCATTGCAAAATATTTTTAAAGAAATTAATTCTGATTTAGGAAATGAAATTCCTGCATCAGGAAATTTAGAACGATGGGCGAAACAAGGAGTATTGTTGTTGAATGCTCTGTTGACTGTTCGTGCAAATCAACCGGCATCGCATCATAAAAAAGGTTGGGAACAGTTTACCGATAAAGTGATTGAAACCATTTCGAAAGAAAAATCGGGCGTTGTGTTTTTGTTATGGGGGCGCTTTGCACAGGATAAAGAATCCCTCATAGATAAATCAAAACATTTTATTTTGAAAGCGGCACATCCATCTCCCTTCTCGGCTTACAATGGTTTTTTTGGTTGCAAACATTTTTCTAAAACCAATGAATTGTTAAAACAACAAATGAGGAAGGAAATTATTTGGTGATTTATTTAAGGAGAAAGAATATCAATTGAATAGGCAATCAATTCATTTCCGTTCTGTATAGTCAAAAATATTGCTTCGTTATTTCCATATAAATCTGTCAGTGCTGAATACGCATTTCCTTTTTTGGGGAAACCATTTAATAATTTTCCTTCAGAATTTATCAGGTACAATTGCTCATTCGCATTATCCCACGCAAGCACTAAAATATCATTGCTGTTTTCCCACTTCAGTAATTTCAATTGAGTTGGATTGCTGCTTTCAAAATTGTAAGTAAATAGTTGAGCAGTATCAATTCCGATACGCAATAATTTCTGATTGAATAATAAATTTATTTCCATTCCTGTATCTCTTCCCATATTCATTACTGCATAATTCGATTCTTCTGGAATGAGATTATATAGTTTTGATTTTCCATCCAATCCCAATTCATAAATTTTTCCGGTGCTGTCAATGGCAACCAATTGGTTTTGTTTTCCAATCATCAACGGTGTTGAAATAGTGAGAGTAGTTTTATATTCCTTACTTGATTTTCTTCCGTTGCGGTCAAACAATAGAAGTTTTCCATTTGCATCTACCACAGTTAAAAATTCATTTTTGCCGGCTTTAAAAAATTGCATTTCATTTTTTATTATTCCATTTCCAGCATTCGGATTCCAGCCCCCCAGTGGCTTACCGCTTTTCTCAAAACCATAAATGCAACCATTGCTGCACGATACAAAATATTTGAATTGCTGCCTACCGTCAAAATCAATCATACTTAAAGCTGAAGTGGCTGGAGCAGCTAATCGGATTGGGAAGTTATTAATGTCTTTACCATTTATATCAAACAGATAAATTCCTCCACTAGTATTTAAAACATATTGCTGTTGGCCATTACTGTATAAATCTATCTGGTAAATTGTTCCCATAACCGGAGAATCCATTTTTCGTTTCCAAACCACATCACCACCTTTGTTTATGCAGTACAACTGATAAAATGCATCCTGAATAAAAATAATTTTATTTCCATCAGCATCGTGCATTACCTCAGGAGTTGAAATAGCCGTAGTATCCAATGGGGTTTTCCATGCATATCCTTCAGATGATTTTTTCAATTCAGAAAATGAAATGGAACCATTTGTTTCAAAATAATTTTCTTTCAGCGTGAATGGAAGAATGATTGAATTACATTTCCGAATCCATTCAAAATATTGCTGGAAGTTTTGCTTGAAATCGTCAGTTGAAAGCGACAATACAAAATCTTTTAAGCGCGCCGGATTGAACCAGAATGAGTATTGAGAATTTTTGAAAGATGAATTTTGAAACAATTCATTGGATAAAATATTTTTATCATTGAGTTTATCAATATACATTTTTAATTGTCCGAGTGAATTTCCCATAATTACCGAATTATTATAAACGCAGCAATATGGATTGGTAACAGAAATTAATGCATTTGGAAAATATGTTTTAAACGCATCGCCAACTTTTAACTGAAAAATTGAAACTGATTTATATTTAATAAACACTGCACTGTCGCCACCTGATTTTATTGTTGCAAATTGACCAAGCACCTCAGTTGCCTGCTTTGTATTTACTCCATTGAAAACAAGAAATGATTGTGGTGAAAAATTAGAATTGACCGGTTCTATTAACACAAAATCAATTTCATTTCCAATCCATGTTTTAATGTACCGCCGGTAATCAGGATTGGCTTGCAATGAAGAATTTATTTTATCAAAAGCGGAATTGGTTCCCAACGATGCACTCATCACAATTGCAGCAACATCAGGAATCACATTACCCGTTTCATTTTTTAACAATGTAGTTGCATCAAATTGTTGAAGCCAATTTGTTTTTTCATTCGCCATTGAAAAACCATGTACAGCAATTTCATTTTCAGTAAACTTCAAATCAAAAACTGACCATCCCGCAAAAGCTGCAAGTGCAGTTTGATAATCCTGTGATTCAGGTATAGCATATCCGCCAAAAAAATCAGCCAGTTTGCTGTAATTAAAATAGAATGACATCTCAAATTCATCGGGCACCTGCTGCATTAAATCTGCAAATGATTTGTCTTCCATTAAACTATTTCGGCCAAGCATTTGCGCCATGGCATCTTCAGTGAGTGAAGCAGTTGCACTGATAATGCAAATCTTATTCAGAAAAGCGATATTCAATTTTTTTCCATTCTGAAAACTGACTTCATAAATTTTTTCCCCTTTGAAGCTCCGTTCATCACCATTCGCTTTTATTACTGATAATTGATTTTGAAAATCAGGTTCACCATAGTTGCTGAAATCAAGTAACAATACCATATCGAAATTATTATCGCCAACAAAATTATAGGAAGCAACAATTGTGTTTTGATACAATGATTTTTGCCAATCATCATTTTTCTGACACAGCGGGTTCAGTATAGAACAGTATTCATTTAGTTTTTGAATTAAAGGCAACCGTGTTAAATCTGGTGTGTAATTTTTCTTTACAAGTTCATCAGATAATTTTTTAAGATTTTGTATTTCAATAAAAAATGCCGCGTCTTTTGGAACAGCGCGTTTCAATAAATTATTGCGCCCTGTTGGCTGGTACTGATTAAAAAATTTTATTGAACCAACCACAACTGTAATCAGCACTGCAATAACAGCAGCCCATTTAATCATTCTTTTATTTACCATACTTTCGGCGAAACTAATTCTAACAACAATTCACTCTGAATTCATAATCAACAACTAGGTATGCAACGAACATTTTTCTCTACTGCATCTATTCTTGCAGCAATTGCGGTGATACTCGGTGCCTTCGGTGCACATATTTTAAAAGAGAAATTATCTCCTGAACTTTTAAGCACATTCGAAACCGGTGTTCGATATCAGTTTTATCATGCACTAGGATTATTCATTGTCGGCATATTGATTAAAGACTCCCAGAATAAATTTTTTCAATGGGCAGGAATATGCTTTACAATTGGGGTAGTCTTTTTCTCAGGTTCTTTGTATTTAATCAGCACACATGAAATTACAGGTCTGGTAAATTATAAATGGGCTGGTCCAATTACTCCAATTGGCGGATTGTGTTTTATAGCTGGTTGGATATTTTTATTTTTTGGATCAAGAAAAAAATAACCGATAAGAGAAAAAAAGCAAGTGCGTTGATGCGAATAAAAATTTAATCAACGAAGGCGATATGGTTTGTGTGGAATCACCTCGTGGTAAAGTGGATATCAAAGCGAGAATTACTGATGAAGTAAAACCAGGAATTCTCAGCACCACTTTCCATTTTCCTGAGGTGTTGCTAAACATTATTACAAGCGATGAACACGATAGTGAAGCTATGTGCCCCGAATACAAAGTAGTGGCCGTAAACATCCGTAAAAGCAAAGGAAGTTTTAAAAAGCAAAATGTACCGGTGAAAGTTTAAGCATCCATTGTCAAGCTGACGAAGGAAGCATTTCTGTTTTTAATATCAGATTCCTCATTCTTCGGAATGACCTCATTCTTTTCTTTAATCAAATTCAATCATGATCGACATCACCAATAAAAAATTCACTCACCGAGCAGAAATAGATTCACAAATTGTTAAAATAAACAAGAAGGAAATTATTGATATCCATATCAATATTAAAGTTTCGAAAGTCGATGTATTCAAAGAATTAATTCAGTTAATTATTATAATATAAATTCAATAATATTTGATGAAGTAAAACCAGGAATTCTCAGTGCGACATTCCATTTCTTTGAAATGCTACTAAATAATACCACCACTGACTTGCATGGCATTAAAGCTATGTGACCGGAGTAAAAAGTTGTTATATAAACATCCACAAAAGTTAGGTAGTTTAAAAAAAAATGCAAAGGCGCAGATTTAAGTCTCCGATTTTAAAATAAAATGCATTGTTTAAAATAACAAAACCCATTTAGGATTATATTTCCCAAAATTTACTAATAGTAATCATCAAACTATTCATTTAACATTGTCGATTTATTTTCCATTTTGTCCGACGAAGCAACAGAAAATATTAATATTAAAACTCAATATGGTTATTGATTCAGTGACTTCTTAAATTTATAAGCTATAGTTTATTCAATCGTTTTTTACAACTTTTATGTTTTTTTAAAAGGAACCATAAAAACTGAAAATTCTGATTTCTTACATAAATGGTAAAAAACTATCATACACAACAGATCTAGGATTCGACTCAACTTCACGAGCGGCGGCACTATGTAAAACAGTTCCCTTTTGCTCCCAATAATTACGAACTGTTATTGGTATTTTCCCAGACCCTACAGTTTTTGTCATTTTGACTTCCTCTCTTTTTGTTGGACGAATGTCCCATCCATTTTTATCTTTTCCTAAATTTTTTGATACCACAATTGGTATCCTACATATATCAGCATTAGTATACAATTTAACTTTTAATGAAGGCCAATTTACTGGATTAATAACTGCAATTGTTATATCGCAAACATCAGGAGTCACACCTACGGATAGTTTCTTATTCATTCCATTCAACACCTCAGGAAATTCATCTTTCCAAAAAATAGTATCTTCTTTTAGTCCAAATACTTGAAATACTGTGACATGACCTAAAGCTCCCTCACCATATTTTGCAGATGCAAGTTTCCAGAAATCTTTGTTTACACCAGCTTCGTATTTAAATGCTCCATCAACAAAGCGTGCATCTGTTGTAGATTCAAGGGAACCAAATTTTATCTTGCCGGCAGCCTTGTTCATTTTTCTTACTTCAGTAACTACTTTGTTTTTATCAACACTACTCCAAAAAACACTCCCGTCCTTTGGCGTGCCATAGTCAAAGGCATCGGCAAGATATTTTGCTGAAAGAGCAGGACTGATTGGATCTATTTTCCATAAAGAACTAAGATGTTGATCCTTAGCACGATTAGGTTTTGTAGCTACTGCCCCTCCTAAGGCCATTGAGGTTCGCATTGCAATTACTTGAATCATATCTTGTATTGGCGTTTCTGGAGGTGGTCCATCTACTCCATAATAATCTAAAAGGTCTTTATTAATTTTTAATGGTTTCATTGTTGAATGAGTTTTTGCTTTAAGCAAGCAAAATTTAAAAAAATATATATTATTTAAAAATAGTTTTATTCGCAGTTGAATACATCAATTCCAAAAATCATTTATAAATTATGATCGACATCACCAATAAAGTATTCACTCACCGGACAGCGATTGCTCAAGAAATTGCCCCACTCCCAATGGATTATTGTGGTATTTCAATGTGAAGGTTATCTCAAAATAATTTCCACATTCTTCTGGTCTGATAGAAATTTTTGCTGGTGAAATGTTTTCAAGTGTCCAGTGTGCCATGTTATATTTTTAATGTGGTTAAATATATCGGTTGAATTTAATTCTGAATATCTTTCTTCGCATTCCTATTAAAAAGTTCAATAAATCATTTTAAAGCATGATTGACATCACAAAAAAAATATTTACTCATCGAACCGCAATAGCACAAGCAATTGTAAAAGTGAGCAAGCAGGAAACTATTGATGCTGTAAAAAATAAAACTGTTCCGAAAGGTGATGTGTTGGAAGCAAGTCGTATAGCAGGTTTGTTCGCCATTAAAAAAACGAGTGACATGATTCCGGATTGTCATCCGCTGCCTGTTGAGTTTGCGGCAGTCACTCATAAAATTGAAGGGCTCGAAATAATTATTGAAACAGAAGTTCACACGATTTATAAAACAGGAGTGGAAGTGGAAGCCATGCACGGTGCCTCAGTGGTGGCTTTAACAATTTACGATATGCTAAAACCAATTGATAAAGAAATTGAAATCGTTGGTATAAAATTGCTGAAGAAAAAAGGAGGTAAATCACAGTACAACGATACACTCAGCAGAACAATAAAAACTGCAGTAGTGGTTTGTTCTGATAGTATTTCAGCCGGAAAAAAACAAGACTTTGCAGGTAAAGCAATAATTGAGAAACTGAAAAAATTCAATACATCCATTGACGATTATTCTATAATTGTTGATGAAGTAAAAATTATCCAGGAAAAAGTTCAATCACTTTACGAAAGCAAACTTGATTTAATTATACTCACTGGTGGCACGGGTTTATCAAAGCGAGATGTAACTCCCGAAGCCATTCGTCCAATGCTCGACAGAGAAATTCCAGGTATAGCAGAGGCCGCAAGAAATTATGGACAACAACAAATGCCTTATGCTATGTTATCGCGAAGCATCGCAGGATTAAAAGGTAATTCACTAATACTTGCATTGCCAGGTTCTACTCGTGGTGCACAAGAAAGCATGGATGCATTGTTTCCTTACCTACTACATATTTTTAAGGTGATGGAAAACACTCCGCACGATTGAGCGAGACTTATTTCTAAAAAACCAAGACTCCTTTTTAAAAATTAATTTTTTTTATTTAACTCCTTATATCTATCAATAACTTCATTCAGATTATCAAATCCAAATTCAACACATAGTTTATCTAATAACTCTTTTTCGCCTGTAGTTATAACATTATCAGAAATGCCAACACTGTAACAAACAACCATTGCTTCAAGCCGATCGTTTTTTGATAATTGTTTTAAAATTGCCATAGCTGAATCGATATTAAGTTTACCAGATTTTATTTTTACAGAAATTTCAGTTTCATCCACATCATTGCAAATCGCCGCAAATATTGGAATTGAGAACGCACTTTTAATTTCATCAATTGATAATTCACCATCAGCCTTTCCCATTGAAGTAGCTAAAAAAAATATTGCTTCTGATTTTTTTATTACTGACATTTTAAACTGATTTAAAAATCATTTATAAATTATTTATGAGTTCAATTATTATTTTTAATTTTCTTATCAGTAAACAATATTAATAAAATTAATTTTCGATTTGAGCAATTATAATCTGACTTCTAAATTTAATAATCACTTGGCATCTTAGATAGATAAAATGACTCCATTAGAAAAAATCAAGGAATATATCAACTTAGGTTCTATTGGAGAAATTGATTTAAGTTGGTGCGACTTAAAAGGTTTGCAACTTGATAATGTAAACTTAAAAGGAGCAAATTTAAACGGGGCTGATCTTTCAAATGCAAATTTATGCGGGGCTGATCTTTCAAACGCCAAGCTTAGAGGTGCTTATTTGAAAGGAACACAATTAACGGGTGCCAATCTTTCAAATGCCGATCTTACAAATGCCGATATTGAGGGTGCTGTATTGGTTAATGCAATTCTGAAATTTACAATTTTATCCGGCACCGATTTGACCTGCGCTGATTTTACTGGAGTTGATTTATCATATTCAAAAAAGTAATGTTAGAAGTATTTTAAAAATACTACTTTCCAATACAAAACCGGGAGAAAATATTATCGAGCAAATCTTCATTCGTAATTTCACCTGTTATCTCGCCAAGGTAATCCAATGCCCGGCGAATATCCAAAGCATACATTTCTGCGCTTGCTTTTGAATTTA
>BJGQ01000006.1 GCA_014190575.1 Bacteroidota bacterium | reverse complement strand
ATACAAAACCGGGAGAAAATATTATCGAGCAAATCTTCATTCGTAATTTCACCTGTTATCTCGCCAAGGTAATCCAATGCCCGGCGAATATCCAAAGCATACATTTCTGCGCTTGCTTTTGAATTTAAACCTTTCACCACATCATCAATTGCGCTTAATGTTTTTATCAATGCATCGTAATGTCTGATGTTTGAAACCACTGGATCACCACTGTGAATTTTTGTATTGAAGACTGATTCGAATAATTTTTCTTTCAGTTCAATTATGTTTTTTGATTCTTTAGCAGAGATGAACAGGAGATTTTTTAACTGCGGAAATTTTTTCTTCTCCAGTTCAATGTTCATCAAATCAGATTTGTTGGCAGCTAGTATCACCGGAATATCTTTCAGGTTTAATGATTCTATATCGTTCAACACTTCATCTTCATCCATTCGTGCTGCATCAAATAAATAAATAACTACAGCAGCTAATTGTAGTTTTTCATGCGTGCGCTCCACTCCCATTTTCTCAATCACATCAGTGGTATCGCGCAAACCGGCAGTATCGGCCAATCTGAAAATCACTCCATGAATGCTCATTGTTTCTTCAATGGTGTCGCGCGTAGTTCCAGGTATTTCACTTACGATTGCCCGCTCTTCATTTAATAAAATATTCAACAAAGTTGACTTACCTGCATTTGGTCTTCCGGCAATAACGGTATTCACTCCTATCTTCAAAACATTTCCTAATCGGAATGATTCTGCTAAATCAGCAACCGCATTGTGTAGTTTCAACAACAAATCATTCAATTGTTTTCTGTTTGCGAACTCCACATCTTCTTCAGCAAAATCCAATTCCAATTCAATGAGTGATGCAAAATTTATCAGCTCCTTGCGCAACTCTTTTATGTGATTAGAAAAACCACCACGCATTTGTTGAATGGCTAACTGATGCGATGATTCAGAATCGGCGGCAATTAAATCTGCAACAGCTTCGGCACTTGCCAAATCTAATTTCCCATTAAGGAAAGCACGCAAAGTAAATTCGCCGGGCTTTGCTATTCGTGCACCATGCTGCAAAAGCAATTGCAGAATCTGTTGCTGTATATATGCTGAACCGTGACAGGAAATTTCCACAATGTCATCACCAGTATAACTATGAGGCGAACGAAATAATCCAATTACTACTTCATCAATTTTCTTTTCCCCATCCATAATATTTCCAAAATGAAGTGTGTGTGATGGTTGTTCTGATAAATTTTTTCCTTTGAAAATTGTATTGACTAAATCAATGCAGCCATTACCTGAAACGCGCACAATAGCAATGGCACCAACTCCCGGAGGAGTACTTATAGCAGCAATGATTTCATTTGATTGCATCATGAAGTTGCGAAAGTAATCTTCAAATAATTTTACAATTCAAAATACAATGAACAATTTATCAGGCGGCAGGCATTGCTTCAGTATCCTTAATATTTAAAACCTGACTTGCAAAAAACCACGCGACTAACATGATGCTTGCACCAATGATATATGGCAAACTGAAATGAAAATCATAAACCAATCCACCGAACAACGGGCCAATCACACGAGCGAGTGATGCGAACGACATGTTCAATCCAAGTATCTGACCTTGTTCATTTCGAGGTGCGTTTTTAGAAATCAAAGTGGTGATGGTTGGTGTGATGCATCCGTTTCCCAATGACATTAAAATGATGATGATTGCTATTGTTGGAATGAATAAATTTTCAGGAGCCAATGAAAAAATTCCCAATGCTCCTACCATCATCCAGATTCCTGCTATTAATAATTTCCGTTCACCAAAATTTTTATTCAGCCAGCCAATCATTCCTGCTTGCACAATTGCTGATGCAATTCCGATGAACATAAATACATAACCAATGTGTTCATCAGTTAAATGATAATGTTGTTTCCATAAAAGTGGCGCGGTGATTTGCATGGCGCTGAAGGCGGTGATGTATAAAAAGTTGGTGAAGAACAAATCGCGAATAATAATTTTCTTAAAAGCTGAGCGCAAATTTCTAAACGGATGAATAGTAAAAGTTGCCTCCGGATTTTTTTGTTTGATTGTTTCAGGTAATAGAAAAAACGCCATTACTAAATTTATGATGCATAGACCCATTGCTAAAAATCCAACATACTCAATTCCGAAATGTGTTTTAACAAATCCGCCCACCGGTGGTCCGAAAATAAATCCGAGTCCAAATGCCGCTCCGATGAGTCCCATCATCTTGACTCTGTTTTCTGGTGTTGAAATATCAGCAACCGCTGCTTGTACTGTTGAAATATTTGCAGAGCCGATTCCGGCAATCAATCGTGCAATAAAAAGTAAAATAAGAGTGGTAGAAAATGCAAACATGAAATATGAACCTGCTGTAATACAAATACTGATTAATATTATTGGTCGTCTCCCAAACCGGTCGCTGATGGTTCCCCAAATTGGCGCAAACAAAAAATTCATGAGTGAATAAATAGCGGCTATTAATCCAACATCCAACGAAGTGGCGCCGAGTTCCTTGGTATAATTTGGTAAAATCGGAATGATGATGCCGAAACCAAGAAGGTCAATAAAAATGGTGATAAAGAGTACAAGTAATGGCGAGCGTTTCATAATGGCGATGAACAAAGATTCCATTTAAAAACTAAAAACAAAAACTTGAAGTGAACAACCAATTGCCGGTTGCATTTTGATAAAAATTATTTGCTTATAAATTTATCGTCATGAAAATATTGTTTGTGTGTTTAGGAAATATTTGCCGGAGCCCCATGGCCGAATATATTTTGAAAAGTAAATGCAAAGAGCAAAATCTGAATTGGGAAATTGCTTCGGCAGGAACCGAAATTTATCATGTAGGAAAAAGCGCCGATGAACGCGGAATCAGAACTGCGATGAAATTCGGAACCGATATGAAATCACATCGCGCCAGACAACTCACCGCAAAAGATTTTGATTACTACGATGTCATTTATTCAATGGCAACTGATGTAACCCACGAAATGGCGTTCATTGCCCACAACGAAACACGAATGAAAAAAGTAAAATTATTTATGGATGAATTGCATTCGGGTAAATTGGAATCGGTGCCTGACCCCTGGTATGGCGATGAGAAAGATTTTGTTCCGGTTTATCAATTGGTGGAAAGAGTTTGCGATGTAATTGTAAATTCATTTGATTAATAGGATATGTGAATTAAAGCCTAAAATATATTTCAATGTTTATTTTATACTTAACTATCCACATTACTTCTTACAAAAAACACCAAAGACTTAATAATTAGATAGAACTCAGCTATATTTAAAGTCTGAACATAAAAACACTTAAATATTTCCAATGATTAAAACTTTAAATCCTGAAACTTCAAATGTTGTTTCGGAAAACAACAAAACTGAGTTCACCCTTTTTGATGCTGACTTAACAAAAAAAGCAGCAGCGATTATGCGAGCTATGAATCATAAGTTGCGCCATACCATATTAACTTTTATTGATAATGCAGGCTCAACCAATGTAACAGCAATATACAAAGCACTGAATATTGAACAATCAGTAGCATCACAACATTTAGCTATAATGAGAAGAGCAAAAATCGTAATTGCTACCCGCACAGGAAAACAAATATTATATTCTGTAAACCATGATCGTATTAATCTTTACATGAATAAGGTTAAAGAAATTCTTGCCTGATTACCAGCTAGCAAGAAAATAAGGGTTTAATAAATTTTCTTTATTGTACAAAAGAGGTTTCATAGTTCCTGCTTCATTAACAGCTCCACCGGCAATTTCTAATACAGCATGCCCGGCTGCGGTATCCCATTCCATAGTTGGGGCATAGCGAGGATATACATCAGCGCTTCCTTGAGCAAGCAAGCAAAATTTTAACGAGCTGCCTGCAGAAACAAAGTCTATTTCTTTACCTTCCTTTTTTAATTGCTCAATAAAAGTTTCTGTTTCAAAATTCATGTGACTGCGGCTACCTATCACCCGAACCTTTGCTAAAGATTTATAATCAACTCCTCTAAATAATTTAACTCGTTCGCCGTCGTCGTATATTTTAAAACTTCCCTCACCAATTTTTGCACTCCACATTTTATTTAATGCAGGCGCAAACACGACTCCTATTGTTGGCTTGCCATTTTCAACCAATGCAATGTTCACTGTGAACTCACCATTCTTTTTTATGAATTCTTTTGTGCCATCAATTGGATCAATTAGCCAGCAGTAATTCCAATTTATTCTTTCATTGTATTCAATGGCTTTGGTTTCTTCAGAAATAAATGGGATCGAAGGATATAATAAATTCAATTCTTCCAAAATAATTTTATTCGAAATTTTATCGGCTTCAGTCAGAGGCGATTTATTTTCTTTCATCTCCACTGAAAATTCAGTTTTATAAATTTCCATAATTGCCGCCCCCGACTTGCGTGCAATTTGTTCAATCAATTTCAATTCAATTTTATCAGCAATCATTTTTATGGAATCAGTTTCAGGCATTCTTCCAAACTGTGTTTCCATGGAAGTGGGCGAATACCAAATGTTTTAATAATTTTTTCTTTGCTCATCACACTGTACGACGGTCGCATTGCTGGTGTTGGAAATTGTGCTGTTGTAATTGGCATTACAGGAGTTTCAATTCCTTTTAATGCTAAAATTTCTTTTGCGAATTCGTACCAGGTTATGGCTCCATCATTACTGAAATTGTAAATCCCCCATGGTTTTAATGCATCACACAATAAAGTAATTTTTAATAGCACTTCAGCCAAATCTCGAGCATAAGTTGGGCTGCCTGTTTGATCGTTTACTACTTTCAATTCTGGCCTTTCTCGTCCTAAACGAAGCATTGTTTTTACAAAATTATTTCCGAACGAAGAATATACCCACGATGTGCGAATGATTATTGTTTTCTTATGTTTTTGCAATGCCAATTGCTCGCCTTCCAGCTTTGTTTTTGCATAAACTCCCAATGGATTTGTCGCGTCTGTTTCCAAATGAGGTTGTGTTTTATTTCCATCGTAAACAAAATCAGTTGAAATGTGAATGAACGGAATATCAATCAGTTTACACGCATCAGCTAAATATCCTACAGCGGTTGAATTAATGAGTTGCGCTAATTCAGGTTCTGATTCTGCTTTGTCAACCGCGGTGTAAGCAGCACAATTGATTAGTGCAGATGGTTCATTCTCTAAAAAATATTTTTTGACAACTGCGTTATCAGTAATGTCAAATTCATTTCGACTAGTAAATAAAACATTTAAAGCCGGAAAGTGAGATGAGATTGCGCGTAATTCATTCCCTAATTGTCCATTTGCACCAGTTACTAAAATTGTTTTTTTCATCGGAATTCAGAATAACATTTCAAAAAAATATTCATAGGACTTAAAATGGATTTTCAGAATTGAAAATAAAATTCTTCGATGCGTCAGTAAATGATTTATTCAAATTATCTTTTTCAGATAGAATGGCTTTATCAGCCGGAATTCTCCAGTCAATATTTAGTGAAGAATCATTATACATAATTCCACTTTCAGCACCTTTGTTATAAAAGTTATCACACTTATAAAAAAACAAAGCGGTTTTGCTTAATACCGAATAACCATGAGCAAATCCACGAGGCACATATAATTGTTTATTATTTTCTTCTGAAAGTAAAATACTGTAGTGCTTTCCAAAAGTTGGAGAACCTTCACGCAAGTCAGCTACTACATCCAGCACTTCTCCTAAAATAACACGAACAAGCTTGGCCTGCGCATACGGATTGAGTTGATAATGCAATCCTCTTAAAATTCCATAAGAAGAAAATGCCTGATTGTCCTGAACAAAATTCCGTATGATTCCCTTTTCTTCAAATGCTTTTGAGTTAAAGCTTTCGAAAAAGTATCCTCTGTCGTCACGAAAAACAGTTGGTTCAAAAACAAGCAACCCTGGAAATCCGGTTTCAGTAAAAGCCATTATTGTTTTGTTAAAGTGTTATTTAAAAGATTGCCTGATTCACACAACTTTTGATAATAATTATTTTGAATCGCATTTTTAAATGATTCAAAGTAACGGTGATTGTGCATGTCACTTCCTACCCAATCAATCCAGTTATTTTTTATTAATTGATGTGCAAATTTCTGAACTTTTGGCGAATAAAACCCGACCAATGAAAGGGCATTGAGCTGAAATAATACCCCCATGCTTTTTAATTTTTCCAATGAAACTAATCCGGGTTCCTGATAAAAAGGATATCGTTCAGGATGAGCAAGAATTGGTTTATATCCTTTCAATGTCATTTCAAATACCGCATCTTCCACTTGGTGTGGTTTACTCATTACAGGCAACTCAAATAAAACATATTGGTCGCCAAAGGTCAACAATGTTTCATTTTTGATGTACTTCAAAAAAAATTCATCAAAATAATATTCTGCAGCAGCTTCCAGTTCAAGATTAATTCCTGATTGTTTAATTGCTGTTTTCATTCTTTCCAATCCCGGAAGAATTGTATCATATGAATTATTATAAACGCCATTAAAGATATGCGGAGTTGTAATTGCCTTTTTATAACCGAGATGATAAAGGCCGGTTAATATATCAAGCGATTCATTTTCGGTGCTCACTCCATCATCAATTCCAGGAATGAAATGAGAATGTAAATCAACCTTTATGGGATTAATGAAGTTTTTTTTTTACTAAATAACTCAGAGAAAAAAGACATGCAACAAAGAAAGAAAAAAAATCAGAAGTATATTTTAAGTTGAAGAATTTGTTGCGGCCTTTTCAATTTCAATTTCTTTTTCAATTGAGCTTTTAATAATCTTTAAAACAATCAAAAACAAAATTGTTAAAATAAAAAGCACAATGGCACCAACAATAATTGCCCCCAATGGGTCAATTAAAATTACTTCAGTTGAAAAAAGTGGATCATCAATAATTTCAAGGACTGGTGTTGCAGTCATTAGCGTGACTTTCGCTAATTCAAAATTACTCACTGCCGAAGAATATTGGATGTTAAGTAATCCTTGATTCCTTATTGCATCGTTTAATTCCAGAAAACCACTTTGCTTAACTACATTATTTGTATTGTCTTTTAATTTAGCAACATAACCATCTAATTGTTTTATTGCATTTGCAAGTGAATCAACTCTTCTTTCAGCAATCAATAGGCTCTTATTATTCATATAATACATCTCCGTCATATAGTATGAATTTGTATTTTCAATTAAATTCTTCATCATCGTTTTTGAAAAATTTAAATTAGGAGATACAAATTTTGCATTGTTAAATGGTGCATCTGTCGAAGCAGTAACAATAAAATTATTGTCTAAAATCATATTATAAACTAATGAAAGAACCGAATCTTCTAGTCTTGTTAATTTGTTAAAGGAGTTATTTTTAAAATTAAATCTATTGAGTCTTTTGTCGCCTTCCCATTTTTCGTTTAGTTTAAAAAAATTAATATAATGGTTGGCTAACAATCTTTTTTTTCCATCAATTACTTCTTCTTTTAATAAGGATTCTTTAATAATTCTTCTTGACTTTATCAAATTGGCGAAGAAAGTATTATCGTAACTTCCGCTACCGGGTTTGCCTGATATGCCCAAAGTTGAAGCAAGTGATAAAGCAGAATTTAATAATGAAGAAGAAGCTGATTGTCCTTGTACGGTAAAAGCACAATTAGATGAATAACTGACTCCATACATTACGCTTACTAAATAACCAAAAACTCCCCCAATAATTATTGAAAGAAGTAAAATCCACCACTTCCGCAGTATATAACGAAAATTATTTTTAAGACTACTGAAAATATTTTTAAAACTGATTTCAGCTTCTTCATTATTCATATTAATTGGCTGCTTATTCATTCTGGTTATGACTATTGAATTTTAGTCAATAAAATATAGAGAGTTGCAATGCCTGTTAGGCTAACGGTAAAAGTTGATATTGCCTGATTCCAGTTCAATGGTTCTTTCTTGTTTTTAACTCTGAGTTCTCTAGGTGGAATCATTGTTGCAACTACAGTTGAGCCATTTCTTACTTTAGGAAACACATTAAATAAAAATAATTTATGGCATCCATTAACATTTTGCCCCGGGTTTAAAACATAGGTTCGGCTTCTTTTTGCTTTCTTTTCAAAACCAAGTGCATAATGCTTTATATAAAATTTTGCTCGCTTGCCTTTTGAATATGGAACATTAATTTGTTTTAATGAATCAATATATGGAAATCGAACAAGACCTGTAATTGTAACAATGTTTGTTTGCTTAGGAACAACAATTTCATCACCTTGTTTTAATATGTAATCGTATTTTGAATTTGGTTTTTTCAATGCCTTTTCTAAATGAGAAAGTATAATTCCTTTTCCTTCATCTTTCCTGAAAATATATGCATCCTCAGAATATGCTGCTTGATTTAAACCGCCTGCTCTGTTAATTACCGAAGTCCAGGTTTCAAGTTTATTTAATAAAACATAATTTCCCGGAAAGGATACCTCACCTGAAACATTGATCATGCTCTGCTTTTCAAAATCAGAGGAGATACGGACTATCACCTGATCAGAAGGTTGCAATTGAAATCCCGCAGATGATTCATCAAGAGATAAATCCTTGTTAATAGAAATTGATTTAACAATTACGGGAATTGCATTTAATCCACTACCCTGCTGCACTTCCATAATTCGAGAAATTTCAATTCTGTTATTTGCAGCTTCCGGCTTTAATCCTCCCGCAAAATATAATGCATCCTTTAAAGTCATACTATTTCCAAACAAATAATCGCCTGGATTTCTAACAGCCCCGTTAACATTAATTGACAGATCATCCTTAAATGATAATTTGTTAAAAAAATTAATCACATCTTCATTCTTTAACAATAAATTATCAGATGAAGATTTACTTTGAATTATTGAGGCCGGAGAAAATGGAATGTATTGTTTAGTTAAATCGTCATTGGTGCGAATGATGTAGGCTTTATTATATAATGCATCATTTCGCAAAGGATTTTTATCTAAGATATCAGAAATACGCTGCCCGTTTTTAAAGCTGTATGCTCCGGGTGAGGTAACAGGCCCATTTATTTTTATCTGGTTAATAATTAAATCCGGAATTGAATTAATGGTTATCTGGTCGCCATTTTTCAAAATAAAATCACCTTTAGCCTTTAATAAACTATCAAGGTTTAAACTGATCAGTTTATTTTCTACTCCTTCGTAACGCTGAATAATTATGTTATTTAAAAATGCTTTTGGAGTAAGACCGCCGGCATATTTTATTAATGTAATTAAATTTTCGTTCTCTATTAATTCAAAACTATTTTGCCTTAATACTTCACCATTTATTGTAACGACTTTATTCAACGGTGGAACAAAAATGTAATCGTTATCTTGTAAATAGAAATCCTGTTTTGAATCAGGATCTAAAAGAAATGCATATACATCAAGCATTTTTACTGTTTGTCCTCCGCGTTTAACATAAATTTTTCTAAGTGATCCGATATTTGTTGGTCCAGATGCTGCCATCAAAGCATTAAAAGCAGTATTCGTGGCGGGGAGTGTATAACTACCTGGTTCAAAAACTTCGCCTACAATGTTTACATTAATTACACGACTGTAAATGAGTGATACTTCAATTTGAGAATTGGTCATATCAAGAGTGGTAGCAAAACGACCTTTGATAATTTTTTTTGCATCACCGAATGACATTCCGGATAAATAAATTTTTCCGGTTTGTGTAGGTAGAATTGATCCTGTTTCATCAATGTTATAAGCATTACTGAAACTACTGTAACCCCAAATATTAATTGTCAGTTTATCTCCTACACCTAATACATAATCATCAGGTGCCTGCATATCAGCTGAGTGATTAAAAGTTGATATAGTTTTATCACGAAAAAACTCCTGACCGAATATTATTGGATGAGGAAGCACCGGACTTTCTTTTTTTACTTCTGGATTATTATTGGCGGGATTCTCATTTGAATTGGCCGGAATAGTATGATTTAAGGTTACTGAATTTGGGTCTGATGGTGTTTGATTAGTCGCAGGGTTCGATGGATTTGAATTAACGCTCACTCCACCATTTTGTAATTGAGGCAATACCTGATTCGCCATGTTTTGAGCATCAGTCGGACTTATTCCGAGCATTTGCAATTGGCTGGAATTTGCCTGAATCAGTGCTTGAACATTTGTGCTGCTTAATGAAGAAGGAGTTTGCATTCCGCTTCCCCTATTAATTGTATCCTGTGCTTTAGCATTAAGGATAATTGAAGTCAATGCAATGGTGAGGCAAAGACTGCTGATTAATTTCATATTGGTGTTTGAAAAAGTGGGGGCAAAAATAAACTTCTAAAACTCAATAACTAATAAAGTTTAGGCATGGCTGTCAATAGACTTAGCTTGTAAAAAACATTATGCTGGAATCCCTAAAAATCTTCAACTGTAATCTTCAATCCATCCTTGAAAGCAAACTCTGGATTGTAGCCGAATAATTTTTTTGCCTTGTTCACATCAGCAAGCGATTGCGGAATATCTCCTTCGCGCTTAGGACCAAATACAGGTTCGGTGTTTGCGCCGATAATTTCTTTTAGTGAGTTGAATAAATCCATCAGCGAAAACTGATAGCCGCAGGCAATGTTATAAATCTGTCCGAATGCATTTTTATTTTCGGTGGTCATGGCTTTGATGTTTGCCTGCACTGCATTTTCCACGAAAGTGAAATCACGGGTGTTGCTTCCGTCGCCATTGATAACGGGTCGCTCATTTTTTTTCAGCATGTCAATCCACTTCGGAATCACTGCGGCATATTGTCCGTTCGGGTCTTGCCGCGGACCGAAAATATTGAAGTACCGAAGCCCGATAATTTTCATTCCGTAATTTAAACCGAAAACATGCGCATACAATTCGTTGGTGTATTTCGAAACCGCATAAGGCGATAGTTGCTTTCCGATTTTATCTTCCACCTTAGGTAATCCGGGATGATCGCCATAGACTGAAGATGAGGATGCATAAACCACCCGTTGAATTCCGGCATCACGCGCCGCTATCATCATGGTTAAAAATCCATCCACATTAATTCGGTTCGTTGCAACAGGATCTTTAATGGATCGTGGAACTGAACCTAGTGCAGCCTGATGTAACAATGAATTCATTCCATCGCACGCGCGATCGCAATCTGCTTTGTTGCATATATCACCTTCAATAAATTCGAAGCGTGGATTGTTTTTGAAGAGATCGATATTTTCTCTTCGTCCTGTAATAAAATTATCAATCACTCTAACAATTGCTCCATACTTTAAAAGATATTCTGTCAAGTGTGAGCCGATGAATCCAGCACCTCCTGTAATTAATATTTTTTGATTTGATAAATCTCCAAGATGATATGGCTGGTCGTACATTTTTTCTTTTATAAAATTTATAATCGTCTGTATTTAATCTTCAAATTTTCAAATTATCTCTTTGTGTATTGACCTTCGTAATATTTCTGATAATCACCGCTTGTTACATGTTGCAACCATTCTTCATTTGATAAATACCAGTCAACAGTTTTTTCCAATCCTTCTTCAAATTGCAATGAAGGCTTCCATCCCAATTCTTTATTCAGTTTAGTTGCATCAATCGCATAGCGCAAATCGTGACCGGCTCTGTCCTTTACATAAGTAATCAGTTTTGTTGAAGTGCCTTCTGCTCTTCCTAATTTCTTATCCATGATTTTGCAAAGCAGCTGAATGAGGTCAATGTTTTTCCATTCGTTGAATCCGCCAATGTTGTAGGTGTCGCCAACTTTTCCTTTGTGAAAAATTAAATCAATGGCTGATGCATGATCTTCAACATACAACCAATCGCGCACATTTTCGCCCTTGCCATAAACCGGAATTGGTTTGCTGTTCTTGATATTGTGAATGGCAAGAGGAATTAATTTTTCAGGAAAATGATTTGCGCCATAATTATTGGAACAGTTTGAAATTTTTACTGGCAAACCATAAGTATCATGATATGCGCGCACCAAATGATCGGAACTTGCTTTCGATGCTGAATATGGTGAATGCGGATCGTACTTGGTTTCTTCTGTAAAAAATCCTTCTTCTCCCAATGAACCGTACACTTCATCAGTGCTCACATGATAGAAAAGTTTACCCTCTAAATTTTTCCAGTTTGCTTTCGCAGCGTTGAGTAATGAAACAGTTCCGACAATATTGGTCATGATAAATTCCATCGGATTGCTGATGCTTCTGTCCACATGACTTTCGGCGGCAAGGTGTATCACTCCATCAAAATTATGTTCCTGAAAAAGCGATTGCATTTTTTCTCCGTCAACTATATCCGCTTTGATAAAAGTGTAATTCGGTTTCGATTCCACATCACGAAGGTTTTCGAGATTGCCTGCGTAAGTGAGATTATCGAGATTGTAAATGTGATAGTCGGGATAGTGATTCACCATTCGGCGCACTACATGCGATCCAATGAATCCTGCTCCGCCTGTGATTAATATTTTTCTTGTTGCCATTATAATCCCCAGTAGGTAAAAGTTTTTATTTTATTTCTGAAAATTCCTTTCACATCCACAATTATTCCACCACCATTCATAATGGTTTTAAAATAATTTTCATCAAGTGTTAAATATTCCTTGTGATTTACTGCAACAATTATTGCGTCGTACATTCCAGTTGGTTTCGGCACCAATCCAAAACCATATTCGTGTTGCAGTTCATCACTGTCGGCATGCGGGTCAACCACCTCAACTGTTACACTATAGTTTTTCAACTCGTTAACGATGTCGGCAACTTTTGAATTGCGTATGTCGCTCACATTTTCTTTAAAGGTTGCACCCATAATCAGCACATGCGATGCGCTAACATCTTTGTGTGCCTTCGTCAGTTTCTGAACTGTGCGGCGAGCCACATAAGGACCCATATCGTCGTTGATTCTGCGACCAGATAAAATTACTTCAGGATCATAACCAAGCGCGTTCGCTTTATAAGTGAGATAGTACGGATCAACGCCAATGCAATGTCCGCCTACTAATCCCGGAAAAAATTTCAGGAAATTCCATTTAGTACTAGCAGCTTCGAGTACATCGTAAGTATTGATTCCGATTTTGTCGAAGATGCGTGAGAGTTCATTCATCAATGCAATGTTTACATCGCGCTGTGTGTTCTCAATAATTTTTGCTGCCTCTGCAACTTTGATTGATGCAGCACGATGCACTCCGGCTTTCACTACTATCTCGTAAGTTTTTGCAATCACATCCAACGATTCAGCATCGCAACCCGAAACCACTTTTATAATTTTTGAAAGTGTGTGTTCTTTATCTCCGGGATTAATCCGCTCAGGTGAGTAACCTAATTTGAAATCAGTAATATTTTTTAACCCTGAAATTTTTTCGAGCACAGGATTGCAATCATCTTCTGTACAACCAGGATACACTGTTGATTCGAACACCACATAATCTCCTTTCTTTAAAACTTTTCCGATTGCTTCAGACGCAGATAACACCGGTTTCAAATCAGGAACATTGTGTTGATCAACCGGAGTTGGAACAGCGATGATGAAAAATTTCGCCTGCTTTAAATCTTCCATGTTTGCAGTGAACTGAATATCGCAACCATCGAAAGCAGATTTTTCCAACTCGTTGCTCGGATCAATTCCCTGCTTCATCATCTCAACACGCTTTGCATTGATGTCGAAACCAATCACCGAAATTTTTCGGGCGAACTCCAGTGCAATTGGTAGCCCAACATATCCTAATCCAATTACGGCGAGTTTCTCTTGCTTGCTTATCAACTGATCGTACAAACTCATTTCATTATTTTTTTAAAGTAGTCGTAAGTAATTTTTAATCCTTCGGCGCGCTGCACTTTCGGTTCCCAACCTAACAACGATTTTGCTTTTGTAATATCTGGTTGCCGTTGCTTCGGATCATCTTTCGGCAACGGTTCGTAAATAACTTTTTGTGTTGTTGCAGTCAGCCTAATTATTTCTTCCGCAAATTGTGAGATAGTGATTTCATCGGGGTTACCCATGTTCACCGGTTGCGCATAATCGCTGAAGAGCAAACGATAAATTCCCTCCACTAAATCGGTTACATAACAAAACGAACGGGTCTGACTTCCATCGCCGTAAATCGTTAAATCTTTTCCTGACAATGCCTGATAGAAAAAATTTGGTAGTACGCGACCATCATTCAATCGCATGCGCGGACCATAAGTATTGAAGATGCGGATGATGCGTGTTTCCAATCCGTGATAAGTATGATATGCCATCGTTATGCTCTCCTGAAACCGTTTCGCTTCATCATAAACTCCACGCGGACCAACCGGATTTACATTTCCCCAATACTCCTCAGTTTGTGGATGCACTAATGGGTCGCCATAAACTTCAGATGTAGAAGCAACTAATATTCTTGCATTTTTCACTCTTGCTAAACCCAACAAATTATGTGTGCCGAGCGATCCAACTTTTAAAGTTTGAATGGGCCACTTTAAATAATCTATGGGGCTTGCAGGAGAAGCGAAGTGTAAAATATAATCAAGCTTATCAGGCACATGTACAAACTTCGATACATCGTGATGATAGAAAACAAAATTCTTTTTCGGGAAAAGGTGTTCAATGTTTTTCAGGTCGCCGGTAATCAGGTTATCCATTCCCACCACTTCAAAATCTTCGTTCACAAAACGATCGCACAAATGCGACCCAATGAAGCCTGCTGCGCCTGTAATTAATATTCGTTTGCTCATTAATTTTATTCCTTCATTCTCAAAAAAGAGAATTGGACTTTTTGTTTAGGGTCGCAAAGAAAATAAGAAATGATTGAAGATGAAACTTATCTAACTATATAATAGCAGCAAGTGGTAAAAAAATCTCTGATGAATGGAATCGATTTTAAAAAAGGAATTTGTTTGCGTGGCATTAATCCGAATTTGTATTTGTAAATTGGATTAATCAAAAACAGTTCTCTCTTTATTATTTTCATTCCTGCTGCTTTCACGCAGCGCTCAAACCGATTGATTGAAATTTTTGTATCGTGCACTTCCAACAATGCGGTAATGGTTCCTGAACTCTGCCGAAAAATATTTTTCAAAACAAAATTGTAAATGCTTCGGGGAAGAATGTGGTAGTAAGGCATCTTTCCCAATTTGCCAATTGCAATTTGCTGATGGCCCCCAAACGGCATGCACCAAGGAGGAAATCCGAAAAAAATAATCCCGTCTTTTTTCAAAAACTGTTTTAAAATTTTCATCACCTTTTCCTGTTCGGGCAAGTGTTCAATCACATCTTTTAAAATGATGACATCAAATTGCGAGGTGAATTCTTTTTGAATCTGCTCGTCATAAAAATTTCCGACTCTTAAATTCAATTTGTACTGGCCAATAAAATCTTTTGCATATCCTTTCCCGCGTTCCACTCTCCATTCGGCTAATTCTAATCCCACACAATCAGCACCAAGTTCTGCAACTGCACAGAGCACACCGCCTTCACCCGCACCTACTTCCAATACTTTTAAATTTTTGATTTCACTTTTTACTTGCTGAATAAACGGAACAACATATTGCCGTGCATTGTCCAACTGTTGTTGAAACATAATTTCCGGCTTGCCATGATGCTCGAGTGACATTTATTAAAAATAAAAAGTGAAAAATGAATTGTTAATATGAAGAAACAACTACTAACCGCCTACTGTAAACTGCCTACTGATTACTGCCTATTGATTCTCTTCCAATGCTGTTATAATAAAATCCAGCTTCACGAAGTTGTTCTAACCCATAAAGATTTCGACCATCAAAAATCACTTTACTATTTAATTTCGAAGCCATCTTTTCAAAATCCGGTGTTCTGAATTCAGCCCACTCTGTGAGTATTGCTAATGCATCAGCACCTTGTAACATATTATACATATCATCAGCAAATTCCACGGTTGTTCCGAAAATTTTTTTTGCATTTTCTATGGCTTCCGAATCATAAGCAATTACACTGCATCCTTCTTTCAGTAAATCTTCGATAATGTATAACGATGGTGCTTCACGAATGTCATCGGTATTTGGTTTGAATGCAATTCCCCACAACGCAATTCTTTTTCCTTTCAGGTTTCCACCAAAATAATTTCTGATTTTTTCAACTAATACATGCTTCTGAAGGTCATTCACTTCCATCACCGCATCTAGAATTTTGAAATCATAATTGTTAATGTGCGCAGTTTTATGTAGCGCCTGCACATCTTTCGGGAAACAACTTCCGCCATAACCAATACCAGGAAATAAAAATCTTTTCCCAATGCGGTTATCACTACCTATTCCTTTTCGTACCCAATCTACATTAGCACCAACTTTTTCGCACAGGTTTGCAATTTCATTCATGAACGAAATTCTTGTTGCGAGATATGCATTAGCTGCATACTTGGTCATCTCAGCGCTGCGTTCATCCATAAATATTACAGGATTACCCTGCCGAACAAATGGATCATATAATTGCTCCATTATTTTTTTTGCTTTCTCGCTGTTTGTTCCAACAACTACTCTATCCGGTTTCATAAAATCTTCCACTGCAATTCCTTCTCGTAAAAATTCAGGATTTGAGACTACATCAAATTCAACTTTAGCATTTTTAGCAATTGCCGCACGAACTTTTTCAGCAGTTCCAACAGGCACAGTACTCTTATCAATAATCACTTTGTAATCAGTAATTATTTTTCCTAACTGTTCAGCCACTCCCAAAATATAGGACAAGTCAGCACTTCCATCTTCACCGGGAGGAGTTGGTAATGCAAGAAATAAAATCTTTGCATCTTTAATTGCTTCAGTAAGATTGGTTGTAAACTTCAAACGGCCATGCTCCACATTTCGAGCAAATAAAACATCAAGGTCGGGTTCAAAAATCGGAAGCTTACCATTCCGAAGCATTTTTACTTTTTCTTCATTAATGTCAACACAGATTACATTGTTTCCGGTTTCGGCAAAACAAGTTCCTGTTACTAAACCTACATATCCAGTTCCAATTACTGCAATATTCATAATTACTTATTTAAGAAATTCTAAAACTGATGATGTTATATAAGTCAATTGTTCTTCATCCATTTCTGTATGAATGGGAAGAGAAATTACGCGTGGAGAAAGCCAATTGGTGTTTTTTAAGTCGCCAACTATGCGAGCGCCTTTTTCAAATGCTTTTTGTTTGTGACACGCCAATGGGTAATAAAGCATACTTGGAATCCCTTTTTGCTGAAGGAAATCTATCATCGCCTGACGATTTATATCATCTGAAAGAATTATGGTGTACTGATGATAAACATGTTTTGCATACGAAGCACGAAACGGTGTTTTTATTTTTGAATGATTGGCAAATGCCTTATCATAAAAATCTGAGACAGTTCTGCGTGCATCGCAATACTCATCGAGGTGTTGCAATTTTACTTTTAAAATTGCTGCCTGCAAAGTATCTAATCGACTGTTGCATCCGATTAAATCATGATAATATTTTATACGCTGCCCGTGATTGGCTATCATCTTTAATTTCAAAGCAAGCTCTTCGTCGTTGGTAAAAATTGCTCCGCCATCTCCATAACAGCCTAAATTTTTTGAAGGAAAAAATGAAGTAGTGGATATCAATGACATTGAACCATTCTTAAAAGTTTCCCCATTACTGAAAGTGTATTCACCACCAATTGCCTGAGCATTGTCTTCCACAACAGCAATGTTGTGTTTTGCAGCGAGTGCAAGAATGGGTTCCATATTAGCAGCTTGGCCATACAAATGAACCGGTACAATCACTTTTGTTTTTGGTGAAATTGCTTTCTCAATTTCCTGAGCATCAATGGTGAAAGTTTCCGGATTCACATCAACAAACACCGGTACACATTTTAATAATGCAATAACTTCAACCGTAGCGAAGTAGGTGAACGAAGGAGTAATAACTTCATCGCCGGGTTGTAAATCCAAAGCCATCATTGCAATCTGCAAGGCATCAGTTCCATTTGCGCATGGAACAACTTTTTTCACATTTGCATAAGTTGCCAGTTCATCAGCAAATTCCTGAACCTGTTTTCCCGCAATGAAATTTGCATTATCCAAAACTTCCTGTATGCCTTTATCAATAGCAGGTTTTATTTTCAAATACTGCGATTTCAGGTCAACCATTTCTATTTTTCTCATTGAATACAATTGGCTTTTTTAAGGAGCGGCAAACTTAATGGAAATAGATTTAAGTAAGAAAGCCGAATGATTTCTGCAATAACAATATCGAATATCGAGGAGGCGATTTTTGAATTTTGAAGTTTTATTTCTCTAACAAAAATTTGTTTTTTGTTACTGCGCTTGCTTCAAACTATTTAGAAAGTGAATTCCCTCCGGTGAAAGTTTTTTTACAAATAAAGTATCATTCAATTTATATGAAACCTGTTCGCATCCGTTTTGCAAACTGAATTGCATGAGCGTTGAATCTTCATATACTTTGAAAATTAATTTGCCTTCGTAACTGCAATCGCCTGTCGCATTTGAATTTTCATCAATGTAATTCTTCCACATTTTTATTTTATCAATGTCGTTGGTTTCATAATGAACCATCGGAACTGTTGCTCCTGAAGAGATATAAACTTTCACCACATCAGCTTCCTGAATGAGTTTATGTAACGCAGATTGCTTGGTGCAAGAAGCAAAAAATAAAATGCAGATTGAAAGGTAGAATAAATTTTTCATTGTTAATTATTTGAATTTGATGAGAAGAAAAAATGCTGTGTATTTATTATTTAAGTTTTAAAATTTAAAACTTCATTTATTTTATTTCTAAATTTCTATTCATGAAATAAATAATTTCAGTTTGCTCAAACTAAAAATTATTTTTTTCGTCTTGTTAATTCCTTTTTCAACAAACTTAATTCCCTTCCCATTTGTCCGCTTACCGAAGTGTTTTCCTGTGCACGGCGCATTAAATACGGAACCACATCTTTCACAGGCCCATAAGGTACATACTTGGTAACATTGAATCCGGCATTTGCTAAATTGAAAGTGATGTGATCACTCATACCAAGCAATTGTGAAAAGTGCACATTCGGATGGTCGTGCGGAAGTTGTTTATCAATCAGAAATTTTGCTGCAAGCAAATTGCTGTTTTCATTGTGTGATGCAACACATACCGAAATGTCATTTATATTATTTAAACAGAACTGAACTCCGGCATTGTAATCTTTATCTGTTGAAATTTTATCAGCATTAATTGGAGATGGATAATTCATTTTAATCGCCCGCGCTCTTTCTTTTTCCATGTATGCCCCGCGAACTAATTTTAAAGCGAGAATATAATTTTCAGCTTTTGCTTTTTTAAATGACATTTCCAAAAACGAAAGACGGTCATGTCGATAATGCTGAATGGTATTATACACTACTGCTCGTTCCTTATTGTAGAAGCGACTCATTTCTTCCACCAAATCATCAACGGGCTGTTGTATCCATGTTTCTTCGGCATCTATCATCATTGACTTTCCATTGTCGAATGCGCATTTGCAAATGCGATGCATGCGCCCCTTCACCCGATTCCATTCTACAGTTTCTGATTCTGATAATGATTTCTTGTCGGCAATTTTTTCAAGTAATGTTAATCGCGCAATGCCTGTAATTTTTAAACTGAGGAACGGAACATTTTTATTTCCACCAGCAAATATTATTGCCTTCAGAAATTCTTCAACTGCGTGATCAAAATCTTCGTCGCTTTGTTTGCCTTCCACTCCATAATCGAGAATAGTTCCAACATTAAACTTTGCCAGTTTATTAATGACCAATAAACTTTCATTCAAATTTTCTCCTCCACAAAAATGATTGAAGATGGTACTCTTCACTATAGAATTTATTGGCAAGTGTAATTTGAAAGCAAGCGGAGTTAATCGCGTTCCGATATTTACGAGTGTGTTGTTGTTAATGAGCTTGAATAAAAAGTTTGACTTATGTAATTCCTTTTCTGATTTGTAAGCGAAAGCAATTTCTGTATTGTCGAACGACAGCATAAGAGTTTGTGTTTGCATGGAAACAGTAGTTGGCAAATATAAAAGCATTGTTGGGATGGTATATGATGACGATAGTCATTTCCTATTGTCATAAGTAATAAGTCTTGAGTCCTTAGTGTTAAAAATAATTTTTCATTTCATGTGTTTTATGAATTCGCTTAGGTTTGCAGCGAATGCAATTCAATTTATTTTCGAAGTGGCCTATTAAATCAAGTTATCCTTTTCTGATGGCGGGTCCTTGTTCAGCTGAAAGTGCCGAACAGGTTTTATCCATTGCAAGAGAATTAAAAAAAAAGCCGATTCATTTATTTCGTGCAGGTGTATGGAAGCCACGCACACGACCAAACAGTTTTGAAGGTGCAGGTGAGGAAGGATTGAAATGGATTCATGCGGCGAAAGATGAAACTGGTTTGCCTACTACGGTTGAAGTTGCATCGCCTTCACATGTTGAGTTAGCGTTGAAATATGGTATTGATGTTTTATGGATTGGTGCTCGCACAATGGTGAGTCCATTTACAGTTCAAAGTATAGCTGATGCATTGCGTGGAGTTGATATTCCGGTGATAGTAAAAAATCCTGTGAACCCTGATATTGATTTATGGATTGGCGGAATAGAACGGATTTATAATAATGGTATTACACAACTGGCTGCCATACACCGCGGGTTTTCTACTTACGATAAAAGTAAGTACCGCAATAAACCTTTGTGGGAAATTCCATTGGAGCTGAAGCGGCGCTTTCCTGATTTGCCTTTGTTGTGTGATCCAAGTCACATTGGTGGTAATCGGGAATTGCTTTTACCACTTTCGCAAAAAGCATTGGATTTAAATTTTGATGGACTGATGATTGAAGTGCATCCATCGCCTGATGAAGCATTGAGTGATGCACAACAACAAATTACTTCGAAAGTCTTTTCTGAATTATTGAATCAGTTGGTTATCAGAAAAAGAAATGCTGAAGATTCCGTTGCCTATTCTTCATTGGAAGAATTGCGAATCATTATTGATAAAATTGATGAACATATTTTAGAAACGCTGAATGAGCGCATGACTTATGCAGAAAAGATCGGAGTTTTTAAAAAAGAAAATGGCATTGCTATTTTTCAACCGGAGCGGTGGAATGATATTGTAACAAGAGTAAAATTTTTGGCAACTGAAAAAAATCTATCGGAAGATATTGTTCTGAAAATATTCGACTACATACAAAAAGAATCTATTCGCAAACAGAGTGGGGTGATGTATGATTCAAAAGTAAAAAGTGAAAAATGATTAGTGAATAATTAATTTTGTATATTTTAATTCAACACAAATTTTTTATTTCGATATGCTGAAATAAAAAATCAAATCTTAATCAACGAAGCAATGCCAAATGCTGCTGCCGCTGCTAATGCTCCAATGAGCGTAGTTCGCAAGGCACCTGATAAAGGAGATTGACCAGTTGCTTTGCTTTTAAAATATCCGAAAATAAATAATGCAATGAGCGTGATGATGGCTGAATAAATTAATCCGTCATGTGGATGTGATGTAAAGAAATAAGCTGTGAGCGGAATAAATCCACCAACAATGTAGGAGATAGAAATATTTGCGGCACTCTTGCCTGCTCGCTTATCATCAGGTTGTTCCAAACCCAATTCATACTTCATCATAAAATCAACCCACTTGTCTTTATCGAGTGCTAATTCATCAGCCACTTTTATTCTTGTTGCTTCACTGATACCATAAGCTTCCAATACTTCATGAATTTCTTCTTTCTCTTTGTGTGGTACTTTTTCTACTTCATGATATTCGCGTTTCAACTCAGCCTGATAATGGTCCGCTTCTGTTTTCGCGGCTAAGTATCCTCCCAATCCCATTGCAATACTTCCGGCAACTATTTCAGCAACGCCGGCAGTTATTACAATTGCATTACTATCAACAGCGCCACTTAATCCTGCCGCTAATGCAAACGGAACAGTTAATCCATCAGCCATACCAATCACAATATCCCGAACCATTTCGGAACTCTTAAAATGTTCTTCGTTGTGCGGATGGTCGTGCATTTTTTATAAAGTATAAAGTAGAAATGATAAAGAATAAACTGTCGTTAATAATTTATAAATTAGGCTTTAACATTTATTATTTCAATTGAAAAGTATTCATAAAGGCAGTGGTGAAATTTCCTTCACGGAAATCTTTGTTCTTCATCAGTTGCTGATGAAATGGTATAGTGGTTTTTATTCCTTCAATAACATATTCACTCAATGCGCGCTCCATTGTTTCAATGGCTTCCAATCTTGTTTGAGCTACCGTAATAATTTTTGAAATCATCGAATCATAATATGGTGGAATAGTATACCCTGCATAAATGTGAGAGTCAATTCGAACACCATGACCACCCGGAGTATTAAGATTAGTGATTCTTCCAGGACAAGGACGAAAATCATTGTAAGGGTCTTCAGCATTTATGCGGCACTCAATTGCATGCATGGCAGGAATATAATTTTTGCCTGAAATAGGCTCGCCGTTCGCAATTTTGATTTGCTCTTTTATTAAATCATAGTTGATTACTTCTTCAGTAACCGTGTGCTCCACCTGAATCCGTGTATTCATTTCCATGAAATAAAAATTCCGGTACTTGTCTACAAGAAATTCTATTGTACCAACTCCTTCGTAACTGATTGCGTTGCATGCTTTGATTGCAGCCTCACCCATTTTATTCCGTAACTCATCAGTCATGAACGGAGAAGGAGATTCTTCAAATAATTTTTGATGACGACGCTGAATGGAACAATCGCGCTCTGATAAATGACATGCTTTTCCATATTGATCACCAGCAACCTGAATTTCAATGTGTCGTGGTTCTTCAATGTATTTTTCCATGTACACACCATCGTTTCCGAATGATGCACCGGCTTCCTGTCTTGCTTTTGCCCATGATTCTTCCAATTCATTTTCTTCACGAACAATGCGCATTCCTTTTCCACCACCACCAGCAGTTGCTTTTATAATTACAGGATAGCCAATCTTCTTTGCAATTTTTTTTGCTTCTTTTAAATCAGTGAGAAGTCCTTCGCTACCCGGGATAACAGGAACTCCGGCCTTCTTCATGGTTTCTTTGGCACTGATTTTATCACCCATGCGCGCAATCATGCTTGCAGTTGGGCCAATAAATTTTACTCCGTATTCAGCACATATCTCAGCGAATTTTTCATTCTCAGCTAAAAATCCATATCCCGGATGAATGGCATCAGCTCCTGTAATTTCAACAGCACTCATGATACGCGCCATGTTCAAATAACTTTCAGAACTTTTTGGTGGACCGATGCAAACAGCTTCGTCAGCAAATTTTACATGCAGACTTTCGCGGTCGGCGGTGGAGTATAAAGCGACGGTGCGAATATTCATCTCCTTGCAAGTGCGAATAATACGCAATGCTATTTCTCCACGATTAGCTATAAGAATTTTCTTAAACATGAGTAGCTGATTTGATGATTTGGTGGCTTGATAATTTGAATATTTTTTTTCTCAAAAAATTTTTATCAAATTACATTGGCTCAATCAAAAACAATGGTTGATCGTATTCAACTGGTTTCGCATTCTCCACTAATATTTTTACAATGCGACCGGTATGTTCCGATTCTATTTCGTTGAAGAGTTTCATTGCTTCAATAATGCAAAGCACCGAACCGATTTTTATTTCGTCGCCAACATTTACACACGCTGGTTTATCGGGACCCGATGCACGATAGAATGTTCCTATCATCGGAGATTTTATGGTTACCAGGTTTGCTTCGGCAGATGCAGTGGCTTTTGCTTCGGCAGCATCTGCAACTTGCTGTGGTGTTGAAGTTGCCGGAATGGCAACAGGTTGAGAAACTTGCGCTGGCATTGCTTGTTGAGGCACCATAGTATAAGTTGATGGAATACCAGGTTCGTGAGTTCTGATAGTTAATTTTATATCTTTCTTCTCAATCGTAACTTCAGCAAGGTTCAATTTGTTTACCTGCTTAATGAGTTCCTGTATGTCTTTAATATCCATGATTGATTTTTTTATCTGATTTGATGAACGAAATATAGAAAGTGTTTTATAAAAAAGTAATTTTATTTCGGAATGAAAATTATTTGTGAAAAAAGTTACCCGCGGAAATTTCCGGTAGTTACTCGCTCCACATAAGCCTTCTTCACAGTATCAACTTTTACTTTTGTTCCTGACTCAACAAAAAGCGGAACTTGAATAATTGCACCTGTTTCTAATGTTGCATTTTTCATTGGCATGTTGGCGGTATCTCCTTTCAATCCGGGTTCAGAATAAGTGACATCTAATATTACAAACAATGGTAAATCGCAACCGAGAATCCGGTCGTTATCAGCTTGAAAAATAATTTCAACCTCCTGACCTTCTTTTAAAAATTCATAACCATCAATCATTTCTTCGGCAAGAGTTACCTGTTCGAATGTTCCATTGTCCATGAAATTATATCCGGTCAAATCTTTATATAAAAACTGATGTTTTCTTCTTTCAATGCTTACAAGAGTTAATGATTCACCACTGTTAAAAGTATTGTCAACCACTTTTCCACTGGTTAAACTTTTCAGTTTGGTGCGAACAAATGCTCCGCCTTTTCCGGGTTTCACATGCTGAAAGTCAACAATGGTCCACAGGTCTTTATTCAGTTCAATTGTTAATCCTTTCTTTATGTCAGTTGTGTTTGCCATTATTAGATTTTAGATTATTTGCCTATCGATTAATTTGTTCATTTATACTGAAGCAATAAAACTGTCTACAGTCAACTGCCTACTGCTTACTGTCATAAGCCCACTTCATATAAACTGCGCCCCATGTAAATCCACCGCCGAAAGCAGCGAGTACAATGTTGTCGCCTTTGTGCATTTTCTTTTCCCATTCCCACATGCATAGCGGAATGGTGCCATTGGTGGTGTTACCGTAACGGTCAATGTTTATCATCACCTTCGCATCATCCAATCCCATTCTTTTTGCAGTGGCATCAATGATTCTTTTATTCGCTTGGTGCGGAATGAGCCATGCAACATCATCACTGTGCAAGTTGTTGCGCTTCATTATTTCTTCCGCGGCATCAGCCATTTTTGTCACCGCGAATTTGAAAACCGCCTGACCTTCCTGATACACATAATGTAATTTCTTCTCCACTGTTTCAGCACTTGCAGGCATTGCGCTTCCACCGGCCTTCTGATGTAAGTGAACTCTTCCTGCACCATCACTCCCAAGTACAGCATCTGTAATTCCAAGACCTTCATTATTCGGTTCCAACAAAACGGCACCTGCCCCATCACCAAAAATCACACAGGTTTGTCGGTCGCTGTAATCAATAATGGAAGACATTTTATCACCGCCAACAACAATTACTTTTTTAGCTGAGCCTGCTTCAATGAATTGTGAAGCAGTTCGCAATGCATAAATAAATCCTGAACATGCTGCATTGATATCAAAGCCAAATGAATTTTTTAAACCGCACTTGTCAGCAATAATATTTGCTGTTGCAGGAAATTGCATATCTGGGGTGGTGGTCGCGCAAATAATTAAGTCAACATCAAGCGGATTGGTATTTGTTTTTTTTAACAAACCAAGCACAGCTTCTTTTCCCATATCGGAAGTACCGAGTCCAATGCCTTTTAATATTCTTCTTTCTTTTACTCCGGTGCGTGAGGTAATCCACTCATCGGTGGTATCAACCATTTTTTCCAGTTCAGCATTTGTTAAAACATATTCGGGAACATATCCCTGAACTCCTGTAATAGCTGCTCTGGTTTTTTGCATCGGCTGGAGGATTCTTTAATCCTGAAGGATTTGATTGTTAATGAATGCCTCCTTGAATTTAACTATCAGATTGCTTTCCACTACTTCGCGTGTCAAGCCAATCATACTTTTGAAAGCCATTGCGTTTGATATACCATGTGCAACTATTACTGGTGCGTTTGCTCCGAGAATTGCTGAACCACCATGATTTTCATAATTGAAAGAATCAAAATATTCGTCGCGTATTTTCCTTGCTTTTATTAAATCATAAAATGATTCACCCATTTTCAAAATAATATTTCCGGTGAACCCATCTGTAACCATCACATCAGCTTTGTCAAGAAATAAATCTCTTCCTTCCACATTGCCTATGAAATTTATTTTGTCATTCTCTTTTAATAACGAATAAGTTTCCTGAGCAAGTTTGTTTCCTTTACCCTCTTCTTCTCCAATATTCATTAATGCAACTCTCGGATTCTCTACATGATATACATACTTTTGATAAAGAGCCCCGAGTATTGCAAACTGATTTAACATTTCAGGTTTACAATCTGCATTGGCTCCAACATCCAGCAGCAAACCGGTCTTACCATTCTCGTGCGGAACTAAAGTTGAAAGTGCAGGGCGAATAACTCCCGGAATAGTTTTTACTGAATACATAGCACCAACCAACATAGCTCCCGTATTTCCGGCGCTGGCAAATGCATCAATCTTTCCTTCTTTTAAATGTTGAAACCCAACTGCTATGCTGCTGTTAGGTTTCGAAGCAAGTGCCCTGGTAGGCGACTCACTCATTTCAATAATTTCTGTTGTGTGTACAATGGAAATGCAACCATCCAATCCGCCAACCGATTCAATCATGGGGCGCATAAGATTTTCGTCACCGAAAAGAACCAACTCATACTTGCCCGAAATATTTTCCTGGCAAAAGAGTTTAGCTCCTTTAATGCATTCCAACGGGGCGAAATCGCCACCCATTGCATCTATTCCCAGTCGCATGGTGTGTTAGACGGAGATGCTTTGGTTAGAATTATGATGCTGCAGATTTATCCAGAATGACATTGCCTTTATAATAAAGCTTGTCTTCATTCCAGTGCGCACGATGCCGTAGATGCGGCATACCTGTAGTCGGGTCAATTGAAACAGTAGGTACTACTGCTTTATCATGACCTCTGCGTGTATCGCGGCGGGTGCGGGAGTGTCGTCGTTTTGGATTTGGCATGTTTACTTGTTTTTAATTTTTTTTAATGAATCCCATCTCGGGTCCGGTTGGTGGTCCGACTCAGGACTGAGGTGACTTAACAATTTCAAAGTTTCTTTATTACACTTTCCTTTTGATGGAACACTTTCGCAACTGATTCTTCCCAATGGCACACTCAGTATTATGAATTCATAAATGAGTTGCCCAACATTAAAAACAGCTTCCGAATGCTTGATGTAAACTACATCGGCAAAGCTATCGTCATTAATTTCTTCCCGATGTTCATCAAATTTTACCACGAGCGGGTAATCTGCATCAATCGGAAAATCAATTTCATCGGCGCATCGGTCGCACGCCACATGAATGGTTCCCGACACTTGAAAGGTGAGCAGGAAAAACGAATTCTTCTTGTCAAAATCCAGGTCAACGCTAATCTTGGCGCGGCTTACAGGCGAGTGTTCAAAGAGCTCAAAAAAGGTATGGGCAATGTCATAGTGAAACCTGTGCTTCCCCGGCTTTAATCCAACAAATGCTATATCAAACTCACGAAACGGGTTCACTGGCAGGTTTTTCTAAGGGGGTACAAATGTATAGAAATGATTGAAATATAAAAGCGAAAGTTAGAAAGAGAAAAAATGTGCCCATTACTGCAAACTGAATACTGCAAACTGAATACTGCACACTGAATACTGCAAACTGAACTTTGGGGTTCCCCGATTCTGCACCCCTCAAAGGCACTGCTCATCGGGGGCGGGCTTTCAATATTTTTTTTGATTACAAAAAAAATGATTTTCACTGCAATCACTCACGCAGCTGACGCACTCATTCGCAGTTATATATTTTTTCACGCTGTATTTTTTTAGCGTCAAAGTTCTGCTCGATTTGCAATCGAGCTGAGTTAAGTGTTACAATTTGCAATCGTTTTTTTACAGAAGAAAAAATTAACGAATTATGTTCTGCTCGATTTGTAATCGAGCTGAGCTAAGTGTTACGATTTGTAATCGTTTTTTAATCGAAGAAAAAATTAACAACAAAGTTCTGCTCGATTTGCAATCGAGCTGAGCTAAGCGTTACGATTTGTAATCGTTTTTATATCAAGAAAAAAACGAACGAATACAAAATCAATTTTAACTTTACACAATGAGCGCTTATGCAATCAGAGAAAAAGATGGAATTTATTTTCTCACTTCCACCATTGTAGGTTGGGGAGATGTATTCTGTCTCGTCCTGAAATAGCTTGACACATTTTGAGGATAAAAAACCTCAACATGAACACAAAAAAGCAAGACAAAAAATTCAGGAACACGATTGCTCAAAAAGTGAGCGACAAAGAAGAACTCCATCAATACGAAGACAGCTTTCGAAGATGGCTGAGCCGGGAACTTCACGGTGGTCGAATGACTATGCAACAAGCGATGAATAAATTCGGAATCAGCTATCAGGTTGCTTATCACATTTTTAAAAGCTATGCACCGGAAGTAAATTTAACTTTGCCGGTGATGACCGAAGTCGAGAAACTAAAACTCGAAAAACTGCAAAAGCGAATCAGGGAGTTGGAACATCAACTCGAAGATGCGCAAATTAAAAACATAATGCAGCAAACAAAATTTTTCTTTGTCAGAATAATAATTTCATCACCAGGTAAAATATTGTAGTACAGTATGCGCTCATCTGATAAGTGTGCCTATTAAAGTTCACCATTAAAAGAATCTGAACCTGATTATCAAGATAAAATTTATCTCAGAAACAACATCTCCCTGTACTTAGGCAGCGACCATAAATCGTCACTTACCACTAACTCTAATTTATCAGCATGGTATCTGATTTCATCAAAAAATGGTTTCACTTTTTCACAGTAAGCTATGGCCTTTTCACGCGCTCCTTCTATTTCATTCGCATTTTTGCGCGCCTCAGTCATGTCGTCCACTTCTTTTATAATAACAGAAATGTGTTCGGCCACTTCGTTCAATAAATCTTTTTGCGCTTTCAGGTTCTTTTCTTTCACACCCATTGATTCAGCGGTTTGAATGCTTTGTGCCAATTGTTGTTGGTATCGCATGGCCGAAGGAATAATATATGTCATGGCCACCTCGCCCATCATTCGGCTTTCTATCTGCACCATCTTCATGTATTTCTCTAATTCAATTTCATGGCGTGCCTCAATTTCTTTGTGACTGAATACTCCGTTTTCCGTAAACACTTTCATGGCCTTTTCGGTTACATAAAAATCCAATGCATAGGGTGTTGTTTTCACATTATTGAGTCCGCGCTTTTTTGCTTCCTTCTCCCACTCATCACTGTAATTATTTCCTTCAAAACAAATTCGCTTGCTGCTGGTAATATATTGTTGTAACACTTTCAATATAGCTGAATCTTTTGTTTCGCCACCCTTCATTAATCCATCAACTTCAATCTTAAATTTCTTTAATTGATCAGCAACAATTGTGTTTAACACAGTCATGGTTGAACTGCAATTGGCTGATGAGCCAACTGCACGCACTTCAAATTTATTTCCGGTAAATGCAAATGGCGAAGTGCGGTTGCGGTCAGTATTGTCCAACATCAAATCAGGAATCTTATTATGAATATCTAATTTCAATAACTGATGATCAGCTTCATCCAGGTTTCCTTTCTTCACTCTTTTCTCTACTTCATTTAACACCTCGGTTAAATAACTTCCAATAAAAACACTGATGATTGCAGGTGGTGCTTCATTAGCTCCCAACCTAAAATCATTTGCGGCACTTGCAATTGCAGCTCTTAATAAATCAGCATGTTCTTCAACCGCCTTAATTGTATTGACAAAAAAAGTGAGGAACATGAAATTGGTTTTCGGCGTGCGACCGGGACTTAATAAATTCTTTCCGGTATCGGTAGCCATGCTCCAGTTGTTGTGCTTGCCTGAACCGTTCACTCCGGCAAAAGGTTTTTCATGTAACAGCACTCGCAACTTATGACGGCGTGCAACTCTATCCATCAAATCCATTAGCAATTGATTGTGGTCAATGGCAATATTTACTTCTTCATAAAACGGAGCACATTCAAATTGCGAAGGAGCTACTTCATTGTGACGGGTCTTTAATGGAATACCGAGTTTGTAACATTCATTTTCATAATCAACCATGTAAGCCTGAACACGCTCAGGTATGGAACCAAAATAATGATCTTCCAATTGCTGACCTTTTGCTGAACTGTGACCGAATAATGTTCTGCCCGAAGCAACTAAATCAGGACGGGCTTCATACAATGCTTCATCTACTAAAAAATATTCCTGCTCCCATCCAAGAGTTGGGGTTACTCTCGTAATATTTTTATCAAAATAATGACAAACTTCAACAGCAGCAGTTTCTAATGCTTGTAACGATTTTAATAACGGAGCTTTGTAATCAAGCGCCTCGCCATTGTACGAAACAAATATTGTAGGAATACAAAGTGTTTTACTGTTGCCTGCATCCATAATAAATGCCGGACTGCTTGGGTCCCATGCAGAATATCCTCTTGCCTCAAAAGTTACGCGCAAACCTCCACTTGGAAAACTTGAAGCATCGGGCTCTTGCTGAACTAGAGCATTGCCATCAAAAATTTCCATTCCTTTCCCGGTTGCTGTTTGCTGAAAAAAAGCATCGTGCTTTTCGGCAGTTGCGCCGGTTAATGGTTGAAACCAGTGTGTGTAGTGAGTTACACCACGACTCATTGCCCACGATTTCATTCCGGTGGCAACCTGTTCGGCTGTTGTACGGTCAATCTTGTTTCCCGATTTTATAGCCAACATCACAATGTCAAACGCATCTTTTGGCAAATAGCTCTTCATAATGTCTTCAGTAAAAACATTGATTGCATAAAAGTCAGAAATTTTGTTCCCCGGAGATTCAATTTCGGTTACATGATTATCTGCAACCTTACTTAAAGCCTGAAAGCGTGTGTTGGACATGGAAGTTGTTTTTTGATGTGACAAAAATAATATCCATTTCTATAAATCGAAATATTTTACAACTATTTTATAGTTTTTTATACAATTTTGGCAATTTTATAAATATTTTATCAATTTTATTAACCAAATATTAGTTTTATTAACTTAAGCTAAATAGTTTAAACATATAGTTTAAATAATTATATTTTAAATATTTTTAAATTTCTCATACGGAAGGAGACAGATTATTGCAAGGGCAAGAAAGAAAGTGCCGGTGCTTTTGTAGCGCGATAAGGCTCCGAGATTCGGAACAATAATTCCCAATAAAACATACAGTGAAATGGTGTAGCCAAGAGATAAATAAAACAAGTGTGAAAAAACTTGCCTTTTTATGATTGAATAAAAAATCAATAAAACCAACAAGAAGAATAAAATCATTTCCTGCATGCTTATTACAAATTGATAAAAATTAATTGCTTTCCAAGGCAGTGGTTGAAGGAAGGAATGATTAATTGATACTGGAATAATTTCAAAAAATGAAACTGCTTTTGGTTGAAGTGAAGGAAGCGAAATAGTGTTCTCAGTTGCAGGTATTGCTTTGAATGCTGATTGCCACCAGATTAATTTACTAAATGGCGAAACGGTTGTTGTTAATGAACTTACAAGAAGTATGAATAAAATGAAGGCAATAAAAGTTGACCCATAAAACACGATTAATTTATTCTTTTTCTTTTCGAAAATTATATACACGAACACTAATGGAAAAAGGATTAACAAAATATACGAACGAACAATATAAAGTAGTAAGATTCCCAAAATGCCTGCAATGATATTTTCCCCGGAATATTTAATTCTTTTTTTGATTGAATAAAAAATCATCCCTATTCCGAGCAACGACAAACCATCTTTATGAATACCTGAAGTCCAGAATACTACTGAAGGAATTAATAATAATGAGGCTAAAATCAGGAATTTTTTTTCTTTTAGTTCATCCTTAAAAGCTGAATAAAGCAAGGCAACTCCCGTAATTGAAAGAATATTAAAAAACACGACATGCACATTATAATATCCACCGGAAATCAAAGCGACCAATGCATGAAAGCGTATAATCAAATAATAACTTTCGTCGCCATACGGTATTGAATTGTGCGCCCATCTCTCAAGTCCTTCGTAGGCTGGATAATGACATGGGAGAAAAACTAATTTCAAATAAACCGATAATCCATTATTATAAATTGCATGATAAATTCTGACCCCTTGTTTAAATCCATAATAAGTATCGCCGCCGCCATAACTAAAACTATGTATGTAGCCATATAAAATTCCTACTAAAACTTTGACCAGAAAGATGGCAATCCACCAATGAATTTTTACTCCCGAATCTTTAAAGAATTTCATTCTGCTGATGCCCCAGCAAATAATAGCGGAATAAAAAAACACGAGAAGCCACTGCATTGTGTCAAAGATGAAAAAAGTATTGTTCTTATAAAATATAGATTCGTTCAGTTACTTATAATCGCCGATTAATATTTTTTCATCGCACGCTTCATATTCCCTCTCGATGTTGGAAGCAATAATCACTAATCGGTTTTTTGTAAATTGATTCATTAAATTTTTCCACCATAGTACACCCTGTTCATCAAGATTAGTAGTTGGTTCATCTAGCAACAAAACAGAAGTTTCTGAAAAAATCGCCAATAGTAGCTTCGCCCGTTGCTTCATTCCTGATGAGTAATGTTTTATCTGGCGTGAAACAGATCTTTCAAACCCACTTAACTGAATAATATTGGGGATGGAAAGGTTCTGGTAGAATTTTTTAAATCCTGAATGGAAATGAAGCAGTTCTTCCAAGGTCATTTCTTCAGGTAATTCAAGATAAGGTGCAGCGATACTTATGTACTTGTAAAAATTTTCAGGTTCAATTTTATTTTCATTTTCGAAATAAAAAATTTCACCGGTTGATGGAATAATGTTTCCTGCAATAACCTGCAACATAGTTGATTTCCCACTTCCGTTCGGGCCAAGTATTGCGTATGATTTTTCGGATTGAAAAGTGGAATTCAGATTCCGGAATATCCACTCATAATTATATCGCTTGCCGATCGACTTAAGAGTTATCTTCATTTACAATGGAATCATAACCCTTGATAATTCCCTTTTCGGATCCACGGATAAATTTTAAGATAGCATCGCGCTCAGGAGATGATTGAAATTTTTCTTCTAAAACATCAAGCGCTTTAGTTACATTATCGTGCTCAATAAAAATGATTCGGTAAATATTATGAATCTCAGCAATTGATTCAGCGCTGTATCCTCTTCTCTTTAAACCAACTGAATTTACTCCTGCATAGGACAATGGTTCTCGTGCAGCTTTAATAAATGGAGGAACATCTTTCCTAACCAAACTTCCACCAGTTATAAATGATTGCGTTCCGATTTTTAAAAATTGCTGAACAGCAGAAACCCCTCCGATATTTACAAAGTCTTCAATAATTATATGCCCGGCAAGGTTCACATTATTCGCAAGCACAACATTATTTCCAATCACACAATCATGTGCCACATGCGAGTAAGCCATGAGCAAACAATTGTTTCCAACTTCGGTTTTATAACTCCACTTGGTTCCGCGATTTACTGTTACACATTCGCGGATGATGGTATTATCTCCTATAATTGTTATGGTTTCTTCTCCTTCAAATTTTAAATCCTGTGGTTCACCACTGATGACTGCACCTGGAAATATTTTACAATTATTTCCAATTCGAGCTCCATCCATAATGCTTGAATTAGGACCAATCCATGTTCCTTCACCAATCTCAACATTCGCAGCTATAAAAGCAAATGGCTCAATAGTTACATTGTTTCCAATCTTAGCACTTGTATGAATTGAAGCGAGGTTTGATATCATAGTAGGTTTTCGCTTTTCCGGATTTAGATTTTTGTTGACAGACTTTGTTGTTATCAATTTGGTTGCAATTAGATTGGCTGCTTGCGAACAATTTGCGCAACTAGGTCAGCCTCAGTTACAATTTTATTTCCGACATAAATTTTTCCATGCATTTCGCAAATACCGCGGCGAATTGGCGAGAGCAGTTCTAATTTCATTACCAATGTATCACCTGGTACTACTTTATTTTTGAATCGTGCATTATCGATTTTTAAAAAGTAAGTATCCCAATGTTCTGGGTCTTCCAATGTGCTCATAACTAATATTCCTCCGGTTTGAGCCATTGCTTCTATTTGCAAAACACCCGGCATTACAGGATTTCCAGGGAAGTGTCCTTGGAAATAATTTTCGTTGAAGGTCACATTCTTTATTCCCACCACACTGTGATCAGTGATTTCTATAATTTTATCAACCAATAAAAATGGATATTGGTGAGGTAGAATTCTTTCAATCTGCCTGATGTCATAAACGGGCGGAGTGTTAGGATCATAGAATGGAGCCATTTTTCCGTTTTTCATTTCTTTAATCATTGACTTTATTTTTTTTGCAAAAGCAACATTTGTTGAATGCCCCGGGCGCGAACCTGTAATGTGCGCTCTAACCGGAGAACCAATGAGTGCGAGGTCGCCAACTACATCCAACAACTTGTGTCTTGCGGGTTCATTATCGTATCGTAATTCAGTATTGTTTAAATATCCTTCTTTGTTCACCTTCACATCCACACGGTCAAAAAGCTTGTTCAACTTGGCGAGTGTTTCTGCATCGGGTTTTTGTTCCACTACCACAATTGCATTGTCGAGGTCGCCTCCCTTTATTAAATTCTTTTTTACCAGTCCTTCGATTTCGTGAAGAAAACAAAAAGTTCTTGCTTGGCCAATTTCTTTATTGAATTCTGAAATATTTCCTAAGCTCGCTTCCTGTTTACCTAAAACATTTGAATCGTAATCAATAGTAACATCCACTTTAAAATTATCGGCAGGCGATGCATTCATGTGCACATTTTTCTCCGAATCGTAATGCGAAATATCTCCAGATAGCTTTATGTAATGTCGGATGGCTTCCTGTTCAATAATTCCAGATTCATAAAATGCATCAATAAAAGCGGATGAACTTCCATCCATAATCGGAACTTCAGGACCATTAATTTCAATCAACACATTATCTAACTCAGCTCCAACCAATGCGGCAAGTACATGTTCTATGGTATGAACTTTTACTCCTTTGTTTTCAATGGTGGTTCCACGAGAAGTGTCCACAACAAAATCAACATCTGCTTTAATCGTATTGTTTCCGGGCAAATCCACACGCTTAAAAACAAACCCATGATTGGGTGGAGCTTGTTTAAATGTGATAGTTGCAGGCATGCCGGTGTGTAATCCTTTACCGGAAAGTGAAACAGGTTTATTGATGGTGCGCTGCCTGATAATCATTTTTCTGCTAACCTGTTCTTCTTTAAGTTTTCCAATTCTTTTTCGAGCTGTTCAATTTTTAAACGCAGCGAAGGTAAGTGACGAAAGACAACTTGCGAACGCAATGATTCAGTATAATTAAAAGCAGGAGAACCCGTGAATGCTTTGCCGGGATCTTTAATGCTTTTTGATACTCCACTCTGCGCGTTGATTCGTGTTCCGTCGGCAATAATAATGTGCCCAACAAAACCAACCTGGCCACCAATCAAACATTTTTTTCCGATTTTTGTGGAACCTGATATTCCGGTTTGCGCCGCTATTACTGTATACTCACCTATTTCTACATTGTGTGCAATCTGCACGAGGTTATCAATCTTCACTCCGCTGTGAATGATGGTGCTTCCCATTGTTGCGCGGTCAATGGTTGAGTTAGAACCTATCTCCACATCATCTTCTATAATCACATTTCCCAACTGAGGAATTTTCATGTACGAACCATCGGGCAAAGGCGCGTGCCCAAACCCATCACTGCCAATTACCACTCCTGCATGAACAATGCATCGCTCCCCGATTTTTATATCGGCATATATTTTTACTCCTGCATAAATAATAGTACCTTTTTTTATTTCGCACCGGTCACCAATAGTTGTGTTCGGAAAAATTTTTACTCCATCTTCTATAATCGCGTTATCACCAATATGTGCAAATGCACCTATGTATACATCACAGCCGATTTTGGCTGTTGGTGAAATGTAACTTGGTTGTTCTATTCCTGTTTTATCGGCCAATGCTGTGCTGAATTTCTGCATCACACGAGCAAAAGCAATATAGGGTTCAGTCACACGAATGATTGATGTCACTTTTGTTTTTCCAATCGGTGCTGACTCAGCAAGCAACAACACAGATGCTTTAGTGGTTGCTGCGTGTTCCAAATATTTCGGATTGGCAATGAATGATACAGACCCTTCATTCGCATCTTCAATACCAGATGGATGAGTGATTACTACTTCAGGATTTCCTTCAAGGCGACCATTTAACCAATGGCATAATTCGCCTGCTGTAAAATTCATGGGCGCTAAAATAATTTATAAACGGCTAAATGAAAGAGGAGTAAAAATCGATCCTATTTAATCTCCTTCGGCCAGCACATGTAATATTTAACAACCGGTTCTGACAAAACAGAAATATTTAATTGGTCTGACGCCTCAGCAATGTCTTTTACTTTTCCATCTTTCAATAAAATTTTAATCGCATCGCCCTTACGGCTGTAAGCATTGTTACTCGTTGATTCTTCAATTAATAAATATTGCAAGTCTGTTTTTTCTATCACAAATTTCTTTGCGATTTTCCATTGCAGTGATTCAATTTTATTTTGAGTGAATGGTTGTGACTGCAATTCAATGTGAAATAATTTCCGGTTGATTAAACATTTACTCAGGTACGAAAGCACTTTATCGTCATGTGTCTGCCACACTTTTATTGCATTCATTACATCGGTATCATCCAGCAATGCAAACTGTTCAAACACATTATCGCTTTGATAAAAATCTTTTGTAGTAATGTTTCCTGAAATAAAGAAATGAAGTGCGGGTGAACCGAAAATTTCAGACCCGTTTATACTTAATTCTCTTGCCCTTTGTAAAATCCGAACCAACATTTGTTCAGCCACCAAAACAGTTTTATGTAAGTATACTTGCCAGTACATCAATCGACGCGATACAATAAATTTTTCGATGCTATAAATTCCTTTTGCCTCCACCACCAATTCTCCTTTGTGAACCGAAAGCATTTTAATAATTCTATCGTAACCAATTACACCTTCTGCCACTCCTGTGAAAAAACTATCGCGGTTCAGGTAATCCAATCTGTCCATATCTAATTGGCCGCTTACCAACTGATGCAGAAATTTCTTTTTGTATTTATCCTGAAAAATTTTTATGGCCAATGAAAGTTTTCCTTTAAATTCTTTATTCAACCGCTCCATAAACAGCGCAGATAATTCTTCATGACTTACTCCCTGCACAATAGTTTTTTCGAGTGTATGAGAGAATGGTCCGTGACCAATGTCGTGCATTAAAATTGCAATCACCACTGCTTCTCCTTCTTCTTCAGTAATTAAAATTCCTTTTGAACGAAGCACTTCCAATGTTTGTGTCATCAGGTGCATGGCTCCGACTGTATGCTGAAATCGAGTATGATTTCCACCCGGATAAACCAAACTTGTTAATCCCAATTGCTGTATCCTTCTCAATCGTTGAAACCAACGATGTTCGATTATATCGAAAATTATTTCTGAAGGAATTGTAATAAATCCGTAAACCGGGTCGTTGATGATTTTTCTTTTATTCACGAAACAAAAATAATGTTAATGAAGGATGCAACTGTAACAACTAAATTCGCAGGCAAAAGTAATTATACTATGAGTAGCCTAGCCACAATACTTTGGTGCGACGATGAAATTGAATTATTGAAACCGCACCTGCTTTTCCTTAGCGAAAAAGGATACAATATCATTGAAGCCAGTAATGGTGTGGATGCCATTGAAAAATGCAAGGACCAGATTATTGATGTGGTTTTTCTGGATGAACAAATGCCCGGACTGAGCGGCTTGGAAACTCTTTCCCGAATAAAAGCACTTCATCCCGCGTTGCCCATTGTGATGATTACGAAAAACGAAGAAGAGAATTTAATGGAGCAGGCAATCGGTTCGCAAATAAGTGACTACCTGATTAAGCCGGTAAAGAGCAATCAGATTTTACTGACACTAAAAAAAATTCTCGACAGCCGACAGCTCATCAGTTCAAAAACCACTTCTGATTATCAGAAGGAGTTTCAGCAAATCATGATGCAAATGAGCAATGGTTTGAATCAGCAAGAGTGGGGAGATTTATATCGCAAGTTGATTTACTGGGAATTGGAATTGGATAAATCGAAAAGTAACGACATGCGCGATGTGTTGAATATGCAGAAGAGTGAAGCCAACAGTGAGTTTTGCAAATTCGTTTCGAAAAATTATATCAAGTGGCTGAACAAACCCGATGAAACAGCACCGATACTCTCTCATACTTTAATGAGCGAAAAAGTTTTACCATTTATTAATGATGAAACTCCTACATTTTTTGTTCTCATTGATAATCTTCGTTTCGACCAATGGAAAATTATTCAACCATTGCTTAGCGAAAATTTCAGAGTGAATACCGAAGACTTTTATTATTCCATTCTTCCAACAAGTACACAGTACAGTCGAAACGCAATTTTTGCAGGTATGACTCCGCTCGACATTGAAAAGAAATTTCCGAATTACTGGTTGAACGATGAAGAAGAAGGCGGAAAAAATTTGCACGAACAGGATTTTCTCGGCGACCTGATTGTACGAAGTAAGAAGGATATAAAATTTTCGTACACTAAGATTACCAACTCTACCGACGGACAAAAAATGGTTGACAACATTCACAACTTGTTGCAAAACCCATTCAATGTTATCGTTTATAATTTCGTTGACTTGTTATCGCATGCACGAACAGAAATGCAGGTATTGAAAGAATTAGCGAACGATGAAACTTCTTATCGCTCCATTACACTTTCTTGGTTTGAGCATTCACCATTATATCAAGCACTCATGAAGCTAGCAGAAAAAAAAGTGAACATTATTATCTCTACAGACCATGGAAGCATTCGAGTGAAAGAACCTGTGAAAGTTATTGGCGACAGAGAAACCACAACCAACCTTCGTTACAAGCACGGTAGAAATTTAAATTACAATCCGCGTGAAGTTTTTGAAGTGCGCAATCCATTGGAAGCAAAATTACCGAAGCCACATGTGAGCAGTACTTTCATATTTGCAAAAGCTGATACATTTTTCGTTTATCCGAACAACTATAATTATCATGTCAATCACTTCCGAAATACTTTTCAGCATGGTGGTTTAAGCATGGAAGAAATGATTTGTCCTGTTGTGCGATTGACTTCGAAGTAAGTGATGTTATTTTTGTAACCAAATTATTTTATGGTTACAAATTCCGAAATAGAATCTGCTTTTGAATTGCTTGGCAAGCTCATGGAATTGCATGGAGAAAATTCATTTAAGGCAAAATCATATTTATCCGCTTCTTATAATATCAGCAAATTAAATGGTGAATTGAGTGAAATGACATCTGAAGAAATGGATACAATTCCTTCTATCGGTGTAGCAATAAAACAAAAAATTCAATCGCTTCTTTCAACTGGTCACATAAAACTATTGGATGAGTTGTTGGAAAAAACTCCTTCAGGTGTTGTAGAGATGATGAGCATAAAGGGCATTGGTCCGAAAAAAGTTTCAACCATTTGGAAAGAACTGGAAATTGAAACCATTGATGAATTGAAATATGCCTGCCTCGAAAACAGATTGAGTTTACTGAAAGGTTTCGGGGAGAAAACACAAAAAACAGTTTTAGAAAATATTCAGTTTTATCAGAAGCACAAAAATAAATTCCGTTATGCCGAAGTGGAGCAAGAAAGTTTATTGATGTTTCAATTGCTGAAAAAATATTTTACTGATGAAGAAATTTCATTTACTGGGGAGTTTCGTCGATATTATGAGGTGTTGGATAAAATTGATCTGCTGACTTCTGCTCCATTGGAAGAAGTGATGGAAATGTTGAATGAATCTCAGTTCGATCAGCTGCAAGAAATTGAAAACACCATTCATGCAAAAACAACTGAAGGAACTTTGTTTCAAATTTCATTTTCAGAAAAAAATAATTTCTATAAAAACCTTTTCATCACTACCGGAAATGAAGTTCATGTGGAAGATGTTAAAAAAAGAATTTCTGATTTTGATTCAAAACATTTTTCAAGTGAAGAAGAAATTTACCAATCAGCAGGATTAAGTTTCATTCTACCTGAACTGCGAGAAGGAATAAATGAAATTGAATTAGCTACGGAAAATAAATTGCCTCAGTTAATTGAAATGAAAGAAATAAAGGGTGTAGTACATGCTCACTCCAAATGGAGCGATGGAAATAATACGATTGAAGAAATGGCTCGTTACAGCATGAAATTGGGTTACGAATATTTATGCATAAGCGACCATTCAAAATCTGCTACATATGCAAGTGGTCTTTCAGCTGAACAGGTTTTGCAACAACATAGTGAAATAAATAAGTTGAATCAAAGGCTTTCGCCTTTTAAAATTTTCAAGGGAATTGAATCAGACATTTTAGGTGACGGCTCGCTTGATTATAATGAAGATATTCTTTCACGATTTGATTTTGTGATTGCATCCATTCACCAAAACTTTAAAATGAGTGAAGAGAAAGCAACAGAACGATTGATTCGTGCCATTGAAAATCCATATACAACAATACTTGGTCACCCTACCGGAAGATTACTTCTTTCGCGAATCGGGTATCCGATTAATCACAAAGCGGTGATAGAAGTTGCGGCAAAAAATAATGTTGTAATTGAAATTAACGCACACCCATGGCGGTTAGATTTAGATTGGCGATGGATACAATTTGCAATTTCTTTAGGAGTAGAAATAAGTATTAATCCGGATGCTCATAACCTTTCTGGTATTCATGATATTTATTATGGAACACTGGCTGCACGCAAAGGAATGCTCACTCAAAAAATGACTTTCAATTCAAGAAATGTTAATGAACTGGAAGAATATTTTACCATTCGTAAATCAAAAATTGGTTCCATGGCGGCAAAGCAATAATGCTGATATAAATTTGCGCTGCATGAAAGAAAATTTAAAAACGATTGCGTTAATTGTTATTGCACTGAGTTTTTTTGCAATTGCAGTAGTAGAAATATTGCGGCTTGTATTACCAAAAGAACCACAATTCCCTTCTAACTTTATTGAAAATAAAAATAATGCCGGTCCAATGCAAAATATGATGGGCCAAAATCCAATTGCCAATCAACGGCTCAATGATTCAACTCTTACTTCTATTGAGTTCGCTGAGGAAATTTTCAACTTCGGAGATATATATGAAGGTGATATAGTCACTCATGAATTTAAATTAAAAAATACAGGAAAAAATCCCTTGGTAATCAGAAGCGCTAAAGCTTCTTGTGGATGCACAATCCCCTCATACTCAAAAGAACCGATTATGCCCGGCAACGAAGGGATAATCAGCGTGGTTTTTAATTCAGAAGGGAAAGGTGGAAAACAGCACAAAGCAGTTCATGTTACAGCTAATACAATTCCGAATTTCACCGTGATTGAATTCACTGCAAATGTGTTGGATAAGAAAAAATAAAAGATGAAAAAATATTTTTCGTTTATAAAATTCAGCCATACTGTATTCGCATTACCCTTTGCAGTGATTGGATATTTTCTGGCAATTTCAAAGGAAGAATATTTTTTTAGTTGGAAAATTTTTTTACTTGTTGTTGCATGTATGGTTTGTGCACGAAGCGCGGCAATGGGGTTCAATCGTTTTGCAGACAGAATGATTGATGCAAAAAACCCTCGCACGGCAACCAGAGAAATTCCTGCGGGGAAAATTTCTTCAACATCAGCATTTGTGTTTGTTCTATTCTTTTCATTTCTTTTTGTTGTTATCACCTGGTTTATTAATCCGTTGTGTTTTTATTTATCTCCCATTGCCTTAATCGTTGTACTTGGTTATAGTTACACAAAGCGATTTACCCCACTTGCACATTTGTTTTTAGGTCTTGGATTATCACTTGCCCCTATAGGCGCATATCTCGCTGTGACAGGAACATTCAGTTTACTGCCGGTTTTATTTTCTTTTGTTGTGATGAGTTGGGTTTCGGGTTTCGATATTATTTATGCTTTGCAGGATGAAGAATTTGACCGAAAAGAAAAATTGTTCAGCATTCCGGTTTGGTTAGGGAAAAAAAATGCCCTTACATTTTCGCGATGCCTTCATTTAATTTCTGCATCTGTAATGTTAATTGCAGGATACTCCGGAAATTTCGGAATCAGTTACTGGATCGGAGCTTTCATATTTATTATGTTGCTAATTTATCAACAAAAATTAGTGAGGCCCGAAGATTTAAGTAAAGTGAATATTGCTTTCGCTACTACCAACGGAATTGCCAGCATTGTATTTTCAATTTTTGTACTCACAGATTTATACCTGAAATAAATGGGGAGATTATTAGGAATTGATTTCGGAGAAAAAAGAGTTGGTATTGCAGTGACTGATTTATCAAAAATTATTTCTTCTTCACTCACAACTGTTCCAACTCACGAGGTATTAAATTTTTTAAAAGATTATTGCAGAAAAGAACCGGTAGAAGTATTTGTGATTGGCGATCCGAAGACCTTACGAAACGAAGACAATAAATTAAGTCCAAAAGTGAATGCATTTATTCTGATTCTTCAAAAAGAATTTCCATTAATTCCAGTTCACAAAGTTGATGAGCGATTTACTTCGAAAATGGCTTCAGCAATAATTTTGAATAGTGGGATTGGAAAAATGAAGAGACAGGATAAAAACTTAGTTGATAAAGTGAGTGCTGCTATTATTTTGCAAACTTTTCTTGACACCTACCCTAAATGATTTTACCGATAACCGCTTACGGCGATCCTGTTTTACGAAAAAGAAGTTCAGACATCGATGCACTTTACCCGAATCTTGCTGAGATCATTTCAAACATGTGGGACACCATGTACAATGCTTCCGGCATTGGATTGGCGGCGCCACAAATAAATTTACCGATTCGTCTTTTTTTGGTAGACAGCGATTTTATTCTAAAAAAAATGGAAGAGGAAGAAGATCAATCAGAAAATGATTTTGCTGGTGAGAAAGGCGTGACACAGGTTTTTATCAATGCAAAAATTCATTCGCGTGTTGGTGAAGAATGGTATTACACCGAAGGTTGTTTAAGCATTCCGAACATTCGAGAAGATGTTTTACGGCCCGACGAAATTGATATTGAATACATGGATGTTAATTTTAAAAAGCATCGCGAAATATTTTCCGGTTTAACAGGTCGAGTAATTCAACATGAATACGATCACATCGAAGGAATATTATTTACCGATTTATTAAAGCCTTTGAAAAAAAGATTGCTGAAGAATAAACTCGAACGAATTTCAAAAGGGGATGTTAAGGTGGACTATAAAATGAAATTTCCGGTTAAAAAATAAACCAAAGATTTTAACCCCGATTGTAATATTTGAATTTTCAAATTGCAAATAATTAATTGCTGACACCAAAAAACTACCTACTATTTCTTATTCGGATTTTTATACTTCCCGCTTTTCAAATCACTGATAAACTGACTCCAGGCAAAGGCATTTAATAAACTGATTGGATGAGCTTGTCCGTAATAATATAAAGTCTGCGAATAATTATTCATCACCATTCTTGCATTAATATTCGGGTCGGAGCCTTGTGCTAAAGAAAGTGACCGCAAATAATCTGGATTAAGATTTTTTCTGGCCCTTTCCAAATCATCATCCGGAATTGGAGTATGAATAAATGCATACGGAAACTGATCGCGCGAACCCCATGGATAAACAATCGCTTCAGGTAACATGTAAAAAGTTGGTGCTAAAAAAAAGTTGGCTGTAAATTTTTCTGTTTCATTTCCAATCGGAATAATAAACTCTTGGGTTTTAAATCCGACAGTAGAAAAGTAAATGGTATCGCCTTCATATCCAACCAAACTAAAAAAACCAGTAAAGTTGCTGATCGCAATATTTCCTAATGTATAATCATATACTGTTGCAAATGGTATTGACCGATGCGCAGTATCAGCTGAATAAATGACTCCACTAAACTGAATTACTTTTCTGTTTTGAGCTCGCGATGAAAAAGAAAAAAATAGAAAAACAAAGAGGAAGAGTATCAATGCTCTTTTAAATGCCATTAGAAAAATTATGCAGCGGTAAATGTATCTGAATAGAAATTAAAAAAATATTGCTCAGGTTTTCTGAATTTTAGTATCACCCTTTTTACTGATTTTTCCTGTAGATTTAAATTTTTTCATTGCAGAAAAACCTGACAATGCCTGAACCAACATAAAAATTCCGGCTGGCAAAGCAATAAAAAGTGAAAAAACACCAAGGATTCTGCTGTCATCTCTTACCATTAAAACATAAGGGACAAGAATTAATACAATAGAAGCAACAAACTCAGCGACAAAAAGAAGATAAGGAGATGTATGAGTACCTTGATAAAACTTAGTTCGAGTGAATTCTTTATATGGAAGTCTTGAGTGAACTGTAGCTCTTTCCCTAGCAACAATAATCCAATGTTTATATGGAGGATAAGCTTCAGGGTTATGATAGGTATTCAAATCTTCTTCAAAAAGTTCACGGGTTTTATGATGTATAAGAATGTCATATGCTTCATTCAAAGTTATGAATTGTTGTTCCGCATCTGATGCAGAATTAAATTCAGGGTGAGTATCCTTTGCCCGTTTTCTAAATGCCAGCTTAATTTCCATGTCGCTGGCATTGTGTTCTACACCTAAAACTTTACAGTAGTCACAAAACATGATTTTTAATTTTTTTTAAAAGTAACTATAGCGGCACTAAAAGTAACCCTAATTCTTTAAATTTTTAACAAGCGGTATGTTAGAGTGTTGTGAATAACGGCATTCGTATGTTTTTATTGCCCTCAAAATTGTCATTTGTCCGTTACATTTGCGTCTCTTGAAAAACCAAGTTAAATCATACTAAAATCTAATTATAAAAATGTCAAGTTCTTTTTTCCACCGTCATATTGGGCCAAATAAAAATGAAACCACGGAAATGCTTCATGCAATTGGTGTTTCCTCACTCAACCAACTGATAAAGGAAACAATTCCTGCTTCAATTCTTACTGATAAAAAATTAAAACTTCCTGAAGCGCTTAGTGAATTTGAGTATTTGAAGATGATGAAAATATTTGCTTCAGAAAATAAAGTGTTTCGTTCTTTTATTGGAATGGGATATTATAATACAATCACTCCTTCAGTAATCCTTAGGAATATTTTTGAAAATCCCGGATGGTACACGCAGTATACACCCTATCAGGCTGAGATTGCACAAGGCAGATTAGAAATGTTGTTGAATTACCAAACCATGGTCTGCGATTTAACTGGCTTACCGGTTAGTAATGCATCATTGTTGGATGAAGGAACTGCTGCTAGTGAAGCAATGACTTTGGTATATCATTCAAATGGAAAAGAAGAAACAAAAAATGTTTTTCTCGTTGCTGATAATTGTTTCCCTCAAACAATAGATATTTTAAAAACACGAGCACTTCCGTTAGATATTGAATTGGTGATTTCATCCCCCGATAAATTTAATTTCAACGAAAAAGTTTTTGGGTGCATTGTTCAGTACCCGGATTCATTTGGTGGGGTAAATGATTATTCTTCATTGATAGAAGAAGCCAATAAATGCGGAGTGAAAGTGGTAATGGCGACCGACTTGCTTGCATTAACTTTATTAAAATCTCCAGGAGAATTAGGGGCTGATATTGCTATTGGTTCAGCACAACGATTTGGTGTACCCCTCGGATTTGGTGGCCCACATGCAGCTTTCTTTGCTGCTAAAGATGAATACAAACGATTAATGCCGGGACGCATAATCGGGGTTTCAATCGATGCTCAAGGCCAACCTGCTTTTCGTATGAGTTTGCAAACACGAGAGCAACACATCAGAAGAGAAAAAGCAACTTCAAACATTTGTACTGCACAAGCCTTGCTTGCAAACATGGCTGCTGCTTATGCTATATATCATGGTACTGACGGATTGAAAAATATTGCAACTAAAATTTCTACTCTAACACAATCGCTTTCTAATTCTCTTTCAAAAATTTCCGGAGTAAAAATTCTGAATAAAAATTTCTTCGATACTGTTTATGTTGAAGTTTCAGACTCAAATTCAATAAAAGCTGCAGCATCAAAAAACGAAATCAATTTCAGAATTATTGATGCGACTCACATTGGAATTTCTTTGGATGAAACAACCACTGAAAAAGATGTTCAGGATATTCTGAAAGTTTTTTCTTCATCAACTGAAATAAATATTTCTTCGGAATTAAAAAATATTCCTGCTTCACTAAAAAGAGATTCAACTTATTTAACACATCCTGTTTTCAACCGCCATCATTCTGAATCGCAGATGATGCGTTACTTAAAACAATTGGAGAACAAAGACCTTTCGCTAAACACTTCTATGATTTCATTGGGAAGTTGTACAATGAAACTGAATGCAGCAACTGAAATGATGCCATTGAGTTGGCCTGAATTTTCTTCCATTCATCCATTCGCCCCTGCAGAACAAACAAAAGGATACACTGAAATTATTTCGCAACTCGAAAATTATTTATGTGCAATCACCGGTTTCGATGCCTGTTCATTGCAACCGAATTCAGGGGCGCAAGGCGAGTATGCAGGTCTGCTTGTAATCATGGCCTATCACAAAGACAGAAATGAAAGTCATCGGAATGTTGCGCTTATTCCATCTTCAGCTCACGGAACAAATCCTGCCAGTGCTGTGATGGCCGGAATGAAAGTTATTGTAACCAAGTGCGATGAGAAAGGAAACATTGATGTTGCCGATTTAAAACAAAAAGCTGAAGAACATAAAAATGATTTGGCTTGTCTGATGGTAACTTATCCTTCAACGCACGGTGTGTTTGAAGAAAGCATAAATGAAATTTGTGCAATCACTCATGCAAATGGTGGATTGGTTTACATGGATGGTGCGAACATGAATGCACAGGTTGGGCTAACTTCTCCTTCTGCAATTGGTGCCGATGTAAATCACATTAACCTGCATAAAACTTTTGCAATTCCACATGGTGGTGGTGGCCCGGGAATGGGCCCTATTTGTGTAAATAAAAAATTAGCTCCTTACTTACCTGGGCACCCTGTCGTAAAAACAGGTGGTGAAAAAGCAATTCATTCTGTGAGTTCTGCACCATGGGGAAGCGCTTCAATTCTATTAATTTCCTATGGATATATCAGATTATTAGGTGCTGATGGTTGTGCTGATGCAACACGATATGCAATCCTGAATGCAAATTACATGAAGAGCATTCTCGAAAAAGAATTCAATATTTTATTTCAAGGTTCTAATGGCAGATGCGCACACGAAATGATTGTAGACATGCGTGAGTTTAAAAAATACGGAATTGAAGTTGGAGATATTGCCAAGCGATTAATGGATTATAGTTTTCATGCACCAACTGTTTCGTTCCCTGTTGCCGGCACTTTGATGATTGAACCAACAGAGAGCGAAGACAAAGAAGAACTCGACCGTTTCTGTCACGCATTAATTTCTATCAAAAAAGAAATTATGGAAATTGCAGATGGCACTGCAGACAAAGACGATAATTTATTGCACAATGCACCGCACACGACTGCTGTAGTAATTGCAGATGAATGGAATCATCCTTACTCCCGCTCACGCGCTGCATTTCCATTGCCTTATGTTATGAAAAATAAATTTTGGGCTTCAGTATCACGCATTAACGATACCCATGGCGACCGAAATTTAATTTGTGTTTGTCCGCCAGTTGAAAGTTACATGGAAGAAGTTGCTAGTTAGATTTTCTTAATAAGAAGAATTCAAAATACAAAGTTTTTTGATTGTTAAGTTTCAATAAATCTAGGCAGTTTGAATATACCAAAATTCATTATACAAGTGATTGCAAACAGGAAGGAGAATCTAATTTAATTACATTAATACTTCCTTTATCGCCGAATTTATTTTTCGATTTCCAGGTAAGCATATAAACTCTCTTGCAACCTGTAACTGCATCCGGCACTTCGCGAGTGTAAGTTCCTTCAAGGTGATTCACGCTAATTTGCTCCTGCGCATATTCGAGCAGTTCATTGCTGATGCGATAATCTGTTACATCTAATTTTGTAACAGAACCAAACTCCACATTTTCAAAATCAGTATTTCCCAAAGTCTGCTGCACATAATCAAAACACCAGCTACCTGCTCCTGGTCTGTTTTTCAAATCTGTCACAACTGATTCCACCCGACCAGAGATGCCGCCCTTCAGCACTACTTTCAAAACCGGATAGCTGTCCGCAAATACAAATTGCGCAATACTCAAAACCAGCAAAAGAGAAAATATTTTTTTCATAACAGAGAAATTTTGATTCCGAAATGTAGAATTTCTTTTTGGGTTTTAAAATTAATTTTGCGCTACTCAACTTCTCTGTGCGCGTACTCATCATCTGCAATGATTTTCCACCATTAAATTCTGTCGGGGCACAGCGACCTTATAGCTGGTTTAATTATTTTAATGAGTATGGAATTGAACCGACTGTTATAACTAAGCAATGGACTGCAAAAATTGAACGGGCAGAAGATGTTTTAAAAAATGCCTCATCAGAAAAAATAATCATTGATAAATCAGAAAAAGGCACAGTCATTCGAGTTCCAATAGAATTAGTGCTTCCAGAAAAAATATTGTTGAAATTCGGAGCAGATAAAAAAAGGATTTGGCGAAAAATGCTTTCACTGTTTTATAAAATGTTTTCGTTTGTTTCATTTTCATTTGATAAACACAAGCGACTGTATTTTGAAGCAAGAAAATATTTGCAACACGAAAAACCGGATTTCATTTTAATTACAGGAGAGCCATTTATTTTATTCAAGTACGGATATTTATTGCACAAAGAATTCGGGATTCCATGGGTTGCTGATTTCCGCGATGGATGGAAATTAAATCATGTTACCCGACACAACCGCGATATGCTCAATCGTTTTTTGCAATCGTGGGAATTTCATTTCGAAAAAAAATATTTAAGAAATTGCAGTTTTATTACTGCGCCCGATCCATACCTTGGAACTGCCCTTGGCAAATTGCATAAAAAAAATTTCAAAGTAGTATATAATGGCTTTGAAGAATTTTTAAATCTAGATTTGCCTGATCAATCTGCCACCTTAACCCTTACGCATAATGGTACGCTAACTGCCGGTCAGCAGGTTGAATTTTTGCTACAGGCATTACTCGAATTACACAATGAAAAAAAGATATCATCCGCTGAAATTCAATTGAATTTTATTGGACTCGAATACTATCCCACTCAATATTCAAGGGTGAAAAATTTCAGTAACACACTTAATTCTTACTTAAAAACCACTCCAAGAATAGCCCGGCACGAAGCTTTAAAGCACAATGTCGAATCAGATTTTTTAATTGCATTTTCAGAAAAAAACTATCAGGCAATTTTCGCCAAAGTATATGATTACCTCGCTGCTAAAAAACCCATTTTAGTTTTACCCAATGACAATGGTTTGCTGAGTGAATTAATTAACGAGACAAAATCAGGATTAACATTTCAAACTATTGAAGCACTGAAAAAATTTTTGTTAGAACAATTACAGGAAAAGAAATCTGGGAAAAATCTTTTTACAATTTCTCCGGATAATGAAAAGGTGTTGTCTTATACCCGAAAAAAACAAGCTGAACAATTGGTTAAATTTCTAAAAGAAAATCAGAAAAGGTAAATGTGCGGCATTGCAGGATATTATTCCATTCAACCATTCAGCGATGAAGTCGCGCTGAAAAAAATGACCGATGCTATTGCGCATCGTGGGCCTGATTCTGATGGATTTTTCTTTGATGAACATTGTGGTCTTGGTCATCGTCGGTTGAGCATTATTGATTTGTCGAGTGCGGCAAACCAACCCATGTATTCGCACAACTCGCGTTATGTAATGGTTTTCAACGGAGAGATTTTCAACTTTCAGGAAATTGCTTCGCAGGTAACAACTGATTTAAAAACACATTCGGATAGTGAAGTGATTCTCGAATTACTTTCACAAAAAGGAGCGGAAGCAGTGAACTTGTTCAACGGCATGTTCACTATTGCGCTTTACGATAAACAGGAAAAATCACTTACTGTTTTCCGCGATCGCTTGGGAGTGAAACCGATTTATTATTCTTTTCAAAATGGAAAATTTGTTTTTGCATCTGAATTAAAAGCACTGTTACAGTTCCCGGATTTTAAAAACAACCTGAAGAAAAATCAGAAAGCAATTGCGCAATATCTGAACATCGGGTACATCGCCGAACCAGATACGATTTACGAAGGCATTTATAAATTTCCTTCCGGCTCGTATGCAAAGATTGGTGCAACCGGAATAAAATTTTCAACCTACTGGAAAGCAGAAGAAAAAATTGAATCTGTAACAGTCAATGATTTTGCAACTGCTAAAAATCAATTGAACAATCTGATGCGCAGCAGTGTGCAACTTCGCATGATCAGCGATGTCCCCTTCGGAACTTTTTTGAGTGGAGGAATTGATTCAAGTCTGGTAACAGCCATTGCGCAATCTGTTTCTGCCGAACCTGTAAAAACTTTTTCAATTGGATTTAACGATGCAGGATTTAACGAGAGTGAATACGCCAAAAAAATTTCGCGGCACTTGCATACAGAACACTACGAATTTATAGTCACCTACAACGAAGCCATTGAACTCGCTGATAAAATTATTGATCAGTATGATGAACCATATGCCGATTCATCAGCCATACCAACCATGTTGGTTTCGAAATTGGCGCGACAACATGTAACCATGACTTTGAGCGGCGATGGGGGCGACGAATTATTTATGGGATACGGTGCATACAAGTGGGCGGAGCGATTGCAGAATCCTTTGTTGCAAACTTTCCGAAAACCGTTAAGCGGAATGCTAACTATGCTTCCTTCAAAATATAAAAGAGTTGCAGCACTGCTGAATTATTCCGACAAACAATTTCTGCCTTCGCATATTTTTTCGCAAGAGCAATACTTTTTTTCTGCTGACGAAATTGAAAATATTTTGGTAAACAAACCGAATGACGAATACAGAATTGCTCAGAATATTTCTTCACTGAAAAGAAATTTATCAGTGAAAGAAGCACAGGCATTGTTCGATTTGAATTATTATCTGAAAGATGATTTGCTCGTGAAAGTAGATCAGGCAAGCATGAAGTATTCATTGGAAACACGCACACCATTTTTAGATTATCGGGTGGTGGAATTTGCATTGAACCTCAACGAAAATCTGAAACTGAAAAACGGAACAGCAAAATATTTACTCAAGGAAGTACTGTACGATTATGTGCCCCGCGAATATTTCGACCGACCAAAACAGGGATTTGCAATTCCTTTAAAACACTGGCTGAAAAAAGAATTGAAACACTTAGTTGATTTTTATTTATCGAAAGAAATGGTGGAGCAACATGCTGTGATAAATTTTCCGGAAGTAAAAAAACTGTTACAGCGGTTTAATGCAGGCGAAGAATACCTCTACAACCGCATATGGACTTTAATCATTTTGCAGCAGTGGCTCGAAAAGGAAAAACACAATTGAAGTCTTTTACATTTGCAGCTATTCAATTCATCCATGTCCGATAAGCAACCACAAATCAGTATTGTTATTCCGCTTTACAACGAAGAAGCAGGTTTTGCTTTATTAATTGACCGGCTGAATCAACTGATAAAAAATTCTGCTTACACAATTGAAGTTATTTTAGTGAACGATGGCAGCCGCGATAAAACTCCGCTGCTGATGAACGAACTCGCGCTCACCGATTCACATTATCAAAGTGTTTTTCTTGCGCGCAATCACGGGCATCAGTTGGCACTTACTGCGGGATTGACTTATGTAAATTGCAGTGACGCCGTTTTTGTTATTGATGGCGATTTACAGGATCCGCCTGAATTACTCGGACGGTTTTATGAAAAATATAAAGAAGGTTACGAAGTGATTTACGGTATCAGAAGAAAACGCAAGGAGGGTGCAGTAAAAAAATCCGCCTACTGGTTTTATTACCGACTGCTTAAAAATATTTCAAGTATTGAAATTCCGCTCGACAGTGGCGACTTCGCTTTGTTAAGCCGCAGAGTTGTGGATCATCTGAATGCAATGCCCGAGCGCAGTCGATTCATTCGCGGCATGCGCACATGGATTGGTTTCCGGCAAACTGGTTTGGAATACGAACGCGATGCGCGCTCAGCCGGCGAAGCGAAATATACTTTCAAAATGCTTTTCAATCTGGCATACAACGGCATCTTCAACTTCAGCGAATTTCCGATCAAGTTCATTACACGATTAGGAATGCTTACAATGATTGGAGCATTTTTATTTTTCATTTATGTGTTGATTAAAATGTACTGGATGGGCGGTGTTCCTCCTGGTTATGCTTCATTGTTTTTAGCCATTTCAATATTTAGCGGAGTCCAGTTGTTAGCACTCGGATTGATTGGTGAATATGTATTGCGCATTTACGACCAAGTGCGCGCACGACCATTGTTTATAGTTGACAAGGTGATTAAAAATAAAGAATTGCAGAAGCGTGGATAGTAACTACTACATTGAGTATTATACACTCGAACGAAATCATTGGTGGTTCAAAGCACGGTTGGATATTCTTCGTTCGCAGGTTGCCGAATTAAAACTTTCATGTGACTCAAAGATTCTGAATATCGGAATTGCAACCGGTGCAACATCCGTCATGCTGGCAGAATTCGGAAAAGTAAAAAGTTCGGAATATGATCAAACCTGTTTTGAATTTGTAAAACTAAAATTACCGGAACTCGATATTGAGCAGGGGTCTATTCTTGAATTACCTTATGCTGATAATTCATACGATTTAGTATGCGCCTTTGATGTGATAGAACATGTAGAAGATGATGCCAAGGCAGTGAGTGAAATGTTACGGGTGTGCAAATCAGGCGGATACATTGCTGTAACAGTGCCTGCCTATAAATTTTTATGGAGTCATCATGACGATGTTAATCACCATTACCGCCGTTACACTAAATCAAATCTGAAAAAACTATTTAAGAGCGGAGGCAATATTGTTTTCAGTTCCTACTTCAATTCTTTTTTGTTTATTCCAATTGCCGCATTCCGGTTGTTTTCAAAACTGGTTCCGAAAAATTTTATGCGTAATAAAAATGAAGCCGGTTCTGATTTTAGTATTTATCAGCCAGGCTTTACACAAAAGTTATTTTACAGATTAATGCGCAGTGAAAATATTTTCTTGAAACAAAAAATAGGGTTGCCGGTTGGGGTTTCAGTCTTGCTTTTCTTCCGAAAGAATTAATATCAATTATCAGAGGCCGATTTATCGCTTCCGTTTTTATCTTTATACAATTCCTTCTTATCAACCTTGGTCACTTTCATTTTATCTTTCAGTCGGCGACTAATTGCACTATATGGAGCAGTTATAATTTCTTCATCACCTTTCAGTCCTGATTTTATTTCTATGTATTCATCATCCTGAATTCCGGTTGTCACCAAAACTTTTTTTGCTTCGCCATTTTCATAAACAAAAACAATTTCTTTCAACTTATCCTTCGCGGCTTTTTTCTTTTGCGATTCGTTTTTATCAGTTGAATCTTCTCTTGTAGTTACCGATTGAATCGGAACAGTATTGATTCCATACACATGGTTCGTAAGAATATTCACAGAGGCAGTCATTCCCGGAAGAAATGGAAATTTCTTTTTCTGAACATCAATCATATCAACGAATGAACTTTGATCCAATAAAATTTTCACAGTAAAATTGGTTACACTTTCAGTACTTACTAAAGTGCTTGATGAACTTGCTGAATTGGCAACCTGGTAAACCACTCCTTTAAAAGTTTTATCAGGATATGCATCCACTTCTATTTCACAGGTATCACCAACAGAAACTTTCAGCACATCGTTTTCACTCACATCGACCCGAGCTTCCATTGCATAAAGATTTGCGATGCGCATTATTTCAGTTCCGGCAAATTGTGAAGTACCAACCACGCGCTCACCTTTCTCAACATTTAAAGCGGAAACAATTCCGCTCATGGGGGCATAGATGGAAGTTTTATACAACTGATCATTGGCTTCCTTCAATGAAGCTTCAGCACTGTTCACCATAAACTTTGCAGCATCCACTGCCTGCTGCGTTCCTTCCTTACTTGCACGCGCTGATTTGTATGCAGCATCATAAATATCAAACTCCGATTGGCTGATTACTTTTTTATCAAACAAATCTTTATTGCGGTTGTAATCTTTTTCTGATTTTTCAAATTGAACCACAATTTGGGTGAGCTGAGATTGCGCATTCAAGTAATTTGCTTTTGCATTATTTACTGCAGCAACTGAGCGGTCAACCTGTGCAACATAAATATCAGGTTTTATTTTAGCGAGTAACTGACCTTGTATCACGCTATCACCTTCTTCAATGGGCAAATCAATAATTTCCCCTGAAACATCAGGACTAATTTTAACTTCAGTAACAGGATAAATTTTTCCTGATGCAGAAACTTTTTCAACAATATCGCGCTTGCTTACTTTTTCTGTACTAACCTTTTCAGCATTGTCATTAGAAATCCATCCGGCTTTTTTTCCAATGATTACAAATAAAAGTAGCACGCCAACGGCCACTCCCAACCATATCATTAATTTCTTAGTCATCTACTGAAGGTTTAAAGGTTTGCCTTGATAATAATCGAGCACTTTTAATTTAAAGATGTATTCAAATTTAGCTTGCAGGGTTTCGCTTCTCGCTTTGCTCAAACTGTTTTGCGCCGTTACATAATCAAATGAAGTAAGCAAACCTGCATCAAATTTTAGTTTAGTGTAATTGAAACTTAATTCAGCTGACGATTCACTTTTTAATGCAGCTTCATATCGGTCCTTACCTGCTACTGCATCATTAAATGCAGTCTCGACACTTTTTTTCAATTGTTGTTTTTGCAATTCCAGATTGTATTGCTCATTCAATAAATTTATTTTACTGCGGCTCACATTGGTATGAGTGGCCCATCCATTAAAAATCGGGAAGTTCAATGAAACACCAACCCCCTTTCCGAAATTATCTTTTATCTGATTGCCAAGCGGAGTATTTTCAAATTGATAGTTGGGAGAAAAAGTATAAACCGGTGCAGTTGTAAATCCATCAAATCCAATTAGTGTTGTATCATAAGTTATTGATCCATCTTTTATTCTTTTCACTGCGTTGGAATATTGTGATGATAAACTTCCGAAGAGTGAAAGTGAAGGTGAGTAAGCACCTCTTGCCGCAGACAATCCTTTTTCAGCCCCTTTCAATTTTAACTCCGCACTTTTAATTCCGGGCTGAAGTGTTAATGCGGTTTCATAAATTATTCCTGCATTCATTTCCTGGAAAGCCATACCCACCGGAATTTTCAATGTTGGAATAACAATATCAACCGTGTGATCCATGTTCAATAATTGTTGCAGATTTAATTTCGCCAGCGACAATTGATTTTTTGCATTTACGGTATTTAATTCTTCCAATGCCTGTTGCGATTGAATTTGCAGCAGTGAACCTTGAGCCAAAACTCCGGCATCTACTAATTGCTTGGTACGATCAACCTGTTCCTGCATTACTTTTTCCTGTGAATCAGCAATGGCAAATTGTTCCTGCGCAAAAAGTATTTGCAGGTAAGCAGTTGCCACACTCAACGAAATATCATTTACTAATTGAGCAGTGCTGTATTTCGATGCCATGAAATCGAAATACGCTTTTCGCATTTCATTCACTTTACTAAAACCGCTAAAAACAGTTAGGTTACTTGACAAAGAAAAATTTCCAGAACGAATGGATTGATCAACAAACAAATTGCTTGTCGGGTCAATATTTTTTCCCGTATTTATTCCATAACTCGATGATGCATTCAGATTCGGAAGTAATCCCAATTTCGATTGCAGGTAAGATTCCTGACTCAACTCAGTACTCAATGCTGATTGCTTGAGTTGAATATTATTTTGTTGAGCGAATGTGATGCACTGTTCAAGCGACCACGATTCTTGTGCTTGCGAAAAAGTAATGCAACTGATACAAGCTAATGAGAGAGAGAAGCGGATAATAATGTGTAACAAGAACTGATTGAATTAAGAAGCGCCAAACCTAAAGTTTTCCTTTGAAACCACACAGACGAAATGAAAATGAAAATATGCTTGTGTTTTCTGAAAGTTCAGATTCATTTTTGCCAACTACATATTTCGAATGAACGCCCCAACTCAACTATTGCCCGACGAACATTTTATGCGCGAAGCATTGAAGGAAGCCAAGTATGCATTGGCAAAAGATGAAGTGCCGATTGGTGCTGTTGTCGTCAGCAACAACAAAATCATTGCTCGTGGACATAATCAGGTAGAGATGCTGAAAGATGTAACCGCACATGCTGAAATGATTGCCATCACTGCCGCAGAAAATCATTTCGGAAGTAAATATTTAATCGATTGCACTTTGTATGTAACTCTTGAACCTTGTTTGATGTGCGCAACCGCCATTGGCTGGGCGCAAATTTCGAGATTGGTTTATGGAGCACCTGACGAGAAAAAAGGTTTCACATTAATCAGCAAAAAAGTTTTGCATCCGAAGTGTGAAGTAAAGAGCGGTGTGATTGCTGAAGAATCATCAATGATGGTGAAAGAGTTTTTCAGAAAACGCAGATAATTGTTTATTAATAATTCCCAATCAATAAATATTTTCTAATTAAAACTTCGCACTAACCTGCAACGAAAAATTTCTTGGCTGTTCTATCAATGCAGGTCGTTCAGTGTATTCGCGATTCATTAAATTTTTAATGATGAGCGAAACCTTTACATATTTATTCACCTTCATTGATATGCGATAATCAATTACATAATCTCCTGTGTGATGCAATTGGCGATAAGGCACTATTCCGGCAACTACTTGAATGGGAACTAGTGGATCAGTTCCATTAAATATCGGATCAATGTTATCCATAAAACTATTGTACCGAAAACTGAAACCTGTGGAGAATGAATGATACGAAATATCAAACTCGGCTTTGGCAGTCCATTGATATCTGTAGTTAAGAATTTTTATTTTCGAAATAGAATCGAGAATTTGTTTTGTAGCTCCGGCATTTTCTTTAAGCAAGCTATCAACAAGCGAAACTTTATTTATATCAATTGGAATTATGTAAGTAACACCGGCAAGCAAATTTGTTGGCAGTCCGAATAATTTACCTTGACCTATAACTGAAAATTCACCTCCGCTTATTTTTGCGTTAGTAATATTTATTGTTTTAAATCCTAGGTACTTTGCAAAGTCAGTAAAATTTATGGGGTCCCCGGGCTTCCATGCATATGGGGGGTGAAAGCCAAAAGTAAATTCCATAAAATCTTTGTACTCACTCATAAATGCACACAAGTCAAGATAACCTAACCAACTGCTTACTTTAAATCCCTGCTTCACTCCTATCTCTGATGACCATCCGGTTTCAGGGTTAACTGTAGGATTAGGAAATATTTTTAAAGGACCAACTTGAGTGGCAACAAATTTTTCAGCTATAGTCGGGAAGCGATACCCCTGACCAAATGATGCACGGAAATAACTTGCCTTCATCACTCTGAAATTTGCTCCTGCACGAATGAGAATTGGTGATTGACTCGTGATAGTATCAACCCGAAACATTTCGTATCGAACACCTCCAACAATATTCAATCTTCCTTTTTTCTGATCGAGTTGCAAAAACAATGCTTCGTTATCAGCATAATGATTGCCGTATAAATCAGCGGTAATTTGTGATGCATTTGCAGCAATACCTGTTGTTAAATTCAACCCGAACTTGAAAAAATGCTGGTACTGATATTCGCCATAATAAAGTTGAGCGTTTGTGCTTTTATTATCCTTTGCGTTTGCATTGGTTAAATAATATCGCCCATGAAATGAATGCCGGTTTCCATTCTTGTTAAAATAAGTAAGGTACGGATCAATACTTAATCGTGTGTTGTTATTCTCAGCTAAAGAAGTGGTGGCAGAATCCATTCCGCCTTGTGGACGGTAAGCTCCTGTTGTATCATCCTGCCAGATAAAAAATGTTCCTGTGTGTGATACAAATGCATTCACATTTAGTCCGATTGCAAGCCCATCAATTTTTTTGAATCGGTAACGGGTGCTTACATTCACACGGCCGCGCTCAGTATATTCTCCTTCACGAAAACCAGATTCATTAAAAACATTTCCGCCAAAACATAAATCAAACTGACCGAACTTTTGACTATGTGTAAAATATCCCCCTGAATAATACGGTTGCTTATTTCCCCACCAGATTATTTCTTTTCGTTTCGGGTTTTGATAAATGCCCTGATAAAAATTGATTTGAGTTTTAGGAACTGATGTTGGATAGTTGGTGCGAATATTTATTACTCCATTCAATGCAGATGATCCATACAAACTTGAAGCAGCACCTTTAATAATTTCCACCTGGTCTAAATTTTCAAGGGGTAAAAAATCCCATTTCACATCACCTGCATCTGCAGCTAATTGCGGCACATCATCAACCAACACCAACACACGACTACCAGCTCCATAACTATAACCGCTTCCTCCACGAATATTTGCCTGGCCATCTATAATATTTACACCTGGCGCTTTATTAATTGCTTCTTTCATGTCAATGGAATTTGTGTTTTCAATGAATGAAGGTTTTATTACTTCCATGCTCACTGTTTCTTCCGAAATCTTTTTTTCATAGCGGCTCGAACTCACTACTATGGTTCCTAATTCTTTTGCATTGGTCACCAGTTCAATATTTAATTTTATAGTGTCGCCAGCTTGTATTATCACTTGTTTTTCTAAAGTCTCATATCCGACAAATGAAAATTTTATTGTTTGTGTTCCTGATGGAAGAGAGAAAATATAATTGCCTGCATCATCGCTCACAACACCATTTGCCCCTGAAGAAACGGTCACACCAATTAATGCTTCGTCAGATGATTCATCAGTTATTGTTCCGCGAATGCTTCCGGTTTGAGCAAAAAGATTTGCTGATACAAAGAGAAAAAAAAGTGTAAGTGATTTTTTCATTCAGAAATTATTTATCGGGAATGAAATTAAACCCAAGCATCAATTTCGCAAATACAGAAATTGAAATTGAATGAACAATTAATTTACAGGAGGAGAAAAATATTCAGACAACACATCCTGAGACCTTATTTCAGCTTCGCCATTTTCTGCTTTCAAAAATTTATTCTTCTGTTTTTTGTCAATAATTCTTGCTTTCACATTGTCGCGCAATTGCAATTGCAGAATTTCAGAAAGTTGTTTGCGATGAACCTGATTTTTAATTGGCAACAGAAATTCCATTCGTCGGTCTAAGTTGCGCGTCATCAAATCGGCGCTCGTGGTGTACATGGTTTCTTCTTCGCCATAACGGAAAGAAAATATTCGTGCGTGTTCCAGAAATCGGTCAACAATACTGATGATTTCAATATTGTCTTTTGGTTTCATGCAGCAAATACTGCGCACAATAATTTCAATTTTTACTCCTGCATCAGCAGCTTCATATAATTCAGGAATAATTTTTTCGTCTTCCAGATTATTTACTTTCAGAATAATCCGTGCTGAAATATTTTGCTTTGCTGCTTCAATGCACTTTTGAATTTCAGATGAAAATGTTTGACGGTAATTGTTGGGAGAAAATGAAATTGTTTTTGGATGAAAATTTTTTATCGATCGTATTTGAATCGCTTCAAAAAAATCGGAAACATCTTGCGTGATAATTTTATTGGAAGAAAGAATTGCAATATCAGTGTACTTGTCAGCAGTTTTTTCATTGAAGTTTCCGGTGTTTAGCAAGGCTGTTCTTTTTAAAGCTCCATCTGTTTCTTCTTCAATCAAAATAGTTTTTGCGTGAATTTTTAATCCGGGAAAATTGCGTGAAACCTTTACTCCGCCTTCTTCTAATTTATTGGCGAGCATTATATTTTCCTCTTCGCTTTCGCTTGCTTTAATTTCTAAGTAGGCAAAAACATTTTTTCCATTTGCTGCAGCAAACAATAAATTTTCAGCCAACAATGAATATGGAGCTGTTCGATACAATGTGATGAAAATGTTTTTTACACTACTGCTTGTTGCTGCTTGTTTTAATAAATTAATTATTGTAGAAAAAGAATGATATGGAAAGTAAAGCAACTGTTCATTTAAACTAACTGCTTCGAGAATAGAAGGAATATTTTCTAAGGGATGATTCGCAACAGTGATTGGTGGCTCTTTCATTTTCAAAGGAAGCAATTTTCCCAAATCGATGAAGTCGTTCAATGCTAAAATGGAATTCTTTTTAGCAACTGCATTCTTACTGCCTTTTGTTTTTTGCAAGAGTGTTTTTATAATTTCTTTCGGTGTGTTTTTTTCAAACAGAAAATAATTTCCGATTGCCTGATTTTCGTTTTCCAATTTCTTCGAAAGTGCGGGCTCTTCATCGGCAGAATAAAATTCATTACCCGCAATCATTTCAAAAAGATAGTTATCCGGAATTTCATGCCCCGGAAAAATTTCAGGCAAGAAATATCTAATCACTGTTTCTGCTAAAACAAAAATTAATTTCTCATTTAAAGAAGGGATTTCTACAAACCGTTCGCTTTTACTTAACGGAATTTCAATGAGCGCCTGACCTTTTTCATCATGAAATATTAACTGAACGAAAAGATAAAGCCGTCCGATTTCAAATGCTGTAACTTCATTTTCAATTGTTAAAAATTTCGGGTGAAGATCAGGTTTCATTTTTAACCGAAACCATTCATTCAAAAATTTCAGTTGCATTTCATCCAGCTCTTCAATTGAAAATATTTCAGCTTCTGAATTTTTTAATGAAGTAAAAATGCCATTAAGGATTTCACCACATTCTGAAAATTGCTTCGATATTTTTTTATTCAGTTTATATATTTTTTCCTCTGAATTTTTTTCAGAAGTATTCAGCAAAGCAAAAAACCGTTCACGAATAAATACTTTCAGATTGCTGTCGGCAATGGAAATAAATTTCAATCGCTCCGCCTCCACATTATTTTCATCTGCAGCTTCCTGCATCACACGGCTGTTGTAGGAAAGCCAGCTGAAATCGCGATCGAATAATTTCATATTGCTGAAAATTTATTCATCTCCTTTATATTTTTTGGGATATTCATAAAGTACCAAGTGCTTTTCGCTTTCTTCAATTTCATCCCATTTGTCAGTGAGAAATTCAATTCCAACAATGCAACAAGTAGGCATTGATGGAACTTTATTTCGAGTAAAATAATTTGCCAGTTCATGAAAAGTAGGATTGTGACTGAACAACAAAACAGTTTCAGCTGATGAATCAATTGACATGATGAACGATAAAATCAAACTCTGATTGAATGAATACAAAACCGAATCAATTAAAATTGAATCAACAGGAAAGTTTAATTCTTTCGAAAATAATTTCGCTGTTTCCATCGCGCGCGCCGCAGGACTACTGAAAATCAAATCGGGCGTCACACCCTTTTCTTTCAAAATTTTCCCCATCATCGGCGCATCTTCTTTCCCCCGTTGGTTAAGTATGCGGTCAATGTCCTTCATTTTTAAATCATCATGACTTGATTTTGCATGGCGAATTAGAAATAGTTTTTTCATTGTGAATAGTTAATTGTAAATAGTGAATTATCCAAGTGTTTTTCAAAAGTTATTTCATCATCAAATCATCAAATTAGTTCTTCATTCCTTTATCAAAACAATGACGGCATCGTGGTTCGTAATGGTCCTTTTCGCCGAGCAAAACAGTAGCATCGTATTTTGATTTTCGAAAAGAATAGGAAGCTAAGTTTCCGCAAATCATACAAATTGCATGTACCTTTGTAATGTATTCTGCTCTTGCTAAAAGTTGCGGCATTGGTCCAAAAGGTTTTCCTGTAAAATCCATATCCAAACCAGCAATAATTACTCTCGCACCTTTTGCTGCTAACTTATCGCAAACCATTGGTAGTTCTCCATCAAAAAATTGTGCTTCATCAATTCCAATCACTTCAATTTCGTTTGCAAGCAACAAAATATTTTGGGAGTTTGAAACCGGAGTAGATGAAATATAATTTTCGTCATGCGACACAATGTTGCTGCTGTGATAACGGGTATCAATCTGTGGCTTAAAAATCTCCACTTTCTGGTTGGCAATTCTTGCACGCTTCAAACGGCGAATGAGTTCTTCAGTTTTACCGGAAAACATACAGCCGCAAATCACTTCAATCCAACCTGTTTGTTGTTGTCGTATGTGAGGTTCAATAAACATGTAATGAGTTTTAAAATTCGGGATGCGAAAATTCACAAATCTTTTCCAATAATGAACAGAATGTTTTGGAAACATAAATCATTTGGTTGGAAACTGCGTTAAAAAGGAAAATGTAAGAGTCTTAAATTTAAAATTCAAAAACAGGATTTGAAAGCATAACTTTACACCCCCTGAAAAAGAAATGGCTGATATAAAAACAGAAACGAAAATTTCGGTATTGATTGAAAAAGTCAACTACCTGTTTCAGTCTATTCAGTTTAATAATGGAGTAATAAATAAAATTGATAAAGATTTATTGCTCAATTATGTTCGTGAATTGTATGAACTTACACTCTCATTGCCAGTTGACCATCCGCAGTCAAGCATGACTCAACAATTTCCACCACAGTATCAGCAACCGCAGCAACCACAACAATATTATCAGCAACCTTCTGCTCCTCCACCACAACAATATATTCCTCCTCTTCAACAACCTGCTCCACCGCCAGTAGAATCGCCAAAGCCTCAGCAACAAATTCCAACCGTTCCATTAACTAATGGTGCACAAAATGGAAATGGTAATGGTAATGGTACAAACAGCAATGGTGCGCGATATTCAAACAACGATGATGCAATATTGAAAAGTAATCCCGGACAATCATTGAATCAATCGTATTCTGGAAAGGGAACGCAAAAAACTGTTTCGGATATTTATTCAGCACAGGGATCAAAACCAACGGTAAATGAAAAACTGAATCAGCCGCACACTGAGTTGAATGATAAATTGAGGAAGGCACCGATTAAAGATTTGAAAACTTTTATTGGTTTGAACAAGCGATTTTCATACATCAACTTTTTATTCAATAACGATGCGAGGCTGTATGATGAATCGATAGAAAAAATTAACAACAGCAGTAATTATGATGAAGCGATGGATTATATCGAAAATTCATTGCGCAACCGCCTTCACTGGAACACTCAGGATGAAATGGTTGCTGAATTCTACAATATTGTAGAGCGCAGATTTTTAGTCTGAATTATTTTTTAAAAATTTCTTTTTTGATGTATTGGACTATTTGATCAGTTGCGCCAGAATTATTTTTTACATAATCGTAACAACCAATTGAACATTCGGAATATAATTTTTTATCATTCAGCAATTGATTGATTTTGAAATCAAATTCATTTTCATTTTGAATAGAGAAACAACTTTCAGTTTGAATCAAATCATTTGCTTCACGAAATTTTTTATAATTCGGTCCGAACAAAACAGGAACACCATAAACTGAGGCTTCTAAAATATTATGAATTCCTTTTCCAAATCCTCCTCCAACATAAGCTATTGTTCCATATTGATAAATGCTACTCAGCATTCCGATATTATCTATCACTAAAAATTGTTTGTCGTTGCTTGCGTTTTGAATTTGTGAAAACCGAATTGTTTTTTCTCCAAGTTGATTAATTAAGGAACCAATATGTTTTTCAGAGATTTCATGCGGCGCAATTATCCATTTCAACCCTGATTTTTTTTGTTGCGTAATAAATTGAATAAGTAATTTTTCATCTTCAGGCCAGGTGCTTCCTGCAATTATTACTTTATTATCGAAACAGAATTTTTCTATTTCCGGAAATTGCTTTGAATTGTTTTTTACCTGAAGAACCCGATCAAATCTGGTATCGGAAGAAAGAACTGCATTTGTCAATGCAAATTCATTTAATAGTGCAAATGAATTTTTATCCTGAACAAATATTTTATTAAATGATTTAATTACTGCTAGAAAAGGTTTCCCAAACCATCGGAAAAACAATTGCTCTCTTCTGAAAATTCCGGATATGAGAATGGTAGGAATATTCTTTTTCTTCAGTTCGATCAAATGATGAAACCAGAATTCGTATTTCACAAAAATGACGAACTGTGGGTTTATTATCCTGATAAAATTTTCAGCATTTTTTTTTGTATCAATTGGTAAGTAGAAAATATAATCAGCTTCAGAACTATTTTTTCGTTGCAAATAACCACTTGGAGAAAAAAAAGTGAGTAACACTTTTATGTTATTGTTTTCAGCTTTCAGTTTTTCAATGACCGGTCGGCCTTGCTCGTATTCTCCAACCGAAGCACAATGCATCCAAACGATATATTCATTTTTATGAATTGCATCTTTTATTTCATTTAATAAATTTTTTCTTCCATTTATAAACTGTTTGGCTTTTGGATTGAACGAAGAAGAAACACGAATGGCTAGTAAATAAAATTGAATGGCTAAATCATAAATAAAAACAAAAGCCGAATCCATTAATGCGTATAAAATTCCTGGTAAGTGCGCCCATAAAGTGGAAGAAACCATGCGAGTTTTAATCCAATTAAAATATCCAATCGCTTCGAATCATCGCGAGCATAAGAATCAAAATTCCAATCGCGCCGATTTTGTGTGAAACCTTCTGTTACTTCAATTCCGGTATAAAAATTCAATAATTTTCTAGGGTCAAAATGAGCAAATCCTAAAAACTGGCTGGTGCAAATTCCATTAGTTAACCGGTCGTACCCTTTCACATAATCACCTGCAAATTGCGGAAGGTCATTTCCGATTTCCTGAATTCTTATTTTGTGTTGAATGAATCCCACACCAATAGTGGCCATAATTCCTGAATTAGGATTGATATGAAAAGCTGGGATAATTTTTCCGAATTTTCCTTGTATTAAATATCCTCGTTCGTTTAAAACAATGGAAGAATAAATGCCACTGTTATTTATAAAATTTCCCGACGATGTTTTTAATGCATCAAGAATGGTGTCTTCACGAACATTGGCACTGAACAAAAAGCTTCCTGTTGCCCCAATCAACCAGTTCTTCCCGAATTTGAATAGAAAACTTCCTTCAATCGCGCTTCCGACTCCAAATCTTTTTGCCATATCAGCCGCAGGAACCTGGTAAGTATAAGCCGCACTGATGATTCGCGCATTAACCAAAGTGTCTTTGATGTTGGTTTTTTTTTGAGCAACGGAATTTAGAGAGAGCAAACAAAACAGTAGGCTGAGTTTTCGCATGTGGCGAAAATACTTTCTCATTTTTAGTTATCAGTTTTTTGTTTTTTTTGAAAATATTTTTTATTCTCATTTGACATTTATAAAAATTTTTATTTTCTAAATAAATTTTCGAGTGCCATTTTAATTTCTGGAAATTGAAATTGAAATCCTGTGGCCTCCAGCCTTTTACTTGAACAATTTATGTTTTGATAAAGTGAATCGGCAAATTCTCCTATTATAATTCTAAGCATCCAGTTGAATACCTGAAAAGGGAATACTTTCCGTTTCTTTATCAAGGCAATTTCATTCATTATAACAGAATATGAAATTGTGTTCGGTGCAACTGCGTTGTATGCTCCATTCATGTTTTCATTTTCAATGGCATGAATATATGCGTTGCACAAATCATCAATGTGTATCCAGCTATAAATCTGAGTTCCTGGGTAAAATATTGGCTTTATAAAAAATTGTAGTGGCTTGATTAATTCTGTTAATGCACCTCCATTTTTTGATAATACAATTCCGGTTCTTAATTGAACTGTCCGAATATTTATTTCTTCTGCTTTGCGAACAGTTTCTTCCCAAGCTATGCATGTTTTGCCAAAAAAATCTTTAGCCGGTTTTGTATTTTCATTCAAAATTTCATTTGAACGGTTTCCATAATAACCGATTGCGGATGCACTGACAATTGTCTTTATTAGGTTAGAGGTTTCTTTTAGAGACTTCACCAATAAATCAGAACTAATAATTCTGCTATTAAGAATTTCATTTTTATACGAAGCAGTCCATCTTTTATCGCCAACATTTATACCTGCTAAATGAATAATTGCATCCACATTTTCAAATGCTTTTACATCAATTACCATGTTTTCAATGTTCCAGATAAAAGTCGGAATAATTCCATCGCCATTTTTTCTGGAGAGATGCCGAACAATAAATCCTTTCTCCAATAAGATTTCAGTCAATCGTTTTCCGATTAATCCTGAAGCACCGGTTATGAGAACTGTTTTCATCTCACTATTTTACTTTTTATCAAAAACTTAACTCCAGATGAAATTAAAATTCCTGTTGCCATTAACTCTAATAAAATTCCAGGTAAAAAATATCTGTCGTGTAAAACCTCAAAAGCGCATGACCCAATTGAAATTGCAAATGGAAGTACAAGCATTAATAGAAATGTTGGGTTAATGAATTGACCTTTATATTTTTTTACACATTGAAGTATCAAGCCAATCCACAAGGAAGTATTTAAAAAATAGTACAATAACTTTTTAGAAATCAAACTATAAATATTGTTCCAACTGTTGTAGGAAGAAAGCATTGCGTTTCTGAATGCTGAAAAATTAAAATTTTGTTTTTCTAATTCAATAACCAACGGCATGTGATGCTTGCTTCTATAATTGATTATATAACTTTTATAGTTTTCAATTTCAGGAAAAACACCTTCAGCATCCTGAGGATCAAAGGGTAATTCCAAAATGCCAAACTTCAAAGTATTTAAAGTGTATTGCAATGAATATTCATTAATTCCTTCGAGGTCAACTTTCAAACAAAAATCTTGTATTTCGTGTGGCTGTAAACCTAAGTTTGAAAGTTGACTTGTTACTTCCCACCAATGCCCTTTTGAAGGGACAAAATCTGGTAAGTTCAATTTCTTTGCTAATGCAATTGTGGCTGTCGAGTGTTCAGGAAAATGATTATCTGTAAATATTACTCGGTTCCATAAATTCCAGCCAAAGCCTTCTCGTAAATTCCAGGTATTGAATTCAATTTTGTTAAAAACTGATTGGGTAACCGGAAAACAAAAAAATAAAACGCTGGATAATAATATTGTTTTCAGTTTGAATTCTGATTGAGCAAAAAATAAAAAAAGAAATATCAATATTGGGAATAATACACCAGCTATAGGTCGAACCAGAAATATATAACCTGCCATTGTAAAAGTTGCTGCAATAAAATATTTACTCTTATATTGAATTGATTGGTCGAACAAAAAAATAACAAATAAAAAACCAGCAATGAACCATGTTTCTGACATAGCAAGATGCGCATAATTAAAAAATGGTATAAACCAGAAGAACGCTAATGACACAATTAATCCTGTCTGCTGGCCAGCTTGTCGTCTGGTTAAAAGAAAAACCATCCGCGCAGTGGTAAGATAAAGTATAAATTGTAAATGTGAAAGCAATGTTGCTGATGGCAGTTCCAGGATTCTGCTGAATAGATATGTTATGTAATGTGCAACCGAATATCCAAGAGAACTGTAATACAAAACCGGTTGATGAAACGATGGATATAATTCTTCCTGAATCCATTCCCCGGTAGTAAAGTAATGTAGGTACATAAAGTACCAAGCAGGATCGTTGAGGTAGTGAGGCAAAACAGGAATACAGAAATGCAGAATTATCTGGTAAAGAAGCGCAATTATTAATACCAGATTCAAAATCGGATTGTTGCTTCGGAAAAAAAAAAATAATCGATTGTGCACGATGAATCACTCAGTAATAAATTTTATATCAAATTATTTTAGAATTTAATCTCAACAATTTAATTTATCCAGCCCAGTTTTCCTTGTCCAAACTTCGGTAGTGAATTGCTTCAGCAAGATGTTCGGTTTTTATATCCTCGCTATCAGAAAGGTCGGCAATTGTTCTTGCAACTTTTAATATTCTGTCGTATGCACGCGCCGATAAATTCAATCGTTCCATTGCAGTTTTTAATAGTGTTTCGCCTGCCGAAGTGAGCTTGCATATTTCGCGCACCTGCTTGCTTTCCATTTGCGCATTGCTGTGTATGTTTTTCTTTTCTTTAAATCTTTCTATTTGAATGTTTCTTGCTTTCACTACACGCTCGCGAATTGATTCACTTTTTTCGGAAAGTGATTTAGATGATAATTCTGAAAATGGAACAGGAGTTACTTCAACATGCAAATCAATCCGGTCGAGTAATGGTCCTGAAATTTTATTCAAGTATTTCTGAACAACTCCCGGGGCACATACACATTCTTTTTCAGGATGATTGTAATACCCGCATGGACATGGATTCATAGAAGCTATCAACATAAAACTAGATGGGTAATCAACTGAAAATCGCGCTCGTGATATTGTGACTTTGCGCTCCTCCATTGGTTGACGCAAAACTTCCAACACTGTTCTTTTAAACTCCGGCAACTCATCTAAAAATAAAACGCCATTGTGTGCAAGAGAAATTTCTCCTGGTTGCGGATTATTTCCCCCTCCAACTAATGCCACATCGCTAATCGTATGATGCGGTGAACGAAATGGACGCAATGAAACAAGAGCAGTATCTGCAGGTAATTTTCCAGCAACTGAATGAATCTTTGTTGTCTCCAAAGCTTCTGAAAGTGAAAGTGGCGGAAGAATGGTTGGCAATCTTTTCGCAAGCATGGTTTTTCCTGCCCCGGGTGGACCAATTAAAATAACATTGTGACCCCCAGCTGCAGAAATTTCCATAGCGCGCTTAATATTTTCCTGACCTTTAACTTCTGAAAAATCAAAATCAATACTGTTCTGCGATTCTGCAAATTCCTTTCGTGTATCAACAAAAATTGGTTCTGGTTTTGATTTCCCATTGAGAAAATCTATTACTTCATTGATGTGACTCATTCCATACACATCAATCTTGCTGACTATTGCAGCCTCCCTTGCATTTTCTTTCGGAAGAATAAATCCCTTGTATTCCTCCTTTCGTGCTTGAATGGCAATTGGTAAAGCGCCTTTTATTGGTCGTAAACTTCCATCAAGAGAAAGTTCGCCCATGATTATATATTGATTTAATAAATCGAGATTGATTTGTTCTGATACACCAAGTATTCCAATTGCCATTGGTAAATCATAAGCTGAACCTTCCTTTTTAATATCGGCAGGAGCAAGATTGACTACCAACCGTTGACGCGGCATTTTTAAATCACAAGTTTTAAATGCTGCTTCTATTCGATACAAGCTCTCGCGAACAGCACCATCGGGTAAACCAACGACCACATAATTCAGTTGACCACTTCCATAATAAGTTTCGATTGTAATGGTTTGCGCATCAATTCCGAATACAGCAGAGCCATAAGTTTTTACCAGCATAATTCAATAAAAGTAAAATTGAAATTGATAAAGAGAAATCTATAATAAAAAAAGGCTGCAGGGTTTTTTCCAGCAGCCTCACTTTTTTGCTCCCCCTTCTGGACTTGAACCAGAGACCCTCTGATTAACAGTCAGATGCTCTAACCAACTGAGCTAAGGAGGAATTTAAACCGATTTTTATTTCGGGAGTGCAAATATATTCTTATCCGCAAATGAACCAAACCTCACAAATAAAATCTTTGAAGTAATTATTGTGAAATAATTATTGAAAAAAAAGAGGCTGTCATTTTACGACAGCCTCTACTAATTTTAATAAGAGATTTAGCTTTATTTAATTAATACGCGAGTGTTCATCATTCCATAATCATCGCTAATATGAATCATGTAAACGCCTGCAGAAAGTGCTGGCAATTTAAGATTGTAATTATTTTTTCCGGCATTAATATGAATTGGAGTGGATTCAACAACATTTCTGCCTGTCACATCTTTTACAGTTAATACAACATCGCTCGCCATTCTGCTATTCAAAACTACATTGATATTTTCTTTAGCAGGATTCGGATAAACTGACAATGAATTTAAAACAGATGAGTAGGTTGGAATACCAGTATTGCATGCATCAATTTGCGCTGTTATTATTGAAGTGCAACCAGCAGAATCAAAAGCAGTCAACACAACAGTATAATTACAATTTGCAGCATAATCGTGTGTAGGGTTTTCTACAGAATCAGTTGCTCCATCTCCAAAGTCCCAATTATAAGTTTCTGCACCAGTACTTGTATTTGCAAAAGTTACAATATTATCAGGCAATCCGGTTGAAGTATAAGTAAACCCTGCAGATACTTCAGGAAGCGTTACTGTAATTGTTGCAGAATAACCAGTTGTGCAATTGTTAATTGTATCGTGCATTGTAAAAATCACTAAATAAGTTCCTGCGGTATCATATTGATGTGTTATATTTCCAGGGGGAGCTGTTGTTGTTGATAAATCTCCAAAATCCCAATCTGCAAATGAATAATTAGCTGGAGTTGATAAATCAGTAAAAGTTGTTAACCCACAATAGGTTGAAGCAGTAAACATAGGTGTGCAAGGACCACCGCCAGGTGCTAAAATATATCTGCAAGAAGTACTGGTACAAACAGGATCGCTAATTGTTAAACAAACTAAATAATAACCAGCCGTAGCATAAGTATGCGAAGGGTTACCGTTATGCGATGTATCGCCATCACCAAACTCATAAACATAGCTTACTGTACCTACTCCTGAACCAAACGATGAATCAATAAAATTTGCTACACCACCAAAATCTGAGTATGTAAAATCAGCATGACATTGTTGAGAAGCTAGGCATTGGTCGTGTGTAAAGTGTGTAACACCAGAATGAAACAATGCTTCGCATGGATTTAGGTAGCAATTGCCATCGCATCCCCATACGGAATCAACAACGGCTGGACAAAATTGTGACATATTGATTACAGAATTTTCCACGCAACCAAGCGATTGAGCTTTTGAACCAAATGCCAATGATGAAAACAAAAATGAGAGTAAGAGAAATCTTTTCATGAGTTTGAATTTTTTTTTTGAATGAACAAATTTGAAAAGATTATATCGTAATGGTTTCAATTATGTTCACATTACTTTTGCACATGTATGAGAAACAGGATTCCGATAAAACAAAAGAATGAAAAGTTTTTTGAGAAAGAAAAAACTGATGATGGCAAAGGCACTCGCCTGAATAAGTATTTGAGTAATGCCGGAGTTTGCGCACGGCGAAAAGCAGATGACTATATAAAAGCAGGAAAAGTTACTGTTGATGGGAAAGTTGTTACCGAAATGGGTTACAGGGTAATGCCTACTCAGGAAGTAAAGTATGATGGTAAACTTGTAAAATCTTTTCAGAAAAAAGTTTATGTGCTATTGAATAAGCCGAAAAATTTTATCACAACTACAAGTGATGAGAAGGATAGAAAAACAGTGATGGATTTAGTAAAGGGCGCTTCAACTGAAAGATTGTATCCTGTTGGTCGTTTAGATAGAAACACGACAGGATTAATTCTATTAACGAACGATGGTGACCTTGCACAAAAACTTTCGCATCCAAGTAAAGAAGTTAAAAAATTGTACATGGTTAAGTTAGACAAGAATGTAACATTGGCACATCTTGAACAATTAGCTTCGGGAGTGAAGTTGGATGATGGCGAAGCCAACGCCGATGAAGTTGCTTATGCTGATGATCATGATAAAAGTATAATCGGCATTCAAATTCATTCAGGAAAAAACCGGGTGGTGCGCCGCATGTTTGAAGCCCTAGGTTACACAGTTGAAAAATTAGACCGCGTAATGTTTGCCGGATTAACAAAAAAAGATTTACCAAGGGGAAAATGGAAACATTTAAATGACAGAGAAATAGGAATGCTGATGAGATAAATAATTAAATATTTTATGAAATTATTTTTTTCAATTCTTCTTTTTCTGTTTTCATTTTATGCAATAAATGCACAACAGGTATTTACAGTTTACGATACAACCAATACTCCTCTCATTGTAAATAAAATCAATTGCCTTGCCCGAGAAGGAAATATTTTATGGGCAGGAAGCGAATACGGTTTCACTTCATTTGATGGCGTGAATTGGAATTATTTCTTATTTAATAATCAAACAACTTCTTATCTCAACAATATTTTTGCAATTACAGTTGATGCGATCGGAAATAAATGGATAGGAACTGCCGGGGGAGGATTGGGAAAGTTTGACGGAACTAACTGGAACATCTACACGGTGGCAAATTCGCAACTTCCATCAAACATCGTAAAAGCAATTACCATTGATTCACAAAATAAAATGTGGATTGGAACCACTGGTGGAATTGCAGTATGGGATATGGATACAACCTGGACTATTTACCAGCAGTTTTCATCAGCGTTGATGTCTGATAATATTGATTGCATTGTTCCTGCAACAAATGATACCATGTGGATTGGAACTGTTAATGGTGGGCTTACGAGAGTAGTTGATACTTCCTTAATTACTTACACTATTCTCAATGGTGGTGTGCCTGACAATACCATTCAGGATATTGCAATCGGAACAAATGGATTCAAGTGGTTAGGCTGCGCAGCTCATGGGCTTGCTTCGTTCATTTATAATTCTCCTCCTTATGTTGAATTTAGTCCGGCAAATTCTGATATGCCGAGTTACACTGTTAATTCTCTGGAAATAGATAAAGACGGAAAAATTTTGTGCGGAACATTTGATGGTGGATTGGTTCGTTATCTAGGAAGTATTTATTGGCAGGTGTTTAATGATTCAACAGTTGGAATGCCCGACAGTTCTATCAATGATATTCTAATTGACACTACCGGTGTAATTTGGTTAGCTACAACCAACAAGGGGGTTGTTCGGTTTGATGAACCTTTCTTATATCTGTCAATTGAAAATTCAACTATTAATTTAAATCCTTCTCTGAAAATCTATCCCAATCCTTCCACTGATTATGTTAATTTCAATATTGCTTCAACTGAAAACCAAAACAATTTTGATATTGAAATTTTCGATGGCGCAGGAAAAAAAATCAAACAGGATTTTATTCAACCAATAAATACTAATTCACAAATCAGAATGGATATATCCGGATTTATAAACGGAATTTATTTTATAAAAATTTCTTCTGGAAATAATTTTCAAACTGGAATGTTTGTGAAAATGTAACCGAATTACAAGCACTCTTTTGCAATTTGCTCAATTGCTTTCAGAGAATACTTTTTGAATTCAGCGAACGAAGTTTTTATTTTTTCTACATCCACATTATTAATATCAATGGCAGCGGCAATATGAAGAAAGGGTTCCGCCCTTTTTATTCCCATCATCATAATGTTGGTTTTAATTTTATGTGACAGAGATTTAAATGCAGTCCAGTCTTTTTTATTTACAGCATCTTCAATCTGATGAATGCTCGAAGGAGTTTCTTTTACATATAATGCTAAAATGCTGTTGATGAACTCTTGTTCATTATCATAATACTGAGTCAAGAAAGAGAGGTCATAAAATTTTTCATCTACAACTTCAACTTTATCTTTCTCCAAAATATCATTAACAACAGGATTTAATTGGTTGTTAATTTTCTGAAACAGTTCTTCAGGCTTAAAAGGCTTACTCAGGTAATCATTCATTCCTGAATCAAGCGCTTCCTGAATTTGTTGCTGAAACGCATGAGCTGTCATTGCAATGATTGGTACTTTGTGTAAGTAAGCTTCATCCATTTTACGAATTATTCTTGTTGCTTCCAATCCATCCAGGTCGGGCATTGATATATCCATCAACACTAAATCAATGTCTTCTTCTTTTAATTTTTCTATTGCACCATAACCATTTTCGGCTTCAATAACGGTGTATCCTTTGTCGTCCAATAAATGAATTACTAAAAGGCGATTAATAAAATTATCATCAACTAATAAAATATTAATTCCGTTTTTCTCGGTTTCAATTTCCGGTTGATTTTTCTTTTTAGGTGAAACTGTTTCAGTAATTTTCTCATCCGCTATTTCACTCACTTCAAATGGAAGAGTAAAATAAAAAGTACTTCCTTCTCCAGATTTACTGTTGATATGAATTTCCCCACCTTGCAATTCCACCAACTGCTTTACAATAGGCAACCCCAATCCGGTTCCGCCGAACTTTCGTGTTGTGTCAGCACTAGCCTGCCTGTATGATTCAAATATTTTCGTCTGTTCTTTTTCAGGAATGCCTATCCCACTGTCTTCCACTTTAAATTGGATATATACTTTCCCTATTTCCTTTTTAATAAATTCTGCGCTGAAATGAACCCTGCCTTTCTCTGTAAATTTTATCGCATTTGAAATCAGATTGAGTAAAATTTGATTCAGTCTGATTCTGTCGCCGCGAATAATTTCAGGGATGCGAACATCAACAGAAAAATTATAATCCAGATTTTTTTCTACTGCTTTAATATTGGTGGCCATAAAAATGGCGCGCATCATTTCGCGCAAACTGATATCAATAATTTCAAATTGAATTTTTCCACTTCGGATTTTTGATAAGTCTAAAATATCATTGATAATCACAAGCAAATTATCTGCTGATTGTTTTATCAATCTTAAATATTCTTCCTGTTCATGCGATGTTGGTTCTTTTAGTAAAATATCAGTCAACCCAATAATACCATTCATAGGCGTTCGGATTTCATGACTCATTTTAGCTAAGAATTGTTCTTCGGCATGTTGCGCATCCTCGGCTACTTTTTTTGCTCCGAGAATTTCTTCTTCGTCTTTTTTCAACTGGGTGATATCGCGAATAACCACCACGCGAATTAATTGACCAAGGTATTCCTGCATTTGCGAATTCACTTCAACAAAAAATTCTTTTCCGTCCTTTGTTTTGAGTGCAAATTCTGTATCAATATTATTTTGTGAAACCAGCAACGACGAAAGTTTTTCTTTCATCGTTTCATTATTCAATTCCGAAATATTTTTATTAAGCACTTCTTCTTGTGAAAAACCTGTGAGTTTTAAAAATGCAGTATTGACATCAATGATTTTTTCATTGTCTATTAACAAAATTCCTTCGCTCGTAATGCTGAAAAAATATTTTAACCGTTCTTCGTTTTCCTTTAAATGTTGTTCAGCTTTTTTGCGCAGACTGATATCGCGAATGGCTACCACTTTAACTTTTCTTCCTTTATAAAAATGAGACCGACCAGTGATTTCAACTTTTATTTCATTCCCGTCTTTGTGAGCAAGAGATGTTTCATAAGGAAGTGTTAAATCTTTTTTTGAATTCTCTCTGAACAATTCACGGTTACTTTCATTGGTAAAAAACAAAATACTTTTCCCAAGTATTTCTTCTTCGCTGTAACCAATCATTCGCGCCACCGCTTGATTCAGATCAATGATTATTCCATTATCGTAAACTAAAATTCCCTCGGTAGTCGAGTTCATCAAAAACTGAAGCCGCTGTTCGCTTTCAAGTAACTGCTTCTGAAAAACAATTCTGTCAGTTATATCAATTGCGTAAATATTGCAGTAACTGTTATTGATAAGAGGTGTGATTGTGAGGTTGTAATACCGACCTTCCACCTCAATATCAATTTTACTGATGCTATTGGTTTGAAATTGTTTCGAAATAATATTTTGCCATTCAGAATTTAAAATACCATCAATGCTGATGTGATTAATTATTGATTGCGAAGATTTATTGAAGTAGAGAATTTTTCCGGAATCAGCAATGCGAATAATAGGTGAAGGATTTTCTTCCGGAAATTTTGCCAGCCACCTAATCTCATCTTCAACTTTTTTTCGTTGAGTGATATCAGTGATGGTACCAACGCTTCCAACAATTTCACCACTCTTATCTTTATATGGAGCTGCAGTAATTGATGCCCAAATTCTGTTTCCATCTTTCCTGACCAATTCAACTTCGTATTGTTCGGAGTTTCCATTGAAGCGATTATTAATTCCATTCAAAACCACTTGCCAGTATTCTTCCGCAACAATTAACTGATACATTGGCATCGAACCCAATTCTTGCATTGTGTATCCTGTAAGATTTGAAAGCAGTGAATTGCAATAAACCAGAAAATGATTTTTATCGGTAATTAAAATTGCCTCTGATAGACTTTCAAACAACGAATGATAAAGTTCTTCCTTGTCTTCCAACTCACGACGCTCTGATGCCTGTCTGGTAACATTGCGCGCACTAACTACTATTCCTTTTATTTCGCTGTGCTCAAGTTGATTGATTGCGACAGATTCAAGAACAATATTTTTTCCTTGCTTATCTACGAATTTGAATTCAAAATAATCATCGCTCCTTTTGTTTTTACCTGATAAATACAACAACATTTGTTGCAGGTGATTAGGTAATTCTTCCTTGCTGAAAAATTCAAATGACGAACGGCCAATAACTTCATCGGATGAAAATCCGGTTATTCTTTCGAATGAAGAATTCACAAATTTGATGGTTCCTCTTTCATCCACTACCCAAACAATATCAGGAATCAACTGAATAAGCGATTCACTTAATCTTGAATTTCTTATTGTAGAATCAGAATTTGTTTTTACTGCAATTGAAATCTCAGTTGCAAAACAGAAACATTTTTTTTCAATTCCGAAAACAGGAGAAAAAGTGAAGTGGAAATTTTTCTCCTCGCCACTGATAAGGATTTTCTTCGTGCAAAAATTTCTTATCCCTTCCAATGCTTTTTGAATTCCTGAAATAATTTCATTGAATTCATTTCCCAGTATTGATTTTAGGTTTTTATTGGAGGGAGCAAAGTTTTTACCCGAGAAATTTTTAAGGAAATTTTTAAATGAATCGTTTGAAAATGTTATTTCAAAATTTTCATTCAATTCAAAAACCAAATCCTGTACGGATTCTAAAGCAAGAGATAATGAATCCGGCGTGGTAGTTCTATTTTTTTCAAGAAAATTATTCTTAATTATTAATGCAGATTGTTTTACCCAATCACGACAGCGATTTTCAAATTTCTCCTTTTGTCGGAACGGTTGTTCTGATAAAATTGACAATACACCAACACATTCAGCATTAAAAAAAATTGGAAGCACCATCTTCCATTTTGGCAAATTATCTAAAACTTTATTTTGTGCAAAAGGGTCAAAAGCTAAATCAGTATGCGGGAAAATATATTCGTTTCCCGATTGAAAAACTTTCAATGCAATCTGGAGAGAAATTCCTTCTGTCGAAAAGAAAGTTTTATTTCCTGAAAAATACTTGAGGCTTAAAGAATTTGAGTATGAATCAATAGAATAGAATTCAAATGCATCATAAGGAGTTTGTTCACTGATATTATCAGCAAACCACTCAAACCACGATCGGATATTTTGTCCGACTTTATCATTAATAAAAACTCTAAAAGCCAACTGCTTCTCCATTGTCAATTAACCATTAATCTTTTTCGAGGACGATAAAAATAAACCAAACATTCTTATTATAAATTATTTATTCGACGACTTTACGCTAGCATACAAAATTTGTTCAGGAAGCGAGTTTTAATTAGGTAATACCGAGAATTGTAAAATAAAATAAAAACTGTTTTATGAATGAGTTTTTTAAATACATTTGACAGTCCAAAAACAAAACTCAAAATGAAAAAAATTTTTCGCTCATTATTTTTACTGACGATAAGCTTAAGTCTTACTCTCAGTTCTTACGCACAACTTGCTGATGGAAGTGTTGCACCTGATTTTACGGCAACTGACCTTAATGGTACTTCATGGCATCTTTATGATGTTTTAAATCAAGGTAAAACAGTTTACATTGATATCTCAGCTACATGGTGTAGTCCATGTTGGGCATATCACAATACAGGAAAACTGGATGATTTGTATAACACATGTGGTCCTGCTGGTACTGATGAAGTTATGGTATTTTTTGTTGAAGGCGATGCTGCGACAACAAATGCCGATTTAAATGGAACTGGTTCTAACACTCAGGGTGATTGGGTATCTACCACTGATTTTCCAATTTTAGATAATGCAGGAATTGCAACAAGTTATCAAATTAGTTATTTCCCAACTATTTATAAAATTTGTCCAAATAGAATCATTACTGAAATAGGTCAAACACCAACCACTGCTCAAATGCAAGCAATGGCATATCAGTGTCCTGTTGCTACTTATCCAAAGGATGTTTCATGTTTAGATTATACTGGAACAATTGCTACTTGTTCTGATGTTTCTATGAAGCTTAAAATTCAAAATATGGGTACAGATCCTTTAACTTCTGCAAATATTACTGCAAAAATTGGAGCAACAACAGTTGGAACATTAGCTTGGACCGGTAATTTAGCTACCTATGATTTACAGGAGGTTACAGTTGGAACTACTTCTATCACTTCTAATTCGACAATAGATTTTACTGTGACAACAACTGGTGATGCAAATTCATCAAATGGAACTGCATCAAAACTTGTTAATTTCGCACCAATTGGAAACAGTCAAATTGTTGTTCATATCGTTACTGACAGATATGGTGATGAAACTACTTGGAAGATTAAGAATGATGCAAATCAAGTTTTTGGAACAGGTGGTCCGTACAATACAATGAGTGCAAATGGCGAAAGCGATCAAGGATTTTCTACTGTAATAGTGCCTTCATTTGGATGTTATTATTTTGAAATCAATGATGCATTTGGCGACGGTATGTGTTGTTCATATGGAAATGGAACATATGAAGTTAAGGATGCGACTGGAGTTTTGTATGGTTCTGGATCAGAATTTACAAATATGGAAACCAGACCTATGAAAGTAACAAGTATTTCTGGTATAAATGATTTTGCAGGAGCAGGTGATGCATTTAGTATTTTCCCGAATCCGGCAAATAATACTGCTACCATTTCTTTCAATTTGCTTCATGCTTCAGAAACATTTATTACTGTTACTGATATGATTGGCAAAATTATGTTTGTAGAAAAAGTTGGTAAATTAGATTCAGGTTATCAGTCATATGATTTAGATCTTTCAAAATTTTCCGCTGGTGTTTATCAAGTTTCCATTCAATCGAATGGAACATCTGTAAGCAAGAAATTTACTGTTATTAAATAAATATTTTTTAAAATAATTCAAAGGCTGTCTCAAAATTTTGAGACAGCTTTTTTTTTGCAGAAATAAAAATATATATTAATTCTAAAATTATAATTATTGATTTTTTTAAATAATTTTGATGCAATAAAAAAAACAAAAATGAAAAAAATAATTACTTCTCTTTTCTTGCTTACCTTCTATTATGTTGGTTTTGCTCAAGCACCTAGACTTGTTTGTGTTGAAGAATTTACACAAGCATCATGCCCCCCATGTGCTGCACAGAATCCAGCATTTAACACGCTGTTGCAGGCAAATACTACAAAATGTGTTAGCTTGAAATATCAAACTTCTTGGCCAGGTTATGATCCTATGAATTTACAAAACCCAACTGATGTTCAAACTAGAGTTACTTATTATGGTATTACAGGTGTACCAAATGGTTCACTTGATGGTGTAAATATTCCAAATACCTGTAGTGCATATGTTGGTGCACCAGCTTGTTTGGATCAGCCTAAAATTGATGCCGCTTATGGAATTCTATCTCCAATTGTAATGACTATTACACATACTATTTCGCCTGATCTGGATTCTATTTATATTCATATTTCAATTACTAATGCAACAGCATCAGCATTAACCGCAGCAAATTGGAAACTTCAAGTTGCCATTACAGAAGAACAAATCAATTTCTCTACTGAACCTGGTACAAATGGTGAAACGGAATTTTATAATGTTATGCGAAAAATGTTGCCCAATGCAGATGGCACTTCAATGACTTCAATTAATTCGGGTGCTTCTGTTAATTTTGATTTTAATGTAACATTACCTACTTATATTTATAATTATGGCCAAATTGGTGTTGTAGCTTTTGTTCAGGATAATTCAACAAAATTTATTCAGCAGGCCGGCATTAGTTTGCCTCAGTCAATTCCTGCAAACAATAATTTTTCTGATGCAGGAGTAGTAAATCAAACCAATTCACCAGTAGGTGGATTATGTGATGTTAATTTTATCCCTACTGTTCAAATTTCCAATAATTTCAGCACAGGAATTACAAGTGCTACTGTTGGATATACTTTAAATGGCGGAACTCCAGTTACTCAACCTTGGACAGGCAACTTATCTCAAGGGCAAACTGCGATTGTTACATTTCCTTCAGCAATTGCTGCTGCCGGTAACAATTCAGTAATTGGTTCAATCACCAATATTAATGGAGGGACAGCAGCTGATTTTAACACCATGAATAACACAACTTCGGCTGTAACTTTTGCCACTATTCCTTCAACTCCTTTTGATACCAAAATTGTAGAAGGATTTGAATCAGATGCTGTTGGTGGTCAACCATTGCACACAATATTAGCTGAATCAGTTGCTACAAACCCAGGTGTTTGGGTAGTTGACAAAACTGTAAATTCAAGCGTTACTTGGAATCTGGGTGCTTTCGAAAACTCTAATAAATCTTACAGATGGAGATTTTTCACAATTGGATCTGGAACATATTCTTTAATTTTTGAAAAAATTAATTTAACAGGAAAAACGAATGTCGGTTTAGTTTTTTCTTATGCAGATGCTTTATATAGCGGAACTGAAAATGATGAGCTAAAAGTTGCTGCATCTACCGATTGTGGAACTACCTGGACTACCATTTGGGACCAAACAGGTTCTGCTCTTGCAACAGTTCCTGCTACCACAAGTGCATATTATCCGCATTCAGCTGATTGGAAATCAATTTATACAAGTCTTTCTCAATTTAATAACACAGCAGATGTCATGATTAAATTTGAGGCAACTTCTGGAAACGGAAATAATTTATATGTTGATGATATTAATCTTAATTCAAGTGTTGGAGTAAATGAGGTAGAGAATATTCTTGACTTAGGAATTTATCCAAATCCAGCTACTGATAATGCAACAGTTAAATTTGGATTAAATGAAACTTCAAATTTAAAGTTAGTTGTAACAAATTTACTTGGTCAGATAGTTATGGAAAAGGAACTTGGTAACTACGCTCCCGGTCAATTTGAAACTTCGATAAATCTAAATCAACTTCCGGCTACAGTTTATAAAGTTTCATTGTACTCAGGAAATAATGTTCAAACACAAAAGCTATCTGTTGTTAGATAATTAAAAAATCTGATTTATTAAAAATTTTATAGCGGGTGGTTTTTCTTTCCACCCGCTTTTTTATTTCACTCTTTTACAAAATATTTTTTTAGCTCCCAACTTCAACTATATTTGATAAAATTTTAAAAATAAAAAAACATGAAAACAATCTTTTCAATTTTTCTTTTTCTTGTTGCCAATGTTGCAATTGCCCAAACATATAATTTAAGTGTTGATTCTGTAAATATTACAGTGCCTTTTTCGTTAGTTCAAAATGATCAATATTATATTTTAAGCCTAGATGCTTCATTAACTAATAACACCAATGATACGGTACCTTCATCTTGGATTAGAACAGTTCAATATTTAACGCCAGGTTGGACCGAAAGTGTTTGTGATCCAGAATTGTGTCACAGCGCTGGATTAGCGAGTTCTAATTTTAACTTTTTTCCTGGCATAACCGCTGCAGTTCGAGTTGATTTATATCCTCACCAAACTTCAGGTTATGGAGTTGTTGACTTGAAATTTTTTAAAAATGGCACCGCTTCTGATTTTGACGAGGGTATATTTATAGGTACGGTTGATGCTGGAAATAATATAGCTACTATTGAACAGTTAACTGATATTAAACTTTTTCCAAATCCAGCAGAAAATAAATTAATGATTGCTGCAACATCTCAGTTGATGCCTACTTCAATTGAAGTATTTAATGTTTTGGGAGGACAAGTTTACTCTTCAGTTTTTAAAGAGGGTGACAACCTTTTTTCAGTTGATATTAGTTCTCTGATGGATGGGGTTTATTTTCTAAGAATGAAATTAGCAAATGGTTCTATAATCACTCGCAGATTTAATAAAGTTTAATTTATCGAATTCAGTAAATAGTTCAATTATTCTACTGTCACACTCTTTGCAAGATTCCGTGGTTGATCAACATTACATCCGCGCATAACTGCAATATGATAAGCAAGTAATTGTAAAGGTACAACGGATAGCAAAGGAGTGAGAGGTTCTTCTGTCGCAGGAATTTCAATTACAAACTCTGCTAAATCTTTTATAATAGTATCGCCTTCTTCAACTATTGCAATGATGCGACCTTTGCGTGCTTTCACCTCTTGAATGTTGCTTATAATTTTATCGTAAGCACTTTGATTAGTTGCTAAAACTACAACTGGCATTTCTTCATCAATCAATGCGATTGGGCCATGCTTCATTTCTGCTGCAGGATAACCTTCGGCGTGTATGTAAGAAATTTCTTTCAGTTTTAAAGCACCTTCTAATGCAACAGGGAAATTATAACCTCGGCCGAGATACAAGAAGTTATTTGCGTCTTTAAAAATATCAGCGATGTATTTAATTTTTTCGTTCGCATCAAGTACCTTTTTAACTTTTGCAGGAATATTTTCCAACTCATTTATAATTTGCTGGTAACGCGACTCTTGTATGGTTCCTCGTTCTTTTGCTAAGTAAAGAGCAACAAGTGTTAGTACTGTAACCTGAGCAGTAAAGGCTTTTGTTGATGCAACTCCAATCTCCGGACCCGCATGCGTAAAACTCCCGGCGTGGGTTGCGCGAGCAATGGACGAACCCACCACATTGCAAACACCAAATACTGTTGCGCCCTTTGATTTTGCCTGTTCAATTGCAGCAAGAGTATCCGCAGTTTCTCCACTTTGACTAATAGCAAATAAAATATCTTCAGCAGTTATTATCGGATTGCGATAACGAAATTCAGAAGCGTATTCAACTTCAACAGGTAACCTTGCTAAATCCTCTAATAAATATTCACCTACAATGCCCGCATGCCAACTGGTACCACATGCCGCAATAGTTAAACGATTAGCGTTTTTAATTTTCTGTTTGTATTCCAATAATCCCCCAAGCGCAATTGTACCGGTTTTGGTATTTAGCCGGCCACGCATACTATCGTTAATTGAGTTCGGTTGTTCGTATATTTCTTTCAACATAAAATGGTCGTAACCACCTTTCTCCAATGCCTCTAATTTCAACTCCAATTCCTGTATATATGGTGTTGTTTGTTTATTGCCAATAGTCTTAATAGTAAATTCTCCATTGCGATTTAATACCGCAATCTCCTCGTCATTCAGGTAAACTACATTTTTTGTGTGTTCAACAATTGGTGTTGCATCAGAGGCAATAAAAAATTCTTTATCTCCAATTCCTAATACAAGCGGACTTCCTTTTCTTGCTGCAAAAAGTTTATCTGGATTATTTTTTGAAATAATAACAATTGCATATGCACCAACCACTTCATTCAACGCTAAACGAATAGCTTCTTCTTCATCTACATTTTCATTTTTTTGAATATCTTCAATCAGGTTGATTAAAACTTCAGTATCAGTATCAGAATGAAATTTATATCCTCGAGATTTTAATTCTTCTTTTATTGTTGCATAATTCTCAATAATTCCATTGTGAATAATAGCTAGATTTTGCGAATTTGAAAAATGAGGATGCGCATTTCTATCGTTCGGTTCCCCATGAGTAGCCCATCTCGTATGACCAATACCAATTGTGCCTTCTATATTTTTATCATTGGCAAAACCTATTAGCTCAGCAACTTTTCCAGCCTTTTTATAAATATTTAATTTACCATTCAACAGCGCTACACCCGCACTGTCGTATCCACGATATTCCAACCGCTGCAAACCTTTTATCAGAATCGGGTATGCTTGTTTTGAACCTAAGTAACCAACAATACCACACATAAGTTTATGGGAGTTTTGTGTAGATGAGATTTATTTTCATGCGAAAGTCATCATTTCGATTACCTCCGGCCAATATTATTCTGTCCGCAATTTCAGTGCTTGGATAAGTGATAAGAAATAATCCATAGTCAGATACTGAACTACTAACTAAATCCTGTATGTGTTCAGTTATGCTGAATTTATATTTATAAACTTTTTGCCCATTGATGTATGCGGTTTCCTTAAAACCGCCATATGATAAGTGCGTTGAAATCTGATCAGGAATTATTGCATTTTTTCCTGCTGAATCAGCCAATAAACAAAGCATTCTTAAAGGGCATGTATAAACAGAATCAGGATCTATTTTCCAAGTGGGAACTGTAATTTCCAATTCAGCTTTATTTACTAAAATATTTCCTAAATTTTTTAAGTTTGGAATTGTAATTCTTGTTTTCGCTCCTGACATGGATTGAACATAAACGATGCTGTCACTTATTGAGGTTGATTGAATTACATTTTCAATTTCAGTTGAAATAAAGTTGTGAGTGTAATGATTAAACACAGAACAATCAGTTCCGATTATAAAATCAAATTTTAAAGCTGAGGCATCTGGTTTATGATAATATACTGTGAGCTTTGAAGCTGAAACTGACGAAAGCATTTTAAAATACATCACGCCTTTCCCATTTTGAAAAGTATCTGTGGATATTAATAATCCTTTAAAATAATCTTGAAAAGCAGTATTGCTTGCAAAGTTTGATCCCTTTGACTGATTCAATAAATCCTGTCCTAAATGATCACTTAATCTGATTCGCATCGATGGAGCAATGGTATCTCCAGCAATATATAATGAAGAAGTAAAATCAGGAATGAAATTTAATTTTTGACCCACTTCATTCTGAAAAAAACTAAAATTTTTATCAGAATAATAAGCACTATCCTTATACATATTCTGGGTTACCTGAAAGACTTTAATGGTTTGCGAACCATCAAATTTTCCATAATGTCCATCGTATTCCATATTCAAAACCAATGAATCAACAAACAGCGAATCAGGATTTCCTAAATCAACCAAGCCGCCAATCTGCACCTGAGTGTAAATTGAAGCGGATGATTTCCCGAAAATTGGATCGTTAATAGTTCCAAGTAAAAAATTGGAATTGGTAGAAGTCTTTAATGGAAATTCAGTTACTGTTTTTGAATGCAGTATCAATGTATCAGTATATATTCCATTCAAATCATCTGCATTTGGAAGCAAATCATTTCCAATGAGCGTGGATTTTTTGCAGCCTAAATTTGCAAAAACAATAAAGGCCAAAAGAAGGAGGAGAAAGGGGTGCGTATTTATTTTCACTTTTCGTTCATCAAAGACCTATAAAATTCCACATAGGTTGCAAGGTAATTTTCAGGGTCGTGTTCAAGTATAGGTTTTTTCTTCATTGCTTTCAAAGCAGTTTTTACAGCAGGGTCTAAATTTTTTCCTGCTTTAATAACTCCATCAGCGTGGGTAATAGCACCAACATTAAATGCGGTATTATTTGCTTTTTTATATGGGGCAAAATCTGCATCCTTTATTAATTCTTTACTGATAATTGCCTTTTTTGAAAAATCTTTATGCAGCGTTTCTTTAAAAGTATTATCATAAACCGAGTAAATTGATTTTGCATTGTGAAACACAGGATCCTTTTTATAAACGGTTTTCAAGTACATTGGAATTAACGAACTCATCCAATCATGACAATGGATAATATCCGGCGGCCATCCGAATTTTTTTATCGTCTCCATAACTCCTTTGCAGAAGAATGCCATCCGTTCATGAGTATCTTCATAAAATTTCCCGTCAGCATCAGTAAATACATGTTTGCGGCGGAAGTAATCTTCATTATCTAAAAAATACACTTGCAATCGAGCCCCTGGTAATGAAGCTACTTTAATTATTAATGGATTATCATCATCATCAATAATAATATTCATTCCTGAAAGTCGAACAACTTCGTGCAAACGGTGACGGCGCTCATTAATAGTACCAAATCGAGGCATCAATACACGAATTTCCATTCCTTGTTCTTGCAAGTAAACTGGTAATCGATTAACGAAAGTAGCAGCTTCAGTAAGTATATTGTAAGGCTTCATTTCATGCGCTACAATCAACACTCGTTTCTTAGTCATTAAGCCGTGGTTTTTAAAAAGGTGCGCAAAGATAATAAAAAAAAATCGGTGGAAATGAAATAGACTGAAGATTGATTTATTTAAATTGAAATTTCATTTCAATAAATCGGTTTAGGTTTGTCCAAAACCATTCATTTGTATCTGTTTAAATCAGAAAAACATTTAGCCCCTTTTCTTAAAAAGAAAAGAATAGAAGGAAAGAAAATAGGATTTGTTCCTACGATGGGTGCACTTCATAGGGGTCATATATCACTAATAGAAAAGGCAAAAGATGAATGTGAAATTGTGGTCTGCAGCATTTTTGTAAACCCAACCCAGTTTAACAATGCAAAAGATTTAGAAAAATATCCACGAACCATTGAGCACGATATGGAAATGCTTTTGAAGGCAGATTGTTCTGTATTGTATTTACCTGCTTCACAAGAAATTTATCCGGAAGGAAAACCTGAATTAAAAAATTATGATTTAGGGTACTATGACAAAGTACTGGAAGCTGCTTTTCGTCCCGGGCATTTTCAAGGAGTGGCCAATGTAGTATACCGTTTAATGAAAAAAGTAAATCCTGCTGTTTTATATCTCGGTCAAAAAGATTTCCAGCAAATTCAGGTAATTAGAAAGATGATTGAGTTGGAAAATTTTCAAACAAAAATTGAAGTGTGTGAAATTGTAAGAGAACTAAGTGGACTTGCTATGAGTTCTCGAAATGTTAGATTGAATGAAGAAGCATGGAATAATGCGGCAGTAATATCACAAACTTTATTTTTTTTAAAGGAAAAGAGAAATGAGTTCAGTTCCGTTAAAGCATTGAGAGAGGAAGGAATAAAAAGACTAAAAAAAATTCCTGACTCCATTGTTGAGTATTTAGAAATTTGCGATGCCGAAACTTTGCGTCCTGTTGAAATTATTGTAAAAGGAAAACTAACAATTATTTTAACTGCGATCTGGATTAATGGAGTGCGGTTGATTGATAATATTCTGATTGAAAATAAATTAACATAGTGTCTCATCGGCTGTGAGAAATAAGCTTAATTTATTAAAAAAATTTCTGCGTCATTTGGGCACTTCGGTTATATAACGATGATATGACCAGAAATTTTACATTTGCGCACAATGATGATACAAGTAGTAAAGTCGAAGATTCACCGTGTGAAGGTGACAGAAGCTGACATTAATTATGTTGGCAGCATTACCATTGACGAAGATTTAATGAATGCCGCCGATTTGATAGAAAATGAAAAAGTTCAAATCGTAAACATTAACAACGGTGAGCGTATTGAAACTTATGTTATAAAAGGTAAGCGTGGTTCGGGTGTTATTTGTTTGAACGGGCCAGCAGCGCGAAAAGCTGTAGTGGGTGATATCGTGATTGTAATATCATACGGACTTTTAGATAAGGAAGAAGCAAAATCTTTTAAACCTGCTTTGGTCTTTCCGGATGATAATAACAGATTGAAGAACTGATGAAATCACAGATTCTTTCCTCTCTAAAACTCATTTTATTTCTTGTAATTGGTATTTTTTTTTTCTGGTTGGCATTTCGCGGCCAGGATTTTAATGCAATAAAAAATACGCTGGCAAAAGCAAATTACTGGTGGTTATTACCTGCTTTATTTTTTGCCATGGTAAGTAATATATCAAGAGCAATAAGGTGGAATATGCTCATTCATCCTATTGGTTACCGACCAAAATTGGCAAACACTTTTGCAGCAGTCATGACCGGATATCTTGCAAATCTTGCTGTTCCAAGGCTTGGAGAAATTACAAGATGCACGGTGCTCAATCGTTATGAAAAAATTCCAGTTCAATCGCTACTTGGAACTGTAGTTGCGGAGCGGGTAGTAGATGTTCTTTCACTATTTCTAGTATTAATATTTGTAGTGCTCGCCCAATTTGAATTACTATCAACTTTTGTGATGAATAATTTTCTTACTCCGTTTGCCGATAAAATAATCGGGTATATGAGTAAAGGAATTGTTTTTTATGCTATCACATTCGCAATTGTGGCTGTGGTAGTATTTATTATCTGGCGTTTTCTTATTCATTTTAAAACCACAAATTTTTATCGGAAATTATTGGGAGTATTGAAAGGATTTATGGAGGGTTTAAATACTATTCGCCGTTTGAAAAGCAAGGGCTGGTTTGTGGCCCACACAATTATACTTTGGAGTTGTTATACATTAATGGCTTACTTCTGTTTTTTCTGTTTTGATTTTTCATCGCACATGAATGCAATGCAAGGAATTACAATTATGATTTTTGGCGGATTGGGTTTTGTTGTTCCAGTGCAGGGCGGAATTGGCGCCTATCACTACATCGTAACTCAAACCATGATGGTGTACGGTTTAAGTCAAATGGATGGATTATCGTATGCAACTTTGTGTCATGGGCTACAAACAATGGCAGTAATTATTTTTGGTGCTCTTTCTTTTTTTGCGCTTCCATTTTACAATCGTGTTTCAAAACCAATAGCGAATGAGCAGGCTTGAAATCATTCAAAAAAAAATTGTTACAAAGGATGAGTTAGGAAAACTCATTCATATATGGCAATTGCTCTCACAAAAAATTGTATTTACAAATGGTTGCTTTGATATTGTGCACTCAGGGCATATTCATACTTTAACAACCGCAGCTGACTTCGGCAACAGATTAATTGTTGGATTGAATACTGATGCATCTGTTTCAAAACTAAAACCAGGTCGTCCGCTTCAAAATCAGGATTCACGCGCACTTGTACTTGCAGCATTGAGTTGTGTAGATGCAATTATATTATTTGATGAAGAAACCCCGCTGGAAATGATAAAATATATTCATCCTGATGTGCTGGTAAAAGGCGGAGATTATTCCGTTGAACAAATAGTTGGTTCAAAAGAAGTGATTACAGCAGGTGGTAGTGTGCAGGTAGTTCCGTTATTAATCGGATTCAGTACTACTTCAATCGAAGAAAAAATAAAAAAGAGATAACATTTTCTATTGTCCTTATTCTCTAATCAAATATTTATTTATCCCAAAATTAGTATACAACTTTTTTAATTTGAGTTAGTAAAAGCGCTTGTTATTCTATAAAACATGGGAAGACTAAGTTTTACAACAACTGTAAAAGTAAAAAGGGTAATTACTCTTAAAAGAACGCTCCAACTTTCTTCAAGAGGATTTGGAATAGCTGCATTTATTGTAGGCATATTCTTTTTCACACAAAATGTGACACAAAGTGATATTGTAAAAGCAGGAATAACAATAAAAACCGATACTCTTTTAAATGCGCCAAATATTGACCGAGGTGATAGTCTCGTAAACAATAATTCAAGTCAAAATGGAATTCATTCTGAAGACAACAGCCATCTGTTAACCGATAAAGATTTAACTGTTAAGAAATCTAAAAAAAAAGTGGCAAACGGTGGGGGAAGAAGCATGGAATTTCACGATTTGATTTCCATTTCACCAAAATTAACAACCGGTGTATTCGAGGTGAACTTCGAAATACCATTAAATCAATCAGGAGCCACCAATTTGGAAATTGTAAATCGAGAAGGTGAAGTGATTGAAACACGAACACCGCAAACACAAAGCGGAATTATCAATGAAGTATTTACACTCGATAGTTCAGTTCCATCAGGAGCATATCTTGTAAAAATTCATGTCGGAAAAAATTTATATGTGCGGCAGATTATTTATACCAAACCTTAGTTTTGTAAAAAATTATTATTGGTATTTTAAAAATTATTAATGAACATATCAATTCGTTAATCAATATTTCAGAAAAAAATTATTGTTTTTATTCTTCATACTCTTATCCGCATACTTTCATTTGGGTTTTTGCTTAAGTTCGCTCTGTAATTTTAATAATCATGATGAACAGCAATCCTAAAGTGGCAATGATTGGTGGCGGAAGCTGGGCAACTGCTCTTGTAAAAGTTCTTACAGAAAACAAACACCTTGTAAATTGGTGGATTCGAAATGCAGATATTCGTAAGTCGCTGAAAGAACACGGAAATAATTCAAGATACATCAGTTCTGTATTTTTTGAAAAAGAGTTCGTTCAAATTCAAGATGATCTGATTGATACAATTCGTAAAGCCGATATTATTTTTCTGGCTATTCCTTCTGCATTTGTAAAAGAAACATTAAGTATTCTTCATACACAGGATTTAAAAAATAAATTTATAGTTTCAGCTGTGAAAGGAATGATTCCTGGAGATAATCTGGTGATGGCCGATTTTTTTCATCAACAATATAATTTGCCCTTAAATAATTTTGTGGTCATCAGCGGTCCGTGTCATGCTGAAGAAGTTGCGCTCGAAAAACTATCGTACTTAACAATTGCAAGCTCAGATCAGCAGCTGGCGCAAAAGGTCGCTGCAATGCTTCATTGCCGATACATGAAAACAAATACAAGTGATGATATTTACGGAACAGAATATTCTGCTGTTCTAAAAAATGTATATGCAATAACATCGGGTATTTGTAATGGATTGGCTTATGGCGATAATTTTCAGGCAGTACTTATCAGCAATGCCATTGAAGAGATTGAGCGGTTTGTAAAAGCAGTTCATCCAATTACCCGCGATATTAAAGATTCGGCTTACTTAGGCGATTTATTGGTAACTGCATATTCTCAATTCAGTCGCAATCGCACATTTGGAAACATGGTTGGAAAAGGATATTCAGTAAAAAGCGCTCAGTTAGAAATGAATATGGTTGCCGAAGGATATTATGCAACTGCATGCATTAATGAGGTGAATAAAAAATACAAAGTTGATATGCCCATTGCAAATGCGACTTATAATATTCTTTATCAGAAATTTTCACCCGTGTTGGAAATTCGATTGTTGACAGAGCGTTTGAAATAAAAATAAATTCTAAAATTTTTCAATTTTATAAATGAAGTCGCTTTCTTCTGTTTTTATTTTTATAAAATAAATAGATGGAGAAAAATTATTTATTGAAATAACACGAGTCATTAAACTATCAGAATAAGTTTCATTAAAAACTTTCTGCCCAAGTAAATTTTCTATCTCAATTAATGAAACCATTTTCCCCGAGACAAAAACAATATCAGTCGTTGGATTTGGAAATATTTTTAACAATCCACTATTGTAATTCGGAATAAAATTTTCACATTGAGTATTCCCATCTACAATAAATTTTTTTGACGAAAGCATTCCTTCCATTGTGCCTGATTGCACATAAACCCAAACAGTATCGGGGGCCTGAACAACAATTGAAGAAGTGGTGCTTCCATTCGACCACATATATTTAGCATAACCCTCCGGTGCACGCAATAAAGTATATCCCAATGAATCGAAACATGAAATTTCAGGCTGATTAATTTGGAAAGGCAATTCGGGATAATAATAAGATCTGTAAGAAGTCAATGAATCGTCAAAAGATAGTCTGCAAATTTCTGAATTGGAAGAATCAACGATTGAAAAAACAAGATTGTCGTTGCTCATTCCTCCCCAATCAATCATTACATTTCCATTATTGAAAAACTGGGCATTTCCTCTGGAACCACTAAATCCAAAATTGGCGGCATACACTTTTCGAATAAAAGTAGCAGTGTATGCAACTGTGTCAAGTAAAAATTGTTCTGCTTTTGCTTTATGGCTTGGATAGAAAAACCCATTGTCAAACAAGGTGTATGAACCATCCGGATGAACTCTTATATCATGTTGCCCTTTAAAAGGAATTGAATCACCTATAAAAGTAAATTGGTTGTGAGAGCCCCCAAGTCGCCACATAATATTTCCGGTTGTATGATTAACTTTAAATATCTCATTAAAAAATCGACTGCTTACTAAAATATTTCCATCTAAATCTTCTTCCACTGCATTTAAGTGCGACCAGTCAAGTGTATCAGGTGCAAAAAGCCAGAATGGATGAGCCTCATCAAATGTAAAATGATCCTGTGTTTTCCATTGCCACACTAACTGGCCTGCAGGATTAAATTCCTGCAAGACTCCGCATGTAACCAATGCGCTGCTATCCCCAGGACTATAAGTATGCGTGAATAAATTGAACCCACTTAAATCCATCGTCACTAATTCTTTTGCAAGAATGATGTAGTTGCCATTTGAAAGCAACTGAATATCGTGCGGATCATTATAATATCCGGATGTAGCAGTAATGGTATCAACAACATTAAAATTACTATCGGCTAAAAAGAATTTACCTCCTCTGTAAAAACTGAATAAATGATTTTTGAATAAACTGAAATTAATTATTGAACTTGTTGCCTGAGAGTAGCCATTAAAATAATAAATCAGATGACCGGTATAATCCATGATTGCGAAGTAATGGCTGCTTGGAGCCATTCCATTTTGATCAGTTGGAGTAAATAAAAAATACCCTTTGTCAATTCCTGTATTTGAAAATGTGTACGCAGGAAATTGTGCTTGTGAAAATGAAATGATACTTAACAATAATAAAATTGTGAATGTTATTGATTTCATTTTTTAAGAAGTAAAAAAAAATCCAAGATGAATGTCAAACATAATTAAAAGATCGGCCATAAAATATTTAATTGAAACAAGTCAACTAATTATAAAACAAAATAAAAAAAGATCGCTCCTACAATCAATACCCACCATTATACTTCCTTACAAACCACTCAACAGATAAAAGTCCGGCGAGTAAAAAGAAAATCCATTTGAGGTTGATGACCGATTCGGTTTTTTGTGTGGTGTAGATTACCGGCTTAATGCTTTCCTGCGTTTGAATTGTTTTTATTAATTCATCTATCTGATTCGGATAAAAAAGTTTGCCGCCACTTTTTGTGCTGAGTAAATTCAGTAACTGATGGTCGGCTCGTGTTTGTGAATTTTCTAATTGCAACGGACTCACCATGAATTCTCCTTTCTCAGTAAAACTTTTATTGTTAAAAATGACTGAAGCGGTGTACGAATAATTTCCGGAAGCAAAGCTTCCTGCATTCAAAGTATATCCGGTTCCGTTGCGGTTCATTACATAATTAAATTCTTTTCCTTTCTCGTCGCTCACCACCAGTTTCACATCGGGTTGGTTCACGGGTTCGTAAGTGTCGTTGTATAATTCTGCATTGAAAATTACTGCTTCGCTTTCGCTGAACATTCGTTCGTTGCCACTGCGGCTTCGGTTTTCGGGTGTCACACGAAATTGTTTTTTATCGGGCTTTACTGACAGGTACTGAACAGTGCGAGTTATTATTTCATTGAACACATCACCGGTTTTGTGTTGCAGAAAATCATAATTGCGCCAGCGCCATATTCCTTCGCCGCTGATGACTCCGATTTTAGAATCGAGTGACTGATAAAAAGAAATGAGTGGATACTTGGTTGAAACATTTCCGATTTTCTGATAAGCAAGAACCACCGTTGAAGGCGCCGGACGATAATCGCCGAACGGAACTTTCAGTGGAGGAAATACCTGCAATGCTTGCATTGCGTTTGTTGAAAGATTAAATAAAGTGAAATCATTTTCAGGAGCGGCAGTGGCTTCACCCATTGAATTATTGCCGCCATTAATTTTTAAAGCATCCTGCGCTCCATTGAAAAGTGAAATACTTGTTTGCGCTCCCGTGATAAACAGCATTGATTTTTTTTGCGCCTGAGCAGCAGCAATAATTCCTTGTGCAGTTTGTCCACTACTTGGCAACTGATGAAAAATTATTAAGCTGTAATCTTTTACATCAGCATTATTTCCCTGGGCATACACAATGTCGCACTCATAATTTTTATTTGATTCAATGGCTTGCTTCAATGCGGCGATATCAGGATGCGGCGCATTGGCGAGCAGCAAAACTTTTTCTTTTACTTCCAGCACTTCCACAAAAACATCGGTGGTGTTATTGGCGAAAGTGACTTCATCACTCAGTTGGTTCAACACAAAACGATAATGAATAATGCCGGGTTTATCGGCAGCGAAAGTGAACTCGGCGGGCTTTACAAAGTAATCTGATTCGGTAGTAAAACTTTGTTCCTGCAACAAACGATTGGTGTTTTCTTCCACACGAAACACCTGCAACTTGATTGCTTCGCCCTTGCAATTCTGCGCCTGCACATCGGCACGCACACTGAAATTATTTCCGAGATACGCAACCGGATTAAAATACATTTTCGAAATCAGCAAATCTCTTTTCACTGTTGTATCTCCCAACGCGATGGTATAAACAGGAGCCATTTTTTCTCCGGTGGAATAAACAGGATTGCTTCCTTCGTTGTAAACTCCATCGGATGCGAGAATGATGGCACCAAGATTTTGATTGGAATATAAATTCTGTACCTGCTCAAAAAAATCGGAGAGGTTGGTGCTGCCGTCTTTATAATCTGCCAGCGCGCCTTCACGAACTTTACTACCAATGAGGTAAGTTTTTACTTCGTAATTTTTTGATAAAGCATCGTGCAGTTTATTGAAGTTATTGGTGTATGCAGCAGAATCCTGTTGTTTGAAGTGCATGCGTATGCTTGCTGAATTATCCTGCGCCAATAAAACAATGGGCTTCTCGGTTTCGTGATTCACTAATTTCAATAATGGTGAAAGCAGTAATGCGGCAATGAAAAAAACCACAACGGCGCGCACCACTGCCAATGCATACAACCACCACTTTGGTTTTTGACCGGCTTCGGTAAAATGTGTTTCGCGGTAGTACAACACGAATGCATACAGCACTCCGGTGAGCACACACACCAATAACCAATAAGGAGAGAATTGAAAAGTTAAGCCTGACACGAGCGGTCAAATATATTATGGTAAGTGATTAGAAATATCAATACAAATTTTTTATCATTTTTTGTTGGCAAAGAAACGGCAAACTAAGATGCTTATATCGTCACTGAACATTTTTTTCTGGCCTTTGAATGATACGAGGTAATCGGTGAGTTCATCTATGAGGTGCTTGGGTTCATCTTGCTCGTGTTGTTTTACAAACTCCACGAG
>BJGQ01000005.1 GCA_014190575.1 Bacteroidota bacterium | reverse complement strand
ACAGAAAGTATGTCCACCGTGTTTGCTTCGTTGAACCAATTGATGATGGCGGCAAACGGGTTGGCGACCTGCTTGGATTTTTTTGTTTTCTCGGGATTGGGAAAATATTTTAGAAACAATGTGCGCATGGCTTTGCCAATGAGTTGCTGCGCCACGCTCGACATGCCTTCGAGTTCGCCTTCGTACACCAACTCGACTTTGCCGGTGATGCTGGAAATGATTCCGTAAATATCACTGACGCGCGCGCTGCCTTTTGTTTCGCCGGTGAGTAATAACCGGCGCTCGACCACGCTGTATAAATTTTCTAAAGCGGAAATGGTGAGCCGCGCCGACACGCCACTTTTTTTATCAATCCAATCGCTGTCACGCGCTTCGATGGCAATCTGCTCGATGAGTTCGCGCAGCAATTGCGGAATGAGAATATTTTGTTTTTGCGCATCGGCAATTTTTGCTTCCTGCTGCGTGATGGCTTCGGATATTTCGACGCTCTTGGGATAGTGCGTGAGAATCTGCGAGCCGATGCGGTCTTTGAGCGGTGTAACAATGGAGCCGCGGTTGGTATAATCTTCGGGGTTGGCAGTGAACACAAACTGAATATCGAGCGGGAGGCGCATTTTGTAACCGCGCACCTGCACATCGCCTTCCTGCAAAATATTGAAGAGCGCAACCTGTATGCGCGCCTGCAAATCGGGCAATTCGTTAATCACAAAAATGCAGCGGTGCGAGCGCGGAATTAATCCGTAGTGTATCACCCGCTCATCGGCATAAGCGAGTTTGAGTGTGGCGGCTTTTATGGGGTCAACATCGCCGATTAAATCGGCAACGGATACATCGGGTGTGGCGAGTTTTTCGGTGTAACGCTCATCGCGAATCATCCAGCGAACGGGAGTGGCATCCTTCATTTCGGCAATGATATCTTTTGCCTGCCGCGAAATCGGATTCATCGGGTCATCATTCAGTTCGCTTCCATCCACAACAGGAATAAATTCATCAAGCAGGTTTACCATCAATCGCGCAACTCTTGTTTTCGCCTGTCCGCGCAAGCCTAGTAAAATGATGTTGTGTTTGGAAAGAATGGCGTGATGCAATTGTGGCAACACGGTTTCGTCGTATCCTTTTATTTCTTCGAAATAATTTTTTTTCTCTTTGATGGCGATGATGAGGTTGTCGCGCAATTCTTCTTTTACTGTTTTCGATTTGTAACCTGATTTTTTCAAATCGCCGAGCGTCTTAATTTTTTCTATGTTCATGTTATCGTATGTTCTTCTTTCTGTTTTTTTCGTAATCAACAAACATTATTTCTCCTAAATCATCGGGTGCGCAATAAAACGCGCGACCATTATTTATTTCGGTGAACTCGCGAACGAATTCCTGTAAATAATTATCGCTCGCAATCATGAAAGTGGTGATGGGAATTTTCAATCGCTTGCATTGGGCCGAGAGGTTGTAACACTTGTTCACGATGATGCGGTCTAACCCGAAACTGTTTTTGTAATATCGGTCGCCTTGTTTCAGGCACGATGGTTTTCCATCGGTAATCATAAAGATTTGTTTATTGATGGCTTTGCGTTTGCGCAGCATTTCCATTGCGAGTTCTAAACCTGCAACCGTGTTGGTATGAAACGGACCGACTTGCAAGAATGGTAAATCTTTTACTTCAATGGGATATGCATCGTCACCAAAAACCAAAACATCCAATGTATCTTTCGGATATCGGGTCATGATTAATTCGCTGAAAGCCATTGCCACTTTTTTTGCAGGAGTGATTCGGTCTTCGCCATATAAAATCATGCTGTGCGAAATATCAATCATGAGCACTGTGCTCGTTTGTGTTTTGTGTTCGCGCTCGGTAATCACTAAATCATCTTCGGTGAGATTGAATTCATCAATGCCATGATTGACCTGCGCATTGTGAATGGAAGAAGTGAGATTAATGGTGTCAATTGAATCGCCGAATTGATAAGCGCGTGAATCGGAAGTGAGTTCATCGCCTGTTCCGCTGTGAAAAGTTTTGTGTTGACCTGCACCTGCTTTGCGCAGCTTGCCGAAAATTTCTTCCAATGCTTTTTTGCGAATGACTTGTGTGCTTTTTCCAGTGATATCAAAATTTCCGTTCACCGGATTTTCTTTCAAGTAACCTTTCTTTTTCAGGTCTTCGATGAAATCGCCCATGCCGTATTCTTCGTTGGTGATTCCGTGTTCGCGGTCGAGTTCGTTCAGCCAATCCAACGCTTCCGCTGCATCGCCTTTTGTGTAGGTGAGCATTTGTAAAAACAAATTCAGCAGTCGCTCAAAAGGAGTTCCTCCGTTTTCGTTTTTCAGAAATTTTGTGAAGCGGATGTTCATGATTGATTCAGCAGATTGCTAACTTAACATACAAGGCAATGCTTAGTTCCTTTTTAAAAGAAGATTGCAGAAAAATTTACAATTTGCATAACTAACTCTTTGCAATTATGTTAGCGCCTTCAAAAAATTACAGCAATGGGAGAAGCAGAAAACAAAAAATCAAAAGCGCTTTACGGTATCGGATTTATTTTATCAGTAGGATTGATGGTTGCATTGCTTATGATTTATCCCGGCATTTTCTGGATTAGTCTTCCATTCGTATTCACCTGCGGTGTTCGCTACATGGATATTATCTAAGTCTCTTTCGTTCAGCGATTTTATCTTTTTTAATTTTTTAACAATCTTATTCAGCAGATAAATATTCTCTGTTATTTTTATTCTATTAACTGAATAAAAATTATGCTTAACAATATTTTCCTGTCAAATCTTTTGTGCATTGATATTGAAACGGCACCAGCTTTTCCATCAATCAAAAAATTAGATGCAGAATGGAAAGATTTATGGGAAATAAAATCATCGCGATTGCGTGAAGAAAAAGAAAACCCCGATGAACATTATTTTAATCATGCAGCTATTTATGCGGAGTTTGGAAAAGTACTTTGCATCACCATCGGAATATTTTTTCGGAAAGACAAAAAGAGCAGTTGGAAATTCCGGCTGAAAACATTTTCGGGAGATGATGAACGAAAAATTTTGGAAGACTTTGCCGAACTGTTGAAAAAATATTATTCAGCCGACAAGTATTTATTCTGCGGACACAATGTTCGCGAGTTTGATATTCCGTACTTGTGCAGACGAATGCTGGCATTGCAAATTGAAATCCCATCACTGATGGATGTGAGCGGAAAAAAACCTTACGAAGTTCATTGGGTTGATACCATGCAACTCTGGCGGTTTGGCGACTACAAACATTTTACATCACTTCGATTGCTTGCTGCTGTTCTTGGATTACCATCGCCAAAAACCGATATGGATGGTAAAGATGTCGGCAGAGTTTATTGGAAAGAAAACGGACTCAGCAGAATTGTTGAATACAATCGCCGTGATGTTATTACAGTTGCCCAAATGATATTGCGTTTTAAAAATCTTCCGTTGCTTGCAGAAAATGAAATCACTTTTGCCGATTGATATTTGAATTTTGAAAAATATTTCTCCCAGAAAATTAATTCCTGCTCATGCACAGATTATACATGGTGGCGAAGAATATTTTTCTTTCTTAATTAATCTGATTGAAAAATCACAACACGAAATTCTGATACATGTTTACATTTTTGATTTGGATGAAACGGGGCAGGAAATTCTTGATCATTTAAAAAAAGCAGCAAAGCGTGGTGTCTTTGTTTCAATTTTAGTTGATGCATATGGTTCAGGTGGAATAAACAAGCAAACCATTGAAGAATTAAAAGTCGATGGAATTTATATCCGAAGATTCGAACCACTTTTAAAAGGATTTAAATTGCAGATTGGAAGAAGATTGCATCATAAGGTTATTGTAATAGATGAGCAACATTCTTTAGTTGGCGGAATTAATATTTCAAATCGGTACAGAGGTACAAAAAATGAAATTGCCTGGCTTGATTATGCAGTTCTGTTAAGCGGAACTATAAGCAAACAACTTACCTCAGCTTGTAAAAAACTTGAATTGAAAAAATTTCTTCCGCTGAAAATTAACTCCGCTGAAAATATATTTCCGCATGAGCAAAATTTAATTAAGGTTTTAGCAAGCGTACGACAAAACGATTGGGTAAGAGGCAAAAACCAAATCAGGTATTCTTACACAAGAGCAATAAAATCTTCTCAGAAAAATATTGTTTTGGCAGCAGCATACTTCATGCCCGGACTTACCTTAAGAAAAGTTATAAAATCAGCAACCAAACGCGGAGTTGAAATTAAAATTGTCCTTAGCGAAAAAGCCGATGTTCCATTTGCAAAAGGTGCTACCGAATATTTATACGGATGGATGCTTCGGAATAAAATCAGATTATTTGAATACAATCCTTCAGTGGTTCACTCAAAGGTGATGGCAGTGGATGGAGAATGGTTAACCATAGGTTCTTATAATATTAATAACCTCAGCAACTATAGTAGTATTGAAATGAATATTGATTTGAAGTCAAATGAGCTTGCAGAAAAATTTCAAAATGAAATGGATGAAATTATTCGAAACGATTGTCGTGAAATTACTTTGAGTGAATACTCAAATAAAAGTTATCTGCATTTATTGAGCACTTGGTTCAGCTATCAGTTTGTCCGAATAAATTTTTCGCTCTTATTTTTCTTTCAAAGCAAAAACAAACAAAACAGAATTGATTAGAACCTATTTCTCTTCTAAATATTTTTTATACCCGATTTTTTCCAGCTTCTCTGCTTTTGCATTTACTGTATCACCCAACTTCTTTTTGTAAGCAATCATTTTTTCAGAAAGTGTTACATCACTCAATGCTAAAATCTGAACGGCAAGTAAACCTGCATTCTGTGCACCATTGATAGCAACAGTCGCAACCGGAATTCCTGGAGGCATTTGCACGGTGGAATACAGCGAATCCATTCCGGCTAAACTTTTTGCTAAAACAGGAACCCCGATTACAGGTAAATGAGTGAGCGAAGCCATTACCCCCGCTAAATGTGCTGCTGCGCCCGCACCGGCTATTATTATTCCATAACCATTTTTATGTGCATTGCCTGCAAAATCTGCAGCGCGCTCAGGTGTGCGGTGTGCGGACATTACTGTAATTGTATATGGAACTCCAAATGATTCAAAAATCACAGCAGCTTCCTTCATCACCTCAAGGTCTGAATCAGAACCCATAACAATTCCCACTTTCAAATTCGACATAAAATAAATTATTTGAAAGGCAAAAATAACAGCATTGACTGAATCGAATAGTCAAGGAATTATTTTCAACAACTAATAAAAATCAATCTTTGAAAATCAGCACAACTGCCGAAGCATTCACACCTTCTTCACGACCAACATAGCCAAGCAATTCATTGGTTGTTGCTTTTATGGAAACCGCATCTTCCTCAATATTTAAAACAGAAGAAAGCACTTTTTGCATTGCTTGAATATGTGGATTTAATTTCGGGCTTTCTAAAACTACAGTAGCATCAACATTTCCGATTCTGTAATTTTTTGTTGCTAATAGTTTAACAACTTCAGCTAATAATTTTTTACTGTCAATATTTTTAAATCGGGCATCTGTATTTGGGAAATGAAAACCAATATCGCGAAGGTTTGCTGCACCCAACAGCGCATCACATATTGCATGGATTAAAACATCTGCATCAGAATGACCATCAGGACCAATATTGCTGGGAATTAAAACGCCCCCGAGAATACAGGGGCGGTCTTTTTTTAATTGATGAACATCAAAACCATATCCAACTCTGATATTCATTTATTCAGTGGTAGTTGGGGCTGTTTTAGATGCTTTGGTTTTATCAAACTCAAACATCAAGCTGAAACGAAGAGTGTTATCAAGTGGATTTTTCTGACTGCTGGTAGGAATGAGATAAGAAAAATTCAAACCGAATACATTGTATTTTATCCCTACCCCTGCAGTTAAATATTTTCTGTTTCCTTTTGTAGAATGCTCATTAAAATATCCTGCGCGAACTGCAAATTGATTTTTATACCAATATTCACTTCCAACAGAAAACATTAATTCATGAAATTCTTCTTTACCTCCACCTGGAGCATCAGAAAAAGAACCAAGCAATCCTGATGGAACACTTTTGGTTCTGAATAAACCTGCGCTGTCAGGAGTTGGAACCAAAAGTTTATTTACCTCTCCGGCAAATAGTAATGAGTTATAATCATCAAATTTGAAATTTATTCCTGCACCTAAACCCATGTTTGTTGGAATGAAATCTTTATTTTCAGCTGATTGGGTATAGGTGATTTTATTTCCGATGTTGGAAATTGTTAATCCGATATTGTAGTTGCCTTTTGTTTTACCAAACTTTGCATCTTTATGATAAAAGAATGAAATGTCGGCAGCTGCAGCTGTTCCAGCCTTAATCGGAACACCACTTACACTTTGACCTGCGGCCAAGTTTGAATAGATATAAGAAAGATTAACACCAGTTGAAAAATTTTCAGCAATCTTTCGTGCATAACCTCCAGAAAAAGTAAACTCGCGTGGATTAAAATTTCCAATCACTTGACCTTGAATATTTGTGAAGGTTATACTCCCTAAAGAAAAATATCTGAGTGAAGCAGTTATTCCCTGATTTTCATCTAATTTTTTGTAAGCAGAAATATCGGCCAAGAAAATATCGCTTACTAATTCTTTTAACCACGGAGTATAAGTAACTGAGAGTGCCGTATTCTTTTCGGTAAAAGGAATTTTTGCAGTGTTCCAGTAAATTGAATTTGCATCACCTGAAATTGCAATGCCTACATCACCCATTGCACCTGATCGGGCATCGGGATCTATACGAAGAAAAGGAACCGATGTATTTATTGTATTAATTCTCCCATCCAATTCATTAGTAGAAATCTGAGAAAAGGCTGGGATACTATTTGCCACGCATAAAGTAACGCATAACAAATTTCTTATCGTATTAATATTCATCTTGGTGTTTTCTAAAGGTTCAAAGTTATTTTAAAAGCACTAATTTTTCAAAGGTATTTGCATTTTGTCCTGAATCATTATTAATGCTAACGCGGTAAACATAAACTCCTTTTCCAATTGCATCGCCAAAATCATCGGTTCCATCCCACATTATTCCATTTACACGATAGGAACCGGTATTTGTTTCTCCCATGCATGCATTACCATCATTGATGCCATTATCAATGGTTTCTTGTATGGTTTTTACCAACTTTCCACTTACCGAATAAATTTCAATTTTAGCCTGTAACATTCCAGTTGAAAGATTATGTTCAAACATAAATTCAGTTTGAGTGGTAAATGGATTTGGATAATTCAACACATGAGATAGAGCAGCTTGCGCTGACGATGCAACAATAAATTCAGTATAACTTTCTTTGGAATTATTGTAAACATCCCAGGCTTTTACGGTGATGTTGTGTCGTCCGTCAGAAAGATTTTTTAATGGATAGCGAATGGTTCCTGTTTGATAATCATCAAGGTTTGCCTCATAAAATTCATTCATTAAAAAAGTGCTTTTTGAATCTTCATCTTTCATTCCCGTAACATCATGACCAATTCCATTTCCTACTGTATTAATGCCACTTTCATCTTTTAGTTTCACATACAAAGTTGGATTCTCATCAGTCATGCCACCAAAAACAAATTTTTCGTCGTTCATGTAAATATCAATGTGCGGACCTGTGTTGTCTAAATCAAAGCTATCGGCTGAACCACCCACCACAACATCTTTTTTATATCCGCTCGCACTTGAATTTCCATCCTGTGCATAGTAACTTAATTTACCGAAACCATATTGATACGAAATATCTTTTGGTACAATAAAAGTGAAAGAGAAATTGCCATTCTTCACACTTGCTTTTCCATTAAATATTGCATTCTTCTGCAACTGAAATTGTTTAACCGGGCTTTCAGGATCATTGTGTAATGTTTGATAGGTAACAGCTTTGTCATACACAATCGGATAAACAATTCCATTGTAAGACGAAATTTTTGTTCCGCTTTTATCCGCTACAAATCCGGTGATGGTAATTTTTTCCAATGCTTTTAATGTATCGGGAATACTATTAACCGGATGTGATTTTATTGTAGAAGTTAAAACCTGATTTGAAGAATTGATTAATGAAATAGCAGGGTCACCTAGGAAAGTAAACTTACGATTGTTAGTTGCATCAGATGTTACATTATTTTTTCCAATGCGCAATGCTTCACCCACCGAAATTGGTTTATCGTTAATAACTCTGAAAACCTGTTTCATAAAATTAAGATTCAAATCATAATTAGCATACGAATAAACAAGTCGAACAGTAGTAACCAAACCTATTGCTCCGCCATTCGGATTTAATAATAACCGTTCGCCGGCAGAAACAATTTCTGCATCATCAAAATTACTGAAGTCGCATGTGGCGGTAATAAATAACGGAAGTTTGCACATGTTTGTCCAGCCATCAAAATCAACATTACTTAAAATCCGTTCATGTGCTAATCCGGTATAACCACCGTGTCCCATATAATTAAATATAAGAGTACCAGCATATATCCGGTTACTGATTGCGGTATTTACATCTGGATATCTCGCCCCACCAGGGGTAGAAATTTGTTGAAAAGCATCTAAATAAATTTTATCAATATTGAATTCAGGACTATTGGTTGAAACATAGTTTGCTATAGCATCAGCATCATTAATATGTGTATTACCATCTTCATCGTCGGCACAAAAAGTTAAAACATTTTGCCATGGTCCGAGTGAAGAGGCTGATTTATAAAATTTTATTTTATTTACTACATCAGCAGCTTCAGCTTCATTTTTTGCTGGAATGCGCCCAACTGCAACATCCATTTTAAAATTGGAAGATAGTAAGTTTCCTCCTTCATTATTATCTAAGAATCCAAAAAAGTCATCGGAGTTAAATGAACTAATCGGGCTTAACGATTCATAACTTTCATAAGTTGGAACCAAGTTGGTGTTGTTTGCAATTCTGTTTTTATAATCGAAAGAACCATCACCAAAAAGCAATAAGTATTTCGGCATTAATGTGGTGTCACCATTTGCACGGTCATAAAGCATTTTCATAAAATCACGAATGGCAGATGGGTCACCAATTCCACCCCCAAACTCATTGTATATCTGATCGGTTGTAAAAACGCGAACTTTTAAATTATCATTTTGCTGATGAAAGGCAGCTAAATCATCGGCACTCGATTTTAAATCTGATGGAACAACAATTATATAATCAGAGGTAGGTGTTGCATGAAGATTTTGATTTTTTATTTTGCCATTATTATTTGGAGTCAGAAAAGAATTTCCGTTGAAAGAAACATATTCATGCAAATCATCAGTCTTCGCAACAAATGATTTTGTACTTCCATTATCAATAAGTGAAATTGATTTTACCACCCAAGGATTTGCAACATCCCAAACCGAAATAGCTGTTGAAGTTGTGAGATCAAATTCTGAAATATTTCCAACCCCAACAGAAGCAGCAACTCTGAACGGCATTTGATCGCTGCTCATTATTAACGATCGTTTAACATTCAGTTCTAAATAATTTAACCATCCATTAGCATCGTCTGCATTACTACTATATGTTAGGTTTACATTAAGTTGATCTGAACTTGGAAGAAAAGAAAATGATTGTGAAACTGCAGTTGCAACCGGACAGGTATAATCACCACATGTTTCGGGAACAATAATATTTCCAAGTGGACTGCCATTAAAAGTGATGTTAAAATTTCTTGTTCCTTGACCAGTAATTGTATGAGAAGCAACGGCCGCTTTTAACTGAGCAGTTGTTTCTATCAAATGATTAGGAAAACTGAAATTAAAATCTTGTGAGAGAATGTATTTAAATGATTCACCATACCAATCTCGTCCACTTAATAATAAGTTAGCTGTATCGGCTTCATGATAAGCATAATCATCAAAGTAATTGAAAGTTTGAGTTGGCGTTAAAGGTTCGCTGGCAACTGTCGAAATTCTTTTTCCATTACTTGCCGCAACTGTTAAATAGTAATAAGTGAAATCAGAATACAAATGTTGAACATGATAAAACATATTAGTTGATGTATCAAGATACCAGCGGTTAGGGTTTTGACCATAAAATAAAATAAAATCTCCATCATCAAATTTTCCATCACTCTCTCCTACAACCGATAATGCAATTTCTTTTAAATCATCAGTTCGTACAGTGCTGTTACTTTCAGGAATCATTCCTGCACCTGAAAAAAATATTTTCAAATGTTTAGGATTTAACTGATTAGCATTTAAACCTAGAGAGGTCAAGAAAGATTTATCAATTTTATATACTCCATCTTTATTTACACCTATTTTATACCAACTTCCAGTTGCTAAAACTGAATTTGCAGCAAATGATTTCGGGGTATTTCCTAAATCCTTATCCTTATTATCAGAGATAAATGAATATTCAAGTTGAAATGATTTTAACCGTTCAATGCTTCCGTTCTGGTTATTTTTTTTCAGCGCAGGGATATAAATATCTGCAACAGGTTTTCCTTTTTCGTATCCAATTGAATAATAAGATGCTTTAATATCATTGGAGAAATCAATTGTGATATTTTCATTGGTTAATTCATAAATAGCATTTACTACTTTAATATCAGGAGATGAATTCAAAGGAAGTTTTATTGTGGTGGCATAAAGAGGAATTACTCCTGTTCGCGTTAAATCATACTGCGCCCCACTGAAATAATAAGTATCATGTTTTTTCAAATCTGGTAATTCCACTTGTTTACTCGTATCAACCCAATTCAAAATAACAACAGGTGAGGTGATAGTTTGTGCTGATGATTCAAGCGAACCATTCAATAAATAAAACGAGATAAATAAAAAAAAGCCTTTTTTCATGAAACAAAATTGGAGGTTTAAAAGTATAAACGGTCTTCCGGATTTAAGATTTTTGTTGCACAACGGAATAAAAGAAGTGATATTGCGTTGATTCAAAAAATAAATTCTTCATTCGGTTGCGCCACTTTAAACACCTCTTAATCTTGTCAATCATACTAACATTTTGTGAAATAACAAAAGCACAGGATGCAGAGTTCAGTCAGTTTCTGAATAATCCTCTGTATCTCAATCCGGCATTTGCAGGCGTTGGTATCGGGCCAAGATTTATTGCCAACTTCCGGAATGAATGGCCATCATTAAATAATGCATATACCACCTACTCGGTTTGTTATGATCAGGATATTGAAAAAATAAATGGCGGAATCGGTTTATCTGCTTTTTCAGATCAGCAAGGAAATGGTCTATATTCAAATTTACAATTCACTGGTTTTTATTCCTATCAATTTAAAATGAATAAAAATTATGCATTGAAAGCCGGATTCAGCACTTCATATTCTCAATTGAAAATTGATTATGCTAAATTTATTTTTACTGACATGATTGATCCGAACTCGGTTTCTGTTACGCAAGCAACAGGTGAAGACGCTCCATTCTATCAAACAAAAAGCTATGTTGATTTTGGGGCGGGCTTTTTAATATTCAGTAAAAAACTTTTTTTCGGCGTTGGTATCAAGCACATCACTCAACCTAACATTTCATTTTATTCCGGAACAAAATCAACGCTTCCTGTAAGATATGCTGTTCACTTTGGTTATGAATTTAAAAAGAATAAAAGATCAAAATCTTTCTTCGCGCCTAATTTTTTGTTGGTTCAGCAAGGCAGATTCCGACAAATAAATGCAGGCATAATGACGGGAGCAGGAGTATTAATTGCAGGCCTCAATTATAGATACACAGTTAAAAACCCCGATGCTTTGTCATTAATTTTTGGAGTAAAAAAAGGTGTTTTTAAAACCGCATACAGTTACGACATCACAACTTCCGGATTAAGAGGAAACAGTGGAGGCACCCATGAAATTTCAATAACAGTAAATCTCGGCGATCAAAAAAACAGAGAGAAAGAAAGACGACAAAAGAGATACACTGAATGTCCCGACATACTTTGATGAAACAATACTTTAGCTACATTTGCGTTTAACCAATTTTACACATCCAAATTCAATCAGATGCTTAAAAGAATTCCTTTAGTACTCGTTACATTAGGTGCTTTGTTTTTAACCTCTTGTAAAAAAGACAAATCTGCAACCACAGGTTGGAATTATAACGACTCCAAGTGGGGTGGTTTTCAGGTATCACTGAAATTCAGAGGCCAACAAACCGGACCAAACCTTGTTTTAGTTCAGGGAGGTCGTTTCACTATGGGAAGTACTGAGCAGAATGTGATTTTCAGCAATGATAATATTCCACGCACAGTTTCAGTCCCCTCATTTTATATGGATGAAACCGAAGTTGCCAATGTTCATTACCGTGAATATTTATACTGGGTAAACCGTGTTTTCGGAGCTGATTTTCCTGAAGTGTATCGAAATGCTTTACCTGATAGTTTATCTTGGCGTCGTGAGTTAGCATATAATGAGCCTTATGTTGAATATTATTTCCGTTATCCTGCGTACGATTTTTATCCAGTGGTAGGTGTAACATGGGTACAGGCAAATGAATATTGCAAGTGGAGAACTGACCGTGTAAATGAAGGAATCATGGTTGAGAAAGGCGTTTTAGATAAAAATAATAATCAGATTGGTCAGGATAACTTCAATACAGGCGCTTATATAGTAGGTCAATATGAAGGAATTGTAAATAAGAATTTGAAAGACTTAAGTCCGAATGGTTCAGGAAGAAGAAAAGTTAGAATTGAGGATGGTATTCTTTTACCTGAATATCGTTTGCCAACTGAAGCTGAATGGGAATATGCTTCACTTTCTTTGATTGGAAACAATCCTTATGCAGGAGAAGAAACAATTACTGATCGTAAAATTTACCCTTGGAATAATGATGTTCTAAGAGATTCGAAACATGGTTCATGGCAGGGAGATTTCTTAGCTAACTACAAACGCGATCGCGGTGATAACATGGGTATTGCAGGTGGATTAAACGATGCTGCTGACATTACTGCGCCTATATATTCATACATGCCAAACGATTATGGTTTATATAATATGGCTGGTAATGTAAGTGAGTGGTGCATGGATGTTTATCGTCCTTATACTTTTTATGATGATGTTGATTTTAATTCTTTCCGTGGTAATGTGTTTGATAAAGATAGTTTGGATGAAGACTTTGCCCATGTTGACAAAGATTCTCTTGGTCGTGTTGTTAAAATTCCAGTTACAGAACAGGAAAACATCAATCGCTTGAATTACAAAAAATCAAACGTGATTGATTATCTTGATGGTGATAGCTCATCGTGGAACGAATATCAATATGGTGTTTCTTCCTTGATAAATAACAAGGCAAGAGTTTACAAAGGAGCATCATGGTCTGATCGTGCTTATTGGATGTCACCTGGAACACGCCGATACTTAGATGAAAATCAGGATTTGGCTACTTTAGGGTTCCGTTGCGCAATGGCGCGTTTGGGTAGCCCAATGGGAAATGAAACCAAAGCCGGAAATTATTTTAAAGTTAAAACAAATAAAAAATTAGATAGCAAAGGATATAAGAAAGCAAATAAATAATTTCGATAAGAAAAAACTTTTAGTCCTCCGAAAAAAGCAATTTCTTTTTTCGGAGGACTTTTACTTTTAGGCCAAAAATGATCCATGACAATCAATGAACTTTATCAATTATATATTTATTCAACAGGAATCTGTACAGACACAAGAAAAATTACTAAAGGATGTTTGTTCTTTGCTTTGAAAGGCCCAAACTTTAATGGAAATAGTTTTTCTAAATATGCAATTGAACAAGGAGCTATTATAGCAATAATTGATGAACAGCAATTTTTTATTGAAGGGAAAACATTTTTAGCAAATGATGTGCTTGTTACTCTTCAGGAATTAGCGAAGCATCATCGCCGACAACTAAAATGCCCTGTAATTTCAATAACCGGTAGCAATGGAAAAACCACAACAAAAGAATTGGCATACGCAGTTCTGTCATTATCATTTAAAACCTTTTGTACGCATGGAAATCTGAACAATCACATCGGAGTCCCGCTGACTCTTCTTTCTATTCCAGCAACAGCAGAAATGGTTGTAATTGAATTAGGTGCGAATCATCTTTTAGAAAATAAATTTTTATGTGAAATTGCAGAACCTGATTATGGAATTATAACCAATAATGGCATGGATCATCTGGAAGGTTATGGAAGTATTGAAGGTGTCAGAAAAGGAAACGGCGAGGTATATGAATTTCTGAAAACAAATAATTCAACTGCATTTGTTTCAGCTTTTCAGGATGATTTGATTCAACAATCAGAAGGAATGAATCGTATTATTTATGGAAATTATAAAGATGCAATTGTATGGGGAGAAGCACTGAATTCATTTCCATATCTTAAAATAAAACTTTCATTTTTTGATGGGGAAATTTTTGAAGTACAAACTCAATTGGTTGGAAAGTATAACATTGAAAACATTCTTGCTGCCGCTGCAATTGGGGTTCATTTTAAAGTGAGTAAAGAAAAAATTAAAAAAGCCATTGAAAATTATAAACCAGCAAACAATCGTTCACAGCAACAATTAAAAGATGGCAATTCATTTATTCTTGATGCTTACAATGCAAATCCAAGCAGCATGAAACTCGCGATTGAAAATTTTAAAGAGTTTCCTGTTTTAAATAAAATTGCTGTACTAGGTGACATGGCTGAATTGGGGGAATATTCTGCCTCAGGACATGAACTGATATTAAAACAACTAACAACTATCCCTTTAAAGGAATTGTGGTTAGTTGGAAAAGAATTTTCAGAAGCAGCAAAAAAACTAAAGCCCCCTATACCCAGAATCAAACTTTTTATTGATGTTGATGAACTGAAAAAATACTTTCAACAACAAAAATTTTCAGGGTATTACTTTTTGTTGAAGGGATCCAGAATTAATAAATTGGAAAAAATGCTTGAATAATTAGACAAATAATAAATGATGTCTCGTCCTGAAATAAGTTGACACAAAAACAACTTATCAAATGGAACAAGAAGAACAACAAGCGAAACGACGAAGTCAACGCGATTACACACTGGGCTTTAAATTGGCAGTGGTTGACGAAGTAGAAAAAGGCGAACTAACCTACAAGCGAGCGCAAATAAAGTATGGCATTCAGGGTCGCAGCACTGTATTGGTATGGCTCAGAAAATTAGGTACTTTAGATTGGTCAAAACCTAAAGTACACTTTGTGTCAACACCAAAACAAAAAACACCGGACCAACGAATCAAAGAGTTGGAGGCAGCTCTGCAGCAAGAGCGCGACAAAAATTTATTGCTCAACACGATTGTAGCAATTGCAGAGAAGCAATACGGAATCAACATCCGAAAAAAATCTTCCCCCAGGCAGCAGAGCAACTCCAGCAAACAGGAAAACTAAGTCTGAGTAAATCCTGTCAGCTGTTTGGGGTAAGCAGACAATCGCATTATCAAAAACAAAAACGACAATGCGCGCAAATAAAAATTCGTGCGGAAGTAAAACAATTGGTGATGAACAAACGAAAGTTCATGCCTCGCTTAGGCACACGAAAACTTTACTATCTGCTGGAAAAAGAATTCAAGCAACAACAACTCAAAGTCGGACGCGATAAACTTTTCAGTTTTCTTCGACACGAACACTTACTGATAAAACCATTGAAGAACTATACGAAAACAACTTTCTCCAAACACTGGTTGCACAAGCATCCCAATTTGGTAAAAGGCAGACATGCGCAAGCAGTCGAACGCTTGTGGGTGAGCGACATTACTTATTTGAAAACCAAACAAGGCAATAGTTATCTGTCGTTAGTCACCGATGCAGTGAGCAGAAAAATAATGGGCTATCATTTAAGTTCAGATTTAAAAACAGAAGGAGTTATGCGTGCATTGCAAATGGCATTGCGCAACAGAACCTATCAGCATCCGCTCATCCATCATTCCGACCGGGGATTACAATACTGTGCAGATGAATATCAGCAATTACTTCAAAGAAATAATTTGATTACCAGTATGACTGATGGATACGACTGCTATCAAAATGCATTAGCAGAAAGAATCAATGGTATCTTAAAAACTGAATTCCTGCTCCACACTTATGAAGATATTAATCAGGCAGAAAAAGTAATTGAACAAAGTATTCGAATTTATAACTCCATGCGTCCGCACACTTCATTACAAATGAAAACACCTAAAAAACTTCACACACAAAATAATCGAACAGAAAAAAAATCCTCCAAACCTTTGGAGGGTTTGGAGGATTTTTTTTCTTCGCACTTACTTTAAATAACCGTCAACTTATTTTAGGACGACTCAATTTAAATAAATTAAGCTAGTGGTAAATCAGGTTTCCACTCAATTTTTGATTGAGTGGAAGATTCTATAGCAGTTTCAGTTTTCTTTTCCTCCACTTCTTCTTTTGCAGTTTCAACAACTGGTGGTTGCTTTATTTCCCATTGGCGTTTGCCAATCAACCTTTCCAAATCTGCCATGAACAAAACTTCTTTTTTCAATAATTCTTGTGCAAGCGCTTCTAACTGTTCGCGGTGTTCCATTAATATTTTTTTAGTGCGCACATACATATCATCAATCAGCTTGCGCACTTCCTGATCAATCATCTTGGCGGTTTCTTCAGAGTATGGTTTTGTAAATCCATATTCATTATGAGGGTCGTAGTACGAGATGTTTCCGATTTTATCATTCATACCATAAATGGTAATCATGGCATAAGTCATCTTCGTTATTTTCTCTAAATCATTTTGCGCACCGGTTGAAATGCGACCGAAAGAAATTTCTTCTGCTGCACGACCGCCCAATGTCATGCACAACATATCCTGCATTTGCTCAGTGGTGTACAGGTATTGTTCTTTTGGATTGTACTGCGCATAACCAAGCGCAGCAACACCGCGTGGAATAATACTCACCTTCACTAACGGGTCAGCATGCTCTAAAAACCAACCACATATAGCATGACCGGCTTCGTGATACGCCACAATTTTTTTCTCTTCGGGACTGATGATTTTATTTTTCTTTTCCAATCCGCCAATCACTCTATCAATTGCATCCTGAAAATCTGCAAGCTCTACTTCTTTTTTTCCGCGGCGCGCTGCTATCAATGCAGCTTCGTTACAAACATTGGCAATATCTGCTCCCACAAATCCGGGAGTTTGTTCTGCCAAACCTTTAACATCAATATCTTTTGGAGTTTTCACATTTTTCACATGCACTTTAAATATCTGCTCGCGACCAACGATGTCTGGTTTGTCAATAGAAATCTGACGGTCGAATCTTCCTGGACGCATTAACGCAGGGTCCAATACATCAGGGCGATTTGTTGCTGCAAGAATAATTACTCCTGCGTCAGTTGCAAATCCATCCATCTCAACCAACAATGCATTCAAAGTATTTTCCCGTTCATCATTTCCTCCCTGCATCACATTGCGTCCACGCGCACGACCAATCGCATCTATCTCATCCATGAATATTACACACGGTGCTTTCTCTCTTGCCTGCTTAAATAAATCACGAACACGCGATGCTCCGATACCAACAAACAATTCCACAAAATCAGAACCTGAAATAGAAAAGAACGGAACCTGCGCTTCACCAGCCATTGCTTTTGCCAATAAAGTTTTTCCTGTTCCTGGCGAACCAACTAACAAAACTCCTTTTGGAATTTTTCCACCGAGCGCTGTATATTTTTTAGGATTTTTCAGGAAGTCAACAATTTCCATTACTTCTTCCTTCGCTTCATCCAAACCTGCCACATCGTTGAAGGTGACATTCACTTTCGTTCCTTTATCGAAAAGTGTTGCTTTCGATTTTCCGAAATTGAAAATCTGACCGCCGCCACCGCCCATACCACCTGCAACACGACGCATTACAAACAACCACAAACCAATAATCACAATTATCGGAAGAACGATTCCAACCCAATCGCCCCAGTTTGCGCGTTCAACAGGATACACAGGAATTCTATCAGCTTCTGCAAATGTTTGTTGCGCTGCATCTAATTTTTTTGAGAAATCATCGGGGCTTAAAATATTGAAAGAATAATGCGGGCCATCATTAACAGTATTAATATTTGTTTTTGAAACGGCTTTATATTTTTCATCAGTCAAACGGTCTTTCTTAATATAAATCTCAACAGTTTTTCCGTTTACAACTTCTAATTTTTCTACATCATGTGTTTGTAACATTTCGGTGTTAAACTTTTCCCAGCTGATAGGAACCGATGCTGGTTTATAACCAATAAACTGCATTCCTAAAAGTATTACGGCAATGATTCCGTACACCCAGTAAATATTAATCTTGGGTGGTTTCACATTTAGTTTTCCTTTTTGCTTTTCAATATCCTCGTTCTGATTGTCTGCCATGAGCTGTCTGTTGTGTGTTTTTCTTTTTAAAAATTATCTGTCATTATGTTCCTGAACTATTGCATCACTCCACAAATCTTCCAATTGATAAAATTCTCTTTTCGATTTTAAGAATATGTGAACCACGGTTGTCACATAGTCTATCAATACCCATTCCGATTGTGCGATTCCTTCCGTGTGCCAGGCAATTTCATTGAGGGTTTCTTTTGTTTTTGCAGTTACATTGTGCGCAATGGCTCGAACTTGTGTGGTTGAATCTGCTTCGCAAATGATGAAAAACCGTGCTGCCGTATCCGGAATTTTTTTAAAATCTATGCTTGTAATTTTTTCTCCTTTTTTTTCCAGGATACTTTCGATAATGACATCATTGACTGATAAAGTAGCAGGTTTTGTTTTTGTCTGCCGTTTTGCTGCTACCTTTTTTGTTGTCGTTTTCTTTTTCGCTGTCTTTTTCTCAACAGCCTTCTTCGCTGTTTTTTTAGGGATTGTTTTTTTTGCTACTTTCAAAACTTCTATTTGCTTTATTTTTGGTGACTTGATAACAAAATTAATCATTCCAAATTGATTGCCTCATTTCGCAACACTCTTTTCACCGGAAAAGTAATTCATCGGTTAGATGAAACACTTTCGACCAACATGTATGCTTCACTTTTGTTGCAGCAAAAAAATGTGGCTGAAGGCACTATTGTCATTGCCGAAAATCAAACTGCCGGTCGCGGTTACTCGGGTGATGCTTGGCAAAGTGAACCCGGAAAAAATTTGCTGGCAAGTATCATTTACAAACCTCACTTCATCAAAGCAAAAAATCAATTCTTTTTAAATCAGGCTGTTTCATTGGGAGTTTATGATGCATTAAAAATTTTTACTGAAAAAGATTTAAAACTTAAATGGCCAAATGACATTGTATTTAAAGGAAAAAAATTGTGCGGAATGTTAATTGAAAATTCAGTTTCTGGAAACTGGTTACAACATTCAATCATTGGTATTGGTATTAATGTAAATCAAATCGATTTTCAGGAAGGAATTGGAAATCCAATTTCTCTTAAGGCGATTACGAAGAAGGAATATTTTATCGAAGGTGTTTTAGAAAAAATTGCCGAGCAGGTTGAAGTGCGTTACCTGCAATTACGAAGAAATGAAATTCAACAATTGCAACACGATTATATGTCAGCACTATATCGTTTGGAAGAAGAACATTTATACAAAACTTCAGAAGGAAAAATTAAAGCGAAAATTGTTGGTTTAAATCCTGAAGGAAAATTACTACTCGAAACAGAAACCGGATGGAATGCTTATGGTTTTAAAGAGGTAGAATTTTTACCTGACTAAATCGAAAGATACAATCTTTCTCAAATAGTTTTTCATTCAATTGCCTATACTTCACCTTTAGTTATTTTTGTCGCTCATTATGGATAGACCAGTTAGAGTTCGTTATGCACCAAGTCCTACGGGACCGCAGCACCTTGGTGGTGTTCGCACAGCATTGTACAATTTTCTTTTTGCCAAAAAACAAAAAGGAACTTTCATTATTAGAATTGAAGACACTGACCAAACAAGATTTGTAGAAGGTGCAGAAAATTACATGCTCGAATCATTGAAGTGGTGTGGCATCACCTATGATGAAGGTCCGGGTGTTGGTGGTGATTATGGTCCTTATAAACAAAGTGAACGCAAACATTTATATCGTCAATATGCTGACCAGTTGATTGAAAGCGGTCATGCATATTATGCATTTGATACACCTGAAGAATTGGAAGTCATGCGCGAGCGAATGAAAGCATCGGGCATTCCGAATCCGCAGTATGGTGCGGCAACCCGTGATTACATGAAGAACTCATTGGTGCTTCCGCACGATGAAGTGAAAACAAGATTGGCAAACGGAGAACAGTTTGTGATTCGAATGAAGATGCCCCGCAAGGAAGAAATTAAGTTGCAAGATTTAATTCGTGGCTGGGTAGTATTTCAATCATCGCAATTAGACGATAAAGTTTTATTCAAGAGTGATGGAATGCCAACTTATCACTTGGCAAATGTGGTGGATGATTACTTAATGAAAATCACACATGTTATTCGTGGCGAAGAATGGTTGCCTTCCGCTCCGCTGCATGTGTTGTTATATAAATGTTTAGGATGGGAAGAGGTGATGCCACACTTTGCGCACTTGCCATTGATACTACGACCCGATGGAAATGGAAAATTAAGTAAGCGCGATGGCGACCGATTGGGATTTCCTGTTTTCCCCCTAAATTGGACCGACCCTGAAACAAAAGAAAACAGCATTGGTTTTCGCGAACGCGGATTTTTTCCGGAAGCATTTGCAAACATGATTGCATTGCTCGGATGGCATCCTGGAAGTGTGCAGCAGGAATTATTTTCAATGGAAGAAATGATTCAACTATTCACCATTGAACACATTGGAAAATCAGGAGCCAAATTCGATTTCGAAAAAGCAAAGTGGTTCAATCATGAATACATGAAAAAGGCAGACAGCAAAATTCTTGCTGCTGAATTCAAAAAGGTATTAAGCGAAAAAGGAATCACTGATTCAGATGAACACATCACTGCTATTTGTGAATCATTAAAACAGCGGTGCACTTTCATTTCAGAATTCTGGGACAATAGTTTTTATTTTTTCACCGAACCGACTGATTATGACGAACAGATTGTGAAAAAGAAGTGGAACGAAAAAACAAAAGCTATAATAAAAGAACTAACTACCGAACTTGTTGGACAAACTGATTTTTCATTTTCAGGGCTTGATACATTTTTACATTCATTTGTGAAAGAAAAAAAACTTAATACCGGCGATGTGCTACCTGTTTTGCGAATCATGCTGAGCGGAACAAAGAATGGACCTGCAGTTTTTGAATTAGCATCATTACTCGGAAAAGATAAAAGTATTGAACGAATTGCTAAAGCAGAAATGGAATTTGATAAAATGGTTTCAGCATGAAAAAGAAATCAAAAAAGAAAGAAGACATTGCTAAAGTGAATCCTGAATTGCAGGGATTAGATATTCGCTTCAATAAATTCGGACAATTGATTTCAAGTGTGTCGCTTGATGAGTTGAATGGTTTCTTAAATAAAAATGTGAAGGACAGAAAGTTGGAAGAGAAATTTGAGAAAGAAAAAAGTCAAACACCTGATTCAAAAACAAAAAAGAAAAAATAAATTCATTTTGATTAAAATATTTTCACTTCTGTTTTTTTGTTACATATTGAATGCAACCTATTTATTTGCGCAATCAAGTGATTCATCTGGAAATAATATTTCAAACCCTGCTGGCACCTCAGATAGTTCAAAACTTGATGGCTTTCAGGAAGTGTTACCACAATTTCCGGGAGGCGAAGCGGCCATGTTAAAATTTTTAGCTGATTCAATTCGATATCCGAAGGTGGCAATGAAAAAAAATATTCAAGGGAAAGTAGTTGTTCGATTTGTTATTAGTGAAACCGGAGAATTGAGAGATATTGAAATATTAAGAGGGTTACCTGGTGGATTATCTGAAGAGGTAATTCGCGTTGTTAAACTGATGCCAAAATGGATTCCGGGAAGCCAACTTGGAAAAAATGTTCCTGTTCAATATAATTTACCCGTTACCTTTTCAATTAAATAATTTTATTAAAAAATAATTTCATGCGTCCTGTAAGAGTTCTTGTTGCAAAAGTTGGTTTAGATGGTCACGACCGTGGAGCAAAATTTATTGCAAGTGCATTGCGCGATGCAGGCATGGAAGTTATTTATACAGGCTTGCGTCAGACCCCTGAAATGGTAGTGAACAGTGCGTTGCAGGAAGATGTTGATGCAATTGGCATCAGCATATTGTCAGGAGCTCACATGACTGTGTTCCCGAAAATCATGAAATTGATGAAAGAAAAAGAGATGAATGATGTATTAGTAACAGGGGGAGGAATTATTCCAGGCGAAGACATGAATATTTTAAATGAAATGGGCGTTGGAAAGTTATTCCCTCCCGGTGCCCACACTAATGATATTGTCAGCTACATAAAAGATTGGGTGAAGCAGAACAGAAGTTTTTAAAATCACCTTTCAAGTTTTAATTCAAAAAATAAAATCATAAAAACAGAAATGGATTTCTCATTAATTACAGTAAGTACTGAAGATGGAATTACCACCATCACCATCAATCGTCCCGACAAAATGAATGCGCTGAATATTCAGTTGCTCAGCGAAATTGATAAAGCATTTGATGATGTGTATGATAACGATGAAGTGCGCGGAGTCATCATAACAGGTTCAGGTGCAAAAGCATTTGCTGCGGGTGCAGACATTGCAGAGTTCAGCAATTTCACTTCGGAAAAAGCAAAAGAAATGAGCGCGAATGGTCATCGCATTTTTAATAAAATAGAATCGTGTTCAAAACCCGTGATTGCTGCGGTGAATGGATTTGCATTGGGAGGAGGTTGCGAACTGGCAATGAGTTGTCACATGCGCCTCGCGAGTGAGAATTCAAAATTCGGTCAGCCCGAAGTTACGCTTGGTGTGATTCCTGGATATGGCGGCACACAACGATTGCTTCGTTATGTTGGAATGGGAAAAGGAATTGAGTTGCTGCTCACTGCCGATATGATTAATGCTGAAGAAGCATTGCGTTTAGGTTTGGTAAATCATGTAACAACATTGGAAGAATTAATTCCTAAGTGCAAACAGATTCTTCAAAAGATTATGAGCAAATCTCCATTGGTGGTTGATCAGATTATTGCCTGCGCAAATTCGTACTACAATAAAAATGAAGATGGATTTGAATTGGAGATTGATGAATTCGGAAACTGTTTCGATACCGATGATTTTAAAGAAGGCACCAATGCTTTTTTAGAAAAACGGAAAGCGAATTTTATGGGTAAATAGATTTGACAACTTAAAAAAGTTGTCAAATCTTAAATCTTGGAAAGGCAATTAGCAATGGTTGCCTTTTTTTATTTGCAAAAAATAGTTGTCATAAAAAATCTAAAGTGCGACTTGTTATTTTCGCACACACATTTTTAAATCATGCAATTCAGAACTGAGAAAGATACAATGGGAACTGTGCAGGTTCCGGCTGATAAATATTATGGCGCTCAAACACAACGCTCCATCGAGAATTTTAAAATCGCGCAAGACATTAATCGTATGCCGAAAGAAATTATCCGTGCATTTGCATATTTGAAAAAAGCTGCGGCGTTAACTAATCTTGATTGCGAAGTGTTGGCAAAAGAAAAGGCAGAACTGATTGGAAAAGTTTGCGATGAAATTCTGGAAGGAAAATTAGATGCTGAATTTCCATTGGTGGTTTGGCAAACCGGAAGCGGAACACAAAGCAACATGAATGTGAATGAAGTGATTGCATATCGTGGTCATGTGTTGCAGGGCGGAAGTCTGATGGACGAAAAAAAATTCCTGCATCCGAATGATGATGTAAACAAATCGCAATCGAGCAACGATACTTTTCCAACTGCGATGCATATTGCGGCATATAAAATTTTATTGGAAGTAACGCTTCCCGGAATTCAGAAGCTACGCGACACACTGCACGCAAAATCAAAAGAGTTTATGAAAGTGGTGAAGATTGGACGCACACATTTAATGGATGCAACTCCACTCACACTCGGTCAGGAAATAAGCGGATATGTTTCGCAACTCGACCACGGAATGCGCGCCATAAAAAATACGCTCGCCCATCTTTCTGAACTCGCACTCGGCGGAACTGCTGTTGGCACAGGCATTAACACACCCGAAGGTTATGATGTGAAAGTTGCGAAACAGATTGCATCACTCACCGGTATTCCATTCATCACTGCAGAAAATAAATTTGAATCACTCGCTTCGCATGATGGAATTGTGGAAGCACACGGCGCTTTGAAAACTGTGGCGGTGAGCATGATGAAAATTGCAAATGATATTCGGTTGCTTGCATCGGGACCTCGAAGTGGAATCGGAGAATTATTTATTCCTGATAATGAACCCGGCTCTTCCATTATGCCAGGCAAAGTAAATCCAACTCAATGCGAAGCCATGACAATGGTGGCAGCACAAGTGATGGGAAATGATGTGGCAATAAATATTGGTGGCAGCAACGGTCATTTTGAATTGAATGTTTTCAAGCCAGTAATGATTTATAATTTCCTTCACTCAGCACGATTGATTGGCGATGTATGTGTTTCGTTCAATGACAAGTGCGCGGTGGGATTAAGACCAATTGAAGAAAATATTCGGGCACATGTAAATAATTCGTTGATGCTCGTGACTGCACTCAATACAAAAATCGGTTACTACAAAGCTGCAGAGATTGCACAAACTGCACACAAAAACGGAAGCACGCTGAAAGAAACTGCCATCAAACTTGGCTACTTAACTGCAGAACAATTTGATGAGTGGGTGAAGCCGGAAGAGATGTGCGGTAAATTGCCCGATTAGTTTTTCGTCCATTCATCTCTCCACACGACATAAAAATCTTCATCTCTGAATTCGCCAAACTTGAAAACTGAATGATGAAAAGTTGCTTCGTGTTTCAATCCGAGTTTCGACATTATTTTTTTTGAAGCATCATTTCCACTGAACACACTTGCATAAATGCGTTCTATTGCAAAAGTTTTAAATCCATAATCAATCATTGCTTTTGCAGCTTCGGTTCCAAAACCTTTATTCCAAAATGGTTCGGCAACCCAGTAACCGAATTCAGCATTTTTGTGATAAACATCTTCTTGCGGAAATATTCCGGTAGCCCCAATTACTTCTCCATTGTATTCAATGACAAAAACTTTCTGCGGATTTTCTTTTTCAAATAATTTTATAAAATGAAGACCGGCCTCATTGGTATAAGGATGCGGAAACCGATCACGCATATTTCTTGCAATGTTTATGTTATTTCCATATTTCATCAACGAATACAAATCATTCGGAGTTGAACTGCGAAGAACAAGTCGCTCAGTATTTATCATTTCTGTTTCTTTCAGACAACAATTTTAATGGAATCATTTTTCTTTATCATTGTTCTTCATGAAAATAATTACGAAAAATGAAAACCATTTATCACAAAGCTGAATCGCGTGGTCATGCAAGTCATGGCTGGCTGAATACCTATCACACTTTCAGTTTTGCGAATTATTATGCTTCTGACAGAATGCATTTTGGTGTGCTGCGTGTTTTGAATGATGATGCCATAGATGGCGATACAGGATTCGGAATGCACCCACACGACAATATGGAAATCATCACCATCATGCTTGAAGGGGCGCTTGAACACAAGGACAGTATGGGAAATATTGGTGTGATAAAACCAGGGGAAATTCAGGTAATGAGTGCGGGCACAGGAATTCATCACAGTGAGTACAATCACAGTAAAGATGATGCGGCTAAACTTTTACAAATCTGGGTGTTCCCGAATAAGCGGAATGTTACACCTCGATACGATCAGATGGCACTTGAACTGAGCGAACGGAAAAACCGCTGGCAGAAAATTATAGAGCCCGGACCAGTAGATAAAGGAATGTGGATTCAGCAAGATGCGTGGTTTCATGTGGGTCAGTTTGATAAAGGAGAAGAGACACATTATAAACTTCAGCGCGAAGGAAACGGAGCCTACATTTTTGTGATTGAAGGAAGTGTAATAGTTGAAGGGCAACAACTAAACCGCCGCGATGGAATGGGAATTTCAGAAACTAATTTATTCAGCCTTATGGCAACTGCTGATGCTGAAGTTTTGATTATGGATTTGCCGATGAGTTAATGATTGCTAAAATTTTCCGGAATCTTTCCTGGCTTTTAAAACTACGAGAGAATTTTATTCGTAAGTTTCGTCTCACAATCACCCGATGAAAAAAATTATTCCGAAACATCCATTTGTTATTCGCTGGACTCACTGGGTAAATTTTCCGGTGCTTGCCGTGATGATTTGGAGTGGGCTTTTGATTTACTGGGCAAATGATATTTATAAAATCTCGCTTGGTGATTTTTTAGTTTTTAAATTTTTCCCCGATCCTGTTTATAAATCATTGAATGTTGAGCACCGGCTTTCCGAAGGCATGGCTTACCATTTTACATTTATGTGGTTGTTTATGCTCAATGGTTTGTTCTATATTCTTTACACCATTTTCTCAGGAGAGTGGCGCTACCTGTTGCCAAATAAAAAATCATTTAAAGAAGCCTGGCAGGTTTTGCTACACGATTTATTTATTTCTAGAAAACCATTGCCGGAAAAAAAATTTAACGGCGCGCAACAAATTGCATACACTGCTATCATCATCATGGGAATTTTTTCGGTGCTAAGCGGAATTGCGATTTACAAACCAGTGCAATGGCAAACTGTTACATTTCTACTTGGCGGATACGAAAGCGCGCGCATAATTCATTTTATTTTAACCATCGGATATGTGTTGTTTTTTCTCGTGCACATTATGCAGGTGATTCGGGCAGGATGGAATAATTTCAGAGCTATGGTGACAGGGTGGGAAGTTGTTGGTTCTTTAAAGCAGTTGGCAGTTGAAAGTCCACAGGAATCCAAACCCTTTCAAAAAGAAAAAATTACAGAATCAAAAACTGAGATTGAAAAAATTACTCCTGAAAATATTGCTGATGAAAATTCTACTGAACAATGAAAGAAAAATTAACCGAAGAACAATTAATGAATAAAAAAATCAGAAAAAAGTCGCTGATTTCTTTCGGTGTTTTTTTTCTGCTCATCAGCGTTGCAATTGGTGTGTGGATGTGGGTTCGCAATTCAGAGAAATCAGATGGTCAGTATAAACCGCTTCGCACAGTCTTGAATACAAATGAAAAAGTCAACAACTTTTTTTTCAGTGAAAATGATTTGGTAAAAACATATTCGAAATCGGAAGGAGCAAAAAATGTTCGGGCAAACGGATACTACGGAAACAAAGGGTCGCACGACACTTCAGTTTGGCGATTGCGGGTGTTACACTCCAATCCGAAAAACCCCGGCGACTCTGTTTTGATTTTATGTCTCAATGATATTTTGCAAATTCCGAAACAGGAAGAGTGTTTCAATTTCAAATGCGTGGAAGGCTGGAGCCAGATTTCATTCTGGGGCGGGTGCCGGTTTTTCGATTTCATTTCTAAATATAATCTCGGCACACACAGTGGAAATGCACCAGATAAAAATAATCCCGAAGATTTATATAAATATGTTTCACTCGAAACTCCCGATGGTGCATACTATGTGGGAATTGATATGAAGAGCATGATTCATTCGCAAACTTTACTTGCTTATGAAATGAATGAAAAACAATTGCCCGACAATCAGGGTTATCCATTGCGGCTGATCATACCGCTCAAGTACGGAATAAAAAATCTTAAATGGATCGGCACTATCCGATTCAGTGATACACGACCAAAAGATTATTGGTTCGAGCGCGGGTATGATTACGATGCCGCACTTTGATTTCGTTTGACAATTAATTTGAAACTGGGGTAAACAAAATATTTCATTCCATCACCCACTTGACAATTTCATTCACCGGATAATGGTCGCCGACATATTTTCCGTAGTAGGCAATGTGAACGATTCCTTCTTCATCTATCAGAAAATCTGCGCCTATTTGATTGAGATGTCCATCGCGTTTGTATCGCTGCTTGAATAATTTTATTCCGGGTTTATGTTTTGCACTGAAGTGATGAAACAATCCGGTAAAGGATTTGAGCCAGCTTCGTTTCACTTTAAATAATTTGTATAACGATAAATCAGGATTGGGAATCATGATGAACGGAATTTCTTCCTTGGTGGTGTATTCGGTCAAAGTTTCTTTCCCGGATTCATAGATGGAAATAAAAATAAATCCCGCCCGCTTCAGTGAATCATAATACTCAAGCAACTCGTGTGTTCTGAAATTACAAAGCGGACAATTGACATATCGGTTGAAGGTGATGAGAATTTTATGACCGCGCAGCGAATCGGTATCGGTGATATTACCAAACGCATCAGCGAGAACTAAATGCGGCAACGCATACCCGGTTTTGTATTTGTGTGCAGGTATTTGCGCACTCGATTGATAAAAAATAAAAACGGCTATTAGTCCGAAAAAAAATTTCATGTTGTTAAATCTTAACGACAGCACAACCAATGAAAATAATTTCTGTTCAACCAACTTTATTGTTTAACAAATTTTACCGAATATTTTTTTTCTCCATCAAGAATAGTAAGCACATAAGTTGCACTTGGTAACTCCTGCAAAAAAATATGCGGCTGTGCAGATGAAACTTCTTTTTGAAAAACCAATTCGCCATTTAAACTGTAAATGGAAACCAACGCAGTGCTTGCTCCGCTGAACGGAACTGTAAGCCAACTACTAACAGGATTTGGATAAAGCTGAAGCATACAATCAGAATCGAATTCCCAAATTCCATTTGCAACTGCTGTGTCATTCACCGAAGCCCGCTCTGCTTGCACTAAATCTTTTGTTGCACTATCCTGCAAAATTGCGAGCGTATAAATTCTTGAGAAATCCCAAAGCGGATTTGATGCTGATGAAAAAACATACATCACCGAATCGCCAACAGCCGCGGGCAGTGTAACACTCATACCTATAGGAGCAGTTAATGATTTTCGAAAAACATTGTAGTGCAACGATTCGCCATTAGTGCCAGTATAAAAAACAGTGTCTTCAGCAAGCGATACAAATAGCGAAAGATTTCCGAGCGAGTGTGTGGCTTCTGCTTTAATTATCACAGTGGAGTGGATAGAATCGCTGCCGAATTTTTCCTGCACAATGCGAATACTTGCCGGCGTGGTGAGTAGTTGATATGGAAGGAAGATGTTGCTATTAGAATAATCTGCAGAGTTTGAAATAACATTTCCGTTAATCACCAATCTCGGAGTGCCACCATACACACCGTAATAGTTGGTGCGTGCATCGTTGTCGGTTGCGTTTTGTTGGTAAAGCAAACAGCCACTGTAAGGCGCACTCGGATGAATGGATAAATGCAATACATCGGTTTGCGAAAAGAGATTAGTGTAGAAACCCGGATTGCGCGATGCACAAATGCTGCACTTTGTATTGGTGAAATGTTCCACCACAATTTTTTTCGGAACCTGCGCCGAAGAATTGAAAGATGAAAAGTGTACGGTGAAAATGATAAGTAGAAAGAAAAGTTTTTTCATAGGAATTTTTTTTGATTGATTTTTTTGAATGAAGTGTAACGAAATTTTTATTTCAATTTAAATGAGCCATTGCAACTCCGATAATTTTATAATCACCGGTGTGCTGAATGAATGCAACGATTGCGGCATTATTTTTTAGCGGAAGTGGTTCTGCTTCAAAATTGACTTGACCTGTAACAGTTGCAGGTTGGGTAATAAACTGTCGCACCACATTTTCATTTACCAGCGTATGCCCGCCGTTTTCTCCGCGCTTGATAATGGTGGTTTCGCTCAATGACACGAGCGCAAAATTTATTTTGCATCCTGTAAAATTTCCATCGAGTGTAAACTGCACCTGCGGCGCTTTTCCATCTTCCATTGATGCTGATAAACTTTTGAATGTTGCTTCCGTTTTGGTGTTCAGTGCTTTTGTGAGCGCATTGTTTAAACCACTTTCATCGGAGCCAACAAATTGTGTGCTGCCATTCATTACCATTTGCGGGGTGTAAACCGAACTGCCGCTGATTGCATTTGCATATTCACTCTGTCGGTCCGAATATTTTTTATCACTGAACGGGTCAGTCCATCCCAACCGATTCCAATAATCAACATGAAACGAGAGCGCAAAAATTTTCTTTCCATCCTTCTTCGCTTCTGCAATTGTTTGCGCAAGCAGTTTGTCCGCAGGTGGGCAACTCGAACATCCCTGCGAAGTGAATAATTCTACCACCGCCACCGGTTCAAACTGCGGTGGAGTTTTAAAACTATTCGTTATCAGAATCACAGAGAGAATTAAAAATGCAAGCGCAATTTTTTTCATGAAAAGTTTTTTGCTACTTAAAATTTCCTTTAAACTCTTTTTTAAATTCTTCGAATTCAGGAATAGAAACATTGCGCACATATCCATTGTCGGGATGATTGGCAATGTATTCCTGATGATAATCTTCTGCAGGATAAAATTTTTGGAACGGAACCACTTCCGTCACAATTTTTTCCGAATACTTTTTTGAATCGGTCAACTGTTTAATCTCCGCTTCAATAATTTGTTTTTCATTTTCGCTTCTGTAAAAAACAACTGAGCGGTATTGCGTGCCCTCATCATTTCCCTGGCGATTCAGTTGCGTCGGGTCCATGCTTGCAAAAAATGCTTTCACTAATTCCTGATAAGAAATTTTTTTTGGGTCGTAATACACCTGCACCGATTCCGCATGACCAGTAGTGCCGGTGCAAACTTTTTCGTAAGAAGGATTGGTATCAGTGCCGCCGCTATAACCCGACACCGCATCGCGCACTCCCACTAAACTTTGAAACACAATTTCAGCATGCCAGAAACAACCTTCTGAAAATGTTGCCACTGCTTCATATGTAGAAGGAGTTGACGAGTCCATTTTCATATCGGAAGTTTTGGTTTGCGTTTGCGCACACGATGTAAGAACTGTGGCGAGCAGCAGAGAAACAAGTAGTGATTTCATTTTGATATTTTTTTATCGTTTGATTTAGAAGTTCCACTTTTTAAAAAAGTGGAACTTCTCTTTTGTTTAGAAAAATTTATTTTGAAGAAACAGGTGCAGCACCACCTTCCGGAACAAAAATTAATGCAGCAGAATTCATACAAAATCTTTTTCCCGTTGGAGCAGGTCCATCATCAAACACATGACCGAGATGCGAGCCGCTTTTGCTATCTACTACTTCGGTGCGCACCATTCCATCGCTGCTGTCGGTTATCATTATCACCGCATCGGGACTAATGGGCTGATAGAAACTTGGCCAACCTGTGCCTGAATTAAACTTTGCATCGGAGCTGAAGAGCGGTTGCAATGTTGCAGCAGAATAGTAAGTTCCTTTCTCATAAAAGTGGTCATACTTTCCGGTGCCCGGTCGCTCGGTTCCGTTCTCGCGCAGTATGTAGTATTGTTCCGATGTCAGTTTTTCTTTCCATTGTTCATCGGTGAGTTGAATCGGATACGCAGATTTTTCCTTTGTCATTGACATCGAACCTTTTTTCATATTGTTCGATTGCGCATCGCCGCAGCTACTGAAGAGCAATGCGATGATGGTGAAGAAGCCGGTTGCGGAAAATATTTTTTTCATTTGTTTGAATTTGTTTTTTGTTTAAAAATTTGTTTAACATTCAAACAGTCGAAGCAGTTGATGAAACCTGACAAGCGAATGAAAAAATATTTTTTAGACGATGCCGGTATAAAAATTAAAGCTTGGAAATAATCAATTGTTTCAATGGGTTGTTCTCGATTTGCGGAACATCGTTTTCGTTTTTGATATGAATGTGTTTGCGAAGCAGTTTATCTAAAATGATACTTTGCTTTTTGTATTGCGTGCAGCCATCGCAGATTGCAGTGTGCATGTGCATCTGAACAGTTTCGGTAATTGAAAGTTTTACGATAGATTTTTTGTCAATCAATTCGGTTGCCCTTTTGCAGGAGAGTGTAATCAGGTTCTTCAATTTATACATCACTCTATTTTTTAAACCAGTTTAATTCCAAACATTTTCGCAATTGCAATTTTGCCCGATGAAGCATCTGCCAAAAGTTAGTCGGAGTAATGTCCAATTCCTGACAAATGTGTTCTCCACTTTTTTCTTCCATAAATTTTAATTGAATGGCAGAGAACCAATTGCCCGGCAATTTTTTCATGCAATGATGAAATGCCTTTTGAAATTCCGAGTCGTCAAAAAGATGCCCTGTTTCATCAGCCCACTCTTTGGGTGCTTCTTCTTTTTTCCAGTGGTCTGTGTCGCCAAAAAAATGTTCGACTATTAATTCTTCATTCGCATATTGTTTGCGATAACTGCTGCGATAGAAATCAATTATTTTATTATTGAGAATAGCGAATAACCATGTTTTCGGATTGCTGTTGCCTTTAAATTTTTCAAATGACTGAACCGCGGCAAGAAAAGTTTCCTGCACTAAATCTTCGGCAGTTTCTTTCGAAGATGTTTTGTGCAGCGCCCACGAGAATAAATTATCGGAATACAACTGAACCCACTTGCTTATGCTTGCGGTTGACTTTGTTCCACTCTCGGATTCTTGCATGAATCAAAAGTAGATTTTTATACTGTCATTCAAATTTCATTAATATCTTACCACTAGAGTTTCAATTGTTCAAATTTGCAATAACACAATTCCTGTTTTTAAAAATTCGGTTACAGATTACAGCGACATTCATTTCGAAAATAATGTACTGAAATGAGGGGATGCGCAGTTGATGATCAATAAAGGTGTAACAGTTTAACAAACCGCTTTCATCAACAAAAATAATTTAACTGTTACGCCGAAATATTTCCCTCAGGAATTTATCTGATGCACATTCGATGGAATGACGGAACAGTTTGCGTTGCAAAAATTCTTAAACAATAAATTATCAGAAACGAACTCCTATAGTAAACCCGGCCCTCAAGCTGGAAGAATTCATAACTGAAAAGACATCAGCTGCAGAACCCAAAGAATAGTTTTGTTTGAAACCGGATAAACTAGCATCCTTATCATAAAAATCCCAGCTTCCGGTACTGCTTTGTAATTGTGTTCCAAAGTATAAATCAAAAACAAAATGTGAAGTATTTGCAGTTTGTAACCCTAACAATAAACCCGCACCATTGGTAATTTCAGTATAAGTATTGCTGTAATCAATATAATTTGGGTTGTTATATGAATCATAATCAGATGAATGATCATTTTTTGATTGAAATCTTCTGAACTTGTAAAACAAACTGAAATAGTTTTCAAGTTTCATTTTTTTACTCTCAAAGAAATAATAGCGCATTGAAGGATATAAAACATAAGATGAAACAGATTTTGAATCACTGGATATACTGGTTGAAGCCGTATTGGCTTTGCTCCCCATTCTAAAAGCACCTTCCAATTGAAATGCCACATGTTCGTTCAATCTTCTTTCATAAGCAAATGACGGATAGGAAAATGCGGCATTCATTAAATTCATTTTTACTGCATTTTTTAATGGTCCATCTTCGTCTCCCGTATTCATGAATTTAGGAGAGTTTTGTGCAAAAAGATGTTGCTGTAAAGCAACTACTAAAAGAAGAGTAGCTAAAAAGGAAAAAATGTTTTTCATGTGAATTGTTTTTTTGATAAAGCAAAGAAAACCAAAAATGGATGCAAGTGTCTTGATTTAAATCAATTAATATTTAGTTGCATCTGAGTTAATTCAATCACTATTTTATCTTTCGCCAAAATACCAACAACTCATGAAGAAATTTTTCCTTCATCTCCCTCTTGTTTTTAATTTCTCATTCTTAGCTGTCACACTGAGCTCGTCGAAGTGCGATGCACAAACAATTTCTCCAACTCCCGCCACCGACCGAATTGACGGAATTGAAAAAAGAAAATCGCTCGAAGAATATTCATTGGTGAAAAATATTCTGTTCACCAACATTGGTCCGAGCATCATGAGCGGACGATGTGTTGACTTGGATGTGAATCCCACCGACCCGACAGAATTTTATGTGGCGTATGCAAGTGGCGGATTGTGGCACACCACAAATAATGGTCAGTCATTCACCCCGATTTTTGATAATGAAAATGTTTTTTCAATCGGTGATTTTGCAGTGGACTGGAATCACAACAAACAGATTTGGGTGGGAACAGGCGAAGCAAACAGCAGCCGTTCATCTTACTCCGGAATAGGAGTTTATAAAAGCAGTGATGGCGGCCAAAGCTGGCAGTGGAAGGGTTTGCCGGAATCGCACCACATCGGAAAAATTTTATTGAGTGTAACAGATACGAATACAGTTCTCATTGCTGCGATGGGGCACTTGTATTCCTCCAATAAAGAAAGAGGAATTTATAAAACCACCGACGGCGGAAAAACATGGAAACAAGTTTTGTATGTAAACGATTTAACAGGCGGCGCTGATTTGATTACTGACCCTGCAAATGCGCAAATCATTTATGCGTGTATGTGGCAGCGCGACCGTCGTGCGTGGAATTTTTCGGAGAGTGGCGAAGGCAGCGGACTTTATAAATCTGTTGATGGTGGTGATACATGGAAACTGATTACAACTTCATCAAATGGATTTCCGCACGATGCGGGAGTGGGAAGAATTGGTGTGGCGGTTTCATTTCAGAATTCAAATGTGTTGTATGCGATTCTTGATAATCAGAATCACAGAGCGAAAGAAAAGAATGAAGACACCACCACTTACACTGTTGATGATTTGAAAGACATAACGAAAGAAAATTTTCTTTCGCTCAATAATGAAAAGATGCAAAATTTTTTAGATGACAACGGCTTCCCCGAAAAATATTCGGCGGAGAAAGTGAAGGACATGGTGAAGAAGGAAAAAATAAAACCGAGTGCGCTCATTGATTATCTCAACGATGCAAACAACTCGCTCTTCAATACGCCCATCATCGGCGCAGAACTATATCGCAGTGATGATGCAGGCGCAACATGGAAAAAAATTGACACCGCAAAACTCACAGGACTCGTTTACACTTATGGCTATTACTTCGGAAAAATATTTCTCTCGCCGTTCGATGATAAAAAAATTGTGTTGTGTGGCGTGCCGATGATAATGTCGAAAGATGGTGGCACCACTTTCAAAACCATTGACGGCGATAACACACACGGCGACCATCATGCGGTGTGGTTCGATGCGAAGAAGGATGGACACATGATTATCGGCAACGATGGTGGAGTAAATATCTCTTATGATTTTGGCGAGAATTGGTTCAATTGTAACACTCCGGCGGTCGGACAGTTTTATAGTGTAACAGTTGACAACGACAAACCTTACAATGTGTATGGCGGCTTGCAGGATAATGGTGTGTGGACGGGTTCATCCGATTTCACCCCGTCAACTAACTGGATGCAGGAAGGACAATATCCTTACAAATTTATTTATGGTGGTGATGGCATGCAGGTGCAGGTGGACACGCGCGACAACAACACCGTGTATGCAGGTTCGCAGTTTGGTTACTACGGAAAAATAAATAAGACCACAACTGAATCAGAAGATGTGCGACCAACAATAGATTTGGGTGAAAGTCCGTTGCGCTACAACTGGCAGACTCCGATTCTTCTTTCGAAATTCAATCAGGATATTCTCTACTTCGGCACGAACAAATTATATCGCAGCATGAATCAGGGAAAATCGTTTGAACCCATTTCTGCTGACTTAACCAACCATGACAAAAGCGGTGATGTGCCTTACAACACCATCACCACCATTTGCGAATCGCCATTTCGCTTCGGGGAAATTTATGTCGGCACTGATGATGGAAATGTTCAGCTCACAAAAGATGGCGGCAACACATGGACAAAACTTTCTGTTACACTTCCGCAAAATTTGTATGTGAGTCGCGTGACTGCTTCTGCATTTTCTGAAAGCAGAGTTTATGTTTCGATGAATGGTTATCGGTTCGATAATTTTTCTCCTTACTTATTTATGAGTGACGATTTTGGAAAAACATGGAAGCCAATCGGAACTGATTTACCATTCGAGCCAATCAATGTGTTCAAGGAAGACCCAAAGAATGAAAACATTATTTATGTAGGCACCGATAACGGATTGTATGTATCACTCAATAGCGGAAAAAATTTTATGGCAATGAATGGCGCGCTACCGAGAGTGGCGATTCATGATATTGCGATTCAAACCACAGCAAATGAAATTGTGCTCGGCACTCATGGTCGCTCACTTTATAAAGCAAATCTGGGTTTGATTCAGCAACTCACGGACAGTGTGGTGAATAAAAATATTCATCCGTTCACCGTCAATGATTTTAACTACAACAAAAATCTCGGGAAGAAATTTTCTTCGTTCTACGAACCAATGCAAATGAAAATTTCCATTCCGTTTTATGTGAAGCAAAAAGGAATCACCACACTTCAGATAAAATCTGACAGTGGCATTGTGGTTGCAACACTAAAAGACACCAGCGAAGCCGGAATCAATTTCGCGAAATACAATTTAGCGGTTGATGCTAGTGCAGTTGATGTATTTAAAAATTCGCTCAGCACAAAAGACAAAAACAATTTTGTGAAAGGCGATGATGAAAATTATTATCTCACTCCCGGCAAGTACACCATTCAATTTACAACTTCTGATGGTGTAACAGCTAAAACTTCTTTCATCATAAAAAAGAAGGAGAAGAAAGAAAAAATAGAGGAGAGAGAAGAGGTGGAAGGGATTTGATTTGTTGTTGTATAGGGTTTAAATACTTAACTAAAATTAATTTCGTTGAACAGAAAAAATCAGAGAATAAAAAAAAATACTATAACTCTTTTATTCATCTGCATTCTTTCAACTGCTTACACACAAACCCCATTTAATATTCAGTATAATTACCTTGATTTTGAAACATCATTAGTAAAGACTTCAGATGGCGAATATGCAACCATCTATCCAAACAATTATCCACTAAGTGGTTTTAGTGTTATAAAATTTAGCATGTTCGGCGATAGTGTCTGGCAAAATATTTTACCTCGATATTGTTTCGATAATTATTTGCCTTTTATAAGTAGTTCCGACTTTGATGGAACTATTAATTTAACTTTTTCTGATTCGCTAAATAGTTATTGGGGGATTCATTGGATGAAGTACGATCAAGGCGGAATTGAAATAAGCAATAGTTTTTTCCCGGTAAGTGCAAACCATGTTACACTCAAAAACTTATCTGAAAACAATGGCGATTTTTTACAGCCCTTTACTATTGACTCTGTTACTGGAAATAAAATTCCATCAATAATGAAATTTAATAGTGGCGGCATTCAATGGGTAAAGCGTTTTGCTTTTGATAGCTCAGGCAATATAATGAGTGCAAGAAAAAATATTAACGGAGGATATACTGCTTTTGCATCTTTTGATTTACCAAATTATCATAAATATTATAAAATGGTTCGAACAAACTCATTAGGGGATACCGTATGGACTCATAATTATTCTGAAACATATCTTGATCTTGGTTCGGATTATTTCATGTTTAGTTTAATTGATGATTTTGGCAACACCACAATTCTTTATAAAGATGAAATTCCATTTGTTGATTCTATCGTTTTAATAAAAATTTCATCTTCAGGAAACAGAGAGTGGGGAAAAGCTTATTCAACAAATGAACTTCCGTTTTCATTTAACTTCGGCAGCAACTATGAATACTTAATTGCAGGACGATCTTATAATAATTTCCCAAATAATCTCTGGGGTTCATTCTTCTCAAGATTTGATAGTGCAGGAAATTTTCTTTGGCAAAAATATTTTGTTGATTCAACAGGTACTAATGATGATCCGAATATTTGTTCCTTTATAGAAACTCAAAATAATACTTATGCTTTTAGTGGAACTTATGGTGGGGTCGGCGGCTTTTCCCCATACTCTTCATTTATAGTTTCAACAGATGAATCAGGAAATTTTCCTCCATCAATTAACGACACCTTACTAATAGCTCATAGAAAATCTTATTCAATTGAAGCTCTTCCAAATCCATTTACAGATTATTTATTTCTTCGTGCAACAGGGATTTCCGGAAGCACGGCGATTATTTCTGTTGTGAATATTCTTGGAAAAATTGTATCGCAATCTTCGGTTTCATTTTCAAATGGGTACCTGATTTCAGCAATGAATTTAGCTAATATCAGTAAGGGAATTTATTTTGTATCAATAAAAACTGAATCAGGTTTTTATAAGATCAAGGTTTTAAAAAACTGATTTTATGAATCTGTTACAGTTGTGTCAAGAACCAATTCAATAATTTTTTCCGTTCAGCGAAGCTTGCAGCCGCCTTCAAATAATTTTTTTGACTTGTCTTCGGTTTTATTGCCTGTTGAGATTTGACCCCTCTTCAAAAGTTGTCAAATCTTTTGTCCAACACAAAATTTTTATGATAATAATTTTCAATTATCAATATTAAAAGTTCCGTTGGTGATAATGACTGAATCACCGGTTTGCGAAACCAATTTCATGTTATCGAAAGTGCCGGTAATTTTTTTTGCAGCTTTATCCAAAGTAGAAAAAATAATGGTGCCATTGGTGGCAAAATATTCTGTGTTGGTACTGCTGTTGTAAATGGAAATATTTCCTGATTGAGCAAGCGGATAAGTTCCAACAGCCTGACCATAAATACTGAACCATAACCACTTGTTGTTATCAAAGCTCGCATCAATTTCAGTGGAGTCATTGGAGAAAGTAACTGTTGCATCAGTACTTTGTTCGATTTGTGCTCCGCTTCCGTTATTTACTTGGGCTTGCAACAAACCCATCATATAATTTGGATCGATTTTACAATTACAATCGTCATCAAGTTTATAGGGATAGGAACAATCATTATCATCTTTACAGCAACACGAAGGAATAAAAAGAAAGGGGGATAAAATGAGAAACAGAATCAAAATGTTTTTCATGGAAATTTTTTTTAGATGTTGAAGTTAAATTTATTTCCAAACCATTTTAGAATAAAAAGGGTTGATAGAAATCATTTTTCTATCAACCCTTTTTTCCTAATTAACCTACCAATTATTTTTTTGCAGGAGGCAAAATAACTGCATCCACTACATGCACCCAACCATTTGAGGCACGCACTGATCCAATTATTTTCGCATTGTCAATATAAGTAGCACCATCTTTTATATGAAAAGTTACATTGGTGCCATCTACCATTCCCATTGTTTGACCATCCTGAAAGAAGGAAGCCTCCAATGCAGATGTCATTACATGATGTTGTAAAATATCCTGAAGTTTACCTATGTTTTCAGGTTTCAATAAATCTTCAACCGTTCCTTTTGGAAGTTTATCGAATGCTGCATTGGTTGGGGCAAACACTGTAAAAGGACCTGCATTCGACAAAGCAGTTACTAGGTCAGCCGCTTTAAGTGCGGCAACTAATGTTGTATGGTCGGGAGAACCAACCGCCACTTTCACTACATCTTTTTGTGAGTCATTGTCAGCAACACTTTCCTGACCTCCCGTCGGTGCAACTTGTGCATCGGCTGTTCCAGAGGTGTTTTCGTTTGAGGCAGTGTCTGCATTGTTACATGCGAAAGTGAATAGCATCATGCAACCCACTAGTAAAAATGAAATTTTCTTTTTCATTATTTTAAATATTTATTGGTCAAATATGGCTTTATCGAATTTTGTAGCTAATGAAAAAAATCATGTGAGGGGGTTGACAATTATCATATTTTAAGACATTGAGGTCTTTTATTCTTTGCCGGTTTTCAGTATGAATTTTATGTATGAAATATTTATTTACCTTACATTCTAAACTTTTAAAGTATGAATTCATATCCTGAAAATTTCACAGTAAAACATTGGGCGGAGGAAGATCAACCCAGGGAAAAATTATTGTTGAAGGGAAAACAAGCGCTTAGTGATGCAGAACTCATTGCAATTTTATTGCGAAGCGGAGTGCGCAATGAACCGGTAACTGAAGTATCAAAAAAAATATTGAATGCTGTAAACAATGATTTGAATTTGCTTGGAAAATTATCAGTTCAGGAATTGCTTAAAAAAAATATTAAAGGCATTGGTGAAACAAAGGCAATCACAATTGTTGCAGCGCTTGAACTCGGGCGGCGGCGTCAGAAATCAGAAGCGATTGAACTAAATAAGGTAACAGCAAGTCGCGATGTTTTTAATTTCATGCAACCGACTATTGGTGAATTAGCACATGAAGAATTTCATGTGTTGTTTATGAACCGTGCAAATAAAATAATTCAGACCGAACGAATAAGTATAGGAGGAATTACAGGAACGGTTGCTGACTCACGAGTTATTTTCAACTTCGCCATTCGATACAATGCAGTTTCAATCATACTGTGTCACAATCATCCATCAGGAAATTTAAAACCAAGTGATCAGGATATTGACATGACAAAAAAAACAGTTGAGGCGGGAAAAATGCTCGATATAAAAGTGCTCGACCACATCATCGTGTCTGAAAAAGGATATTACAGTTTTGCAGATGAGGGCTTAATCAGTTTTTAATTATAAAATAGTATTATTATAAAAAACAAAACCCCGATTCGAATGAACCAGGGTTTTGTAAATGAAATTCTGAAATATTTATTTAGGAGTTGTTCCTAAATTTTGTTTTCCTGTTACATCATTTTGAACAACAACTTTTTTGTCATTATTTTTTACTGATGAAGTTTTTTCAGGAGTTTTTGTTCCTGAACAACAAGATGAACTGGTTTTTTTCTGGCAACAAGATGGGTTTTCTTTTGTTGGAGTACAGGTACTTGAAGTTGAATTCACAACTGGTTTCTTTGTAGTAGTTGGACTAACGCTTGAAGAATTAACATCTGAAGTATTAACATTCAGATTCTTTTTAGGCGCTACTGTTTCCTTTTTTTGTTTATCAGAATTAACTGAAGATTGTGCTTTTGAAATTCCAACCTGGATAAAGCAAAGCATCACTGCGAGATAAATGAGTTTTTTCATGGTTTATTGTTTTTGTTTTATTTCAAATCAAATGTAAAGTATTTTGGTTCAGATTTCCCAATATTATTTTTTTATTTGAGCAATAATGCTTTCGCCTCCTTTTACTTTTTGTTGAAGATTAACTTCCACTTTAGAATCCAATGGCAGAAACAAATCTACACGCGAACCGAATTTTATAAACCCCATTTCACTTCCCTGTAAAACAGTTTCGCCGCCTTTAAAATAGCAAACAATTTTGCGCGCAACCTTGCCTGCAATCTGACGGAATAAAACTGAAGTGGTTCCATTATTTATTACAACAGTATTGCGTTCATTTTCAGTAGAAGATTTCGGATGCCACGCTACTAAATATTTTCCGGGATGGTATTTTACATATTCTACTTTCCCTTTTATTGGATTCCGGTTGATGTGCACATTGGCTGGTGACATGAAAATTGAAATCTGAATCCGCCTGTCTTTAAAATATTCGCGCTCTTCGGTTTCTTCTATCACTACTACTTTTCCATCGCATGGTGAAACAATCAGATCATCATTCTGAATTAAATTTCTTTTTGGATTCCGGAAAAATGAAGTAACCATTAAAAAGAAAATGATTGATGCACTTGCTAAACAAATCTGAATTACATCTTCATCACACAACGCGCAATAAGCCCCGAAGTTTATAGCAACAAGAACAACAGCAAGAATTAAAAGTGTGGTGAATCCTTCTTTATGAATGTACATCGGCGATAATTTCTTTCACAAATTTAAAATAAGATTATGGTGAAGAAAGAAATGATTTTAAGTAAACAGATTTAATTTTCTATTTCAAAAACAAGTACGCAAAAACAAAAGGGATACAGAATATAAAAGCATCGAACCGGTCTAAGAAACCACCGTGTCCGGGCATTATACTTCCTGAATCTTTAATGCCAAGGTTTCTTTTAATCATGCTCTCAAACAAATCTCCTATTGTTCCAATTATAGAAGCGATTAGGGCAATCACTATCCAATCCTGCAATCGAATAGTATCGAGCCACATAGATAACAGCCATGCAGTAATGAGGGCCATTATCATTCCACCAAAAAATCCTTCCCAGCTTTTTTTAGGTGAAATGGATGGAAATAGTTTATGTTTTCCTATTACAGAACCAATAATGTAGGCGAATGAATCATTGGCCCATATTAAAAGCAGCAGACCAAGTACAGAATTTACATTTCCGGGAAACCATCCCCAGTGAACATTTGATTGTAAAAACAAAAGAAGGTGCAGTAATCCCAACGGAATGGAGATGTAAAATATACCTAACAAATTCAACGCAGTGTTTTGAAAATTTCTGTTCTCACCAGAAAAAAATTCAAGACTAACCATTAAGAAAAGCAGAGGAACAGCGAGAACAAAGTATCCGGCTAAAAAAATGTTGTATGCAGGAACAGTAAAAAATAAAAATGCAATCAACCCGACTGCAGTTGAACTAATTCGAAATATTTTTTTCTTGTTTTCCGGATAGGTTTGAACAGCGCTTACCACTCCAAAATATTCCCATAAACAGCCTCCGCAAATTATAGTTGTTAAAACAATAAAGCTGAATTGATTCCACAATAAACCAACGAGCATAATTATTCCGAAAACAATGGCACTGATAGTACGGGTTGCAAAAACTTTTTTATCCATAATTATTATCCGGGAAAATGTTATCAGGAATTATTTGAGGTTCAGGTTCCTTCTCAATTACTCGTTTAAGGTAAACAATTATAAGCAAGCCAATCATCAATAACGAAAATATTATGGTGATGTACCAGGGCATGCTTTCATCCTGCTGTGCATCGTATGAAGTTATTCCGCTTTGAAAAAGATAAACCATCACAACCTGTGAAGCATTATTTATGAAGTGTGCACCAATGTTCACCCACAAACTATTTCCCCATACAAATAAATATCCGAGGAGTGCGCCGAGAAAAACGCGCGGAATAAATCCATAAAAATCCAAGTGTATAAAACTGAAAAGCATTGCAGTGGACCAGACGGCGACATGAATATTCTTAAACCATTCTTTAAACAATTGTTGAATCACGCCCCTGAAAAAAAGTTCTTCTGCAATTGCTGGTAGCAATGCGATAACAAAAATATTAATCATGAAATCCTGTGCCTTGGGCATGAATAAAAATAAACCGGTGAGCAGCGCATTTTTCTTTTCCGATTCCAGAAACCCTTTGCCAAAACTTCCGAACCATTCGGGGTTTGCCATTTTATTCAGGTTATAAATTTCATTTACCAATGGTGCTGATAAAAAGATGGTCGCCATTCCCAACACCACCATGAGCAGTGAAGTTTTGGTTTTCAGTTTCAGATAATCACTTCCCATTCCTTTAGTAAATCCGAATATCAATGCAGGAATTAAAAATGTTCCGATGGTTGAAAAAAGCTGAATGAGTTTTATGGCATTCACTTCATTCCTATTTCCTTTTAAAGCATCCGGGTTTTCAGTTGCTTTCAAAATCAAAGTATCGGCACCATCAATTCCATAAAGTGGCCCCACCAGCATCATGGATGCAATGGTGAAAATAAATGTGCAGGCAAATACCAGAAAAACCAGTATGGTCAATTGCATGAATACCGGCTGCCGATTTAAAAATCCTTTTTGTTCAATCATAAAATAAGAATGGGGTAAATTTACACCCACAATTCAAATGGTACGGATAGATAAAATAGAATTAGGAGAATTTCCATTGTTGCTCGCTCCTATGGAAGATGTGAGCGACCCGCCGTTCAGAATGGTGTGCAAGCAAAACGGCGCCGATTTGATGTACACCGAATTTATTTCGTCGGAGGGGTTGATTCGTCATGCGCAAAAGAGTGTGATGAAGCTGGATATTTATGATGAAGAGCGCCCGATTGGAATTCAGTTTTTCGGGGGAGAAATAGATACGATGGTGGGTTGTGTTGAAATAATTGAAGAAGCCAAACCCGATTTGATTGATATTAATTATGGATGCCCTGTAAAGAAAGTTGCGTGTCGCGGTGCGGGTGCTGCCATCTTGCAGGATGTACCGAAAATGGTGCGCATGACATCAGAAATTATTAAACGCGCAACGCTGCCTGTTACTGTAAAAACCCGATTGGGTTGGGACGATAACACAAAGAATGTAGTGGAGGTTGCGGAGCGATTACAGGATATTGGCATTGCTGCCATCAGCATTCACGGCCGCACACGCGCACAGTTGTATAAAGGAAATGCAGATTGGACCTTGATTGAAAAAGTAAAGAACAATCAGCGCATGAAAATTCCGGTGTTCTGCAATGGCGATATTGATACAGTGGAGAAAGTGCGCTTTGTAAAAAATTCGCTCGGACTCGATGGCGCTATGATTGGCCGCGCCGCCATTGGTTATCCATGGTTCTTTCGTGAGGCAAAACATTTTATGGCAACGGGCGAAATGCTTGCGCCGCCAACTGTGAGTGAGCGTGTGGATGTTTGTCGCACACACTTAACACACAGCATGAAATGGAAGGGCGATATGTTGGGCATTTTAGAAATGCGCCGGCACTACACTAATTATTTCAAAGGTTTTCCATACATCAAGCATTTTCGCGACCGCTTGGTGGTGCTTACTACTTATGAAGAAATAAATAAAGTGCTGGAAGAAATTATTGTGAAGTACGAAGGTGTAACTCCCGAGCGTGTTTTAGCTGCTGCTTATTCGGCGGAGTGATGTATCTGTTGCATTATTGATAGCAGCATTTCTTTTAACAAAAATATTTTTATTGCCAAAGCCATTGGCAGTTCTGATAATCACCTGCGCAGATTTGCGGAAGCCATCAACAATGTTCACAGCCCACAAAGTAATTGTGCAGAGGTATCCGTTACTATTGACAGACACCTCAGAAAATTTGCGGAAGCCATCAGCAATGTTCACAGACCACGAAGTAATTGTGCGGAAGCATCTGTTATTATTGACAATCACCTCAGAAAATTTGCGGAAGCCATCAGCAATGTTTACAGATAGCAAAGGAATGGTGTTTTAGCCATTGATAATGTTGACAGACCCCTGCGGAAAAGTGCGGAAGCCGCTGTCAATGTTCACAGGTATGTGCGCGGTATTGATGAGGCCGTCTGCATAGTTGCAAATCAGCGATTTATGTCTGCTGAAGGTGTTTTTTGATAAAACAGGGGAAAGAAAGGATTATTCCTTCACAAACTTCTTCACCTCCATTTCGCAATCACCAAAATAAAGTTTGACTCACCCACGCACAACTAGCAGTCGGAGTCAGATAAACACACCCTCTCTGATTTCAAAGTGAAATATTAATCGGAGTCATTCAGGAAATCAAAGAGGGAGCAGAATAAACAATTGAGAGAAATAAAAACTCCAACTCAAGGTTGTCTCCCTCTTTTTTTTCTGCTTAACTTTTACTTCTGAATTGAGTTTGAAAAAAGAGAGGGTGGATGCGAGTTAAGTCTGACTGCATGCTTTAAACGGGTGAGTCTGCGCGTGTGAGTTATTCCTTCACAAACTTCTTAACCTCCATTGTACCATCACCAAAATAAAGTTTGATGAAGTAAATGCCGGAAGGGAAAGATTGAAGATTGATGATTTTAGATTTGAGATTTACTGACTCTGCATAAACTGTTACACCAAGAGAATTTGTAATCTCAATTCTGCTCATTGCATACTGTTTACTGCCTACTGACTCAACTGTTAACTGGTTGGTGGCGGGGTTGGGGTAAATGCTTACAATTTTTTTTGTTTTCAAATTTTCATTTTGAATGGAAGTTAGTGTATCACAGGCGCTTCCGTCTAAAGCGCTAAGGTTATAGATAGGCATGTTAGGCAAGCCACCAGTTGACCTTTTCCCCCCAAGATAAAAAACCCATTGCTGGAAATCACACGCTAATCCTAAACTGTCGGGTTTATTTATTACAGATAAATTCAAATTTGGTGCAGCATAATGGGACGAATCAGGCCAATAACTATAAGCCATTGCGCAATATATTTTTCCATCAGGGGCTAATTCATGCTGAGCAAGCACATAGTTATTGGTTGGTGAATTCCAAATCAAAGTTTTTGTTGAAGGAGGATTTGCATCGCTTAAATTATATTGATACAAATTAGATTGCGGAGATGCACCCCAAAAAGATGAAACATAGAATTTAGTTTCATCTGGTGAAAAGGAACAGCCATAATAGCCAATAGCATTTAAGTTGGATACAGAATCTAATTGAATACGATTTGAGAGTACGCCATTGCATCTATTAAAATCATAAACTTCAACAGATTTCGCACTGACCAATCCTAAATTATTGCCACTATTTGAAAAGCAGATTTCTCCTGGAATCTCATCCTGAATAATTCCAATTTTTTGCGAAGAAGAATCGCTTATTCCAAAAGGTGTAATTAAAAATTTAATAAAACGATAACCTGCATCATGTGTTATGAGCCACCAGTCCCTGCCATTTCCATGCTTAACGGCTGTAAGTTTTTCCATCGTTATATCAGGAATTAAGCTAACATTTTTCATTGTTAATCCACCAAGTCCACCATCTAAATTCATATTAACTACTGAATAATTGATTCCATCAGTGCCTTGACCAATCAGTCTATTGATATAAAAAATATAATACAAGAACAAACTATCAGGCATAGGAAGAATGACAACTCCATTTGTAACAGAAGAATTACAGAGCAAACTATCACCGTTCATTATCACTTGATGACTTCTATTCCAAACCGTAAAGCCATTTGTATAAAAAAGAAGTTGACCTGAAGTATCAGAAATAGTCGCCATTGGTTCATCAGGAGAATGCGCCAAGTCCGTTGCATGTAAAACAGAATTCGAAACAATGATGCTATCAGCCGTAAAGTTTAGCATTATTGAATCGCTGATAGCCCAATTATTTCCCTGATGTTGTGCGGAAGAAAGATTCGCAGCAAAAAAACTGATACAGAATAAAATAAAAATCTTTTTCATCCAGATAAAAGTAAACTTTTTTCCCTTCAGAACTAAAACTGAAAATAAATAAACGGCTGTATCTCCGCGCTCTTCACTTGTATCACCATCCAAATCACAAACACCAGCGCGAGTGATTGCGCAATGATGGGTGCGCGCGATAAAATAATTTCTGATTTGCTGTTCCACTTTGCGGGAATAAAATGTGTGAGGTATCCGAACACGATGAGTGCAAACACAAATGCATAACCACGCATCCACTGCGTCGCAATGGCTCCTTCAAAGTTTCCAAAAATGCGCGAGAGCATTTCGGTTGCTGTGGCAAAATCCTGCGCGCGAAAAAATATCCAGCAAAAAGAAACAAAATGAAAAGTGAGCAGCACACCGAGTGCGCGCATCAGAAATGTTTTCGGCACATTCACAATGGTGCGGAAGAGTTTATCAATGGCGAGCGCCACGCCGTGCAGAAATCCCCAGAACACAAAGTTCCACGAAGCGCCATGCCACAAGCCGCCGAGCAGCATGGTGATGAACAGGTTTACATACTGCCGCAGTTTGCCTTTGCGGTTCCCGCCGAGCGGCACATATAAATAATCGCGCAGCCAGCTGCTGAGCGAAATGTGCCACCGCCGCCAGAACTCGGTGATGCTCGAGCTCTGATACGGCTGATTGAAATTTATTCCCAACCGATAACCGAGCAACAAAGCCACTCCAATTGCCATGTCGCTGTAACCGCTGAAATCGCAGTAAATCTGCATGGCATAACCATACACAGCCATCAGGTTTTCGAAGCCGGTGTAAAGTGCGGGCGCATCGAACACACGGTCAACAAAATTGACGCTGATATAATCGCTGATAACTGCTTTCTTAAAAAGTCCGGTGAGAATGAGGAACACGGCAGCGGCGCGGTCGTCCTTCGTGATTTTAATATCGGTATGAATCTGCGGAAGAAAAAGCGAAGCGCGCACAATGGGTCCCGCCACGAGGTGCGGAAAGAAGCTGATGTAAAAACCAAAGTCGAAAATATTTTTTGCGGGCTTCAGCAATCCGCGATATACATCAATGGTGTAACTGAGCACCTGAAAAGTGTAAAATGAAATGCCGACGGGCAGCACAATATCCACCACCTGAAAATTTCCGAGTTGCAAATCATTTGCAATGCCGAGTAAAAAATTAGTGTACTTGAAGTAAGCAAGAAATCCGAGATTGATAACGAGACTCAGTACGAGCCACGCTGTGCGGTCGCGTTTCGAATTTGATTTGTAAATGAAATTGGCAATGGTATAATCAATAACGGTGGAAAGAATGAGCAGCAGAAAAAACAATCCGCCACACTTGTAATAAAAGTAAAGCGAGAAGAGTGTGAGGTAAGTGATGCGCGCATTTTCTTTTTTGTAAACGAATTGATAAAAGAACAACAGCACCAGAAACAGGAACAGAAATATTCCGGTGTTGAAGAGCATGGGTTCGCTCTTGTGATAAGTAAGCTCGTGCAGAATTTTATCGAACATCTTTTACTGAACTCTATTCTTATTATATGATTCCATCAATGCGTTGAACAACAATTGCCCTTCAATTTCATATCCTGCCTTGGTTAAGTGCAGGTAATCCCGTTGCGCCAAACCTTTCAGATACCATTTGTAGATTGAACCATAGCCACCCATGAGGTGATAAAAATCCCAGAAGGCAGCATTGTTGTGCTCGCAGAAATATTTTTGAACAGCAACTGCTTTTGCCACACTTGCATTTTTGTACTTACGATAACGATAACCATCAGGTGGAGAGGTGAGCAGGAAATTTGCATCTGGCAGCACCGCACGGATTTTTGTAATCACATTGGTGATATTATCTGCAAACTCTGTTTCGTTAAAGTATTTTGTGAAAGCTTCATTAGTACCTAGTGAAACAATAATTAAATCAGGTTTGAGTGAAACCAACTGATCAACAAAGTACACCGAACTATCGTAGTGTGCGAACATGGCTCCGTTCACACCAATCATATCGTACACCAAACCTTTTTGCGAATTTTCCAACTCCACTCCGTAAATCATGGATTGAAATTGTGTGCTGTCGCTTTTAATCATGTGCAATTGAAAACTGTGCGTGGTATCGTGCAACGAAATTTCAGTGGTGAAAAAATCTGGAGTCGTGATGCGTGAATTGATGTAAGCGAGATTGGTTTGTGTTTCGTCTGTTACAGCTAAATCAAAAGCATCGGGCGCTTTGTAGTGAAACACTTTTATTTTATTGAACGCATAATTCAGACTGTCCGCATCCTGAATATAAAAATCGAGATATGCCGATGAATCATAAGTGCGGATGGTGATGCCGCTGATGCCAATGGGCAATGGCAGTTTCGGAAAAACATTTCGTTTGGCTTCCCATGTCACATTTGTTCTGGTTGTGTAATTTCTTGGCTCGTTTGTTTTTGCAGCACGATACGGAAACACTAAACCTCTTCCGGCATTACCGAATTTCCGCTGCAACTGTTCGCGCATCATTCCTGAAAAATAATCTGCCTGAATGTGTGAGTCGCCGATTTGAACCACCACAACTTTATCGCGTGTTCCGTTTTGCAATTCATCAAGTTTTTTATAAAAACCGCTCAATGCCGAATCGTTAATCAGGTAATTTAAAGTATCGCGAATGAAAGTATAAGGACGAGTTATTTCTTCAGTGGTTTGCGCTTTTGAATCAACACGAATGAAAATAAAAATGAGTAGAGAGATGATTAGAAGTTTTCTCAAAGTGGTTTCTTATTTTCCTGCTGAGATAAATACCAATCATATTCAAACAACAATGATTGCACGAAAAGATTTGCAATCACTTTTCCGCCGCTTGCTTTAAAGTGTGTGTAATCTTTATTTGCCAATGCAGGTTTTGCATCCGCCATTTTTATCATTGAGCCTTCACCACCCATGGCAGTAAATAAATCCCAGAAAGAAGAATGGGTGTTCGATGCAGTTTCTCTTTGTGATGCAATGAAGGAAGGAATGGTTGGCATCGTTACATAATTTCCATCCTGCTTAATGCTTCTGTCGCTGCAACCAACAATTAAAATCGGAGTGTTGGTGAAAATTGTTTCGAGGTAATTAATGGTTTTCGTAATGCTTCTTGAATACCAACTGTAGTCATCTGTTTTCTCACTCGCCACATTCACTCCATACTGTAACACTATCAAATCATAATCGAGTTGCTGTTGTATCTGACTTAACACATTGTTTTTTACTCCTGATAAATGAATGCCAGAAGAACCACGCAAGGAATAATTGTCAACTAAAATTCCTTTGCCAGATTCAATGGAGAAACCATAAACAAACAAAGTATCCTGCGGCACAAACCGAACTTCAATGGAATTGATTGGATTATTCTGATTGATAGTTAAGCGATTGATTTTGTCACCCGATTTCAATTCCATTTTTTGTTCCGCACCATTGTTCAGTTTGTATAAAATATAATCACTCGAATCAGCACGACTATATAACAACGACACATTGTAAAGCGGACTCAATCCATTCAATGTGGTTGAATACACACCACTGTATTTTATTTTGCTCGCTTCCTTTTCAATCGCAACAGAATCTGTTACACCTCTCATATTTCGCGGAACATAAACCTGTCCGTACAGACCATAAGGAACTTTGTGCTTTATAGAATCGGTGAGCGAATAAGTTTTCCAGTTCTCAGAAAAAGTCCATCCGATTGTTTGGCGGAAGCCGGGAACATGCGTGGTGATTGGAACAAACCCAACTCCTTTGCCTCCGAATTTTTTCTGCAATTCATTTCGCACATCCTGCGTGATGATGTCACCTTCAATTAATGAATCACCAAACCATGCAATGCGCACCACAGTTTTATCTCCTTTCTCTGCCCGTTGCAGCTTCGCAAAAAAATGTTTCCACTCAGTAGAAGTATCACCTTCATATTGTTCGAACATGAGCACACCGGCTTTTTTGGCAAGTGAATCTTTTGCTGGCGGTGCGGGTAATGGTGCAATCTTTTTAATCTTCTTCACCGGCTTTGTTTTCAAATCGCTGAAGAAGTCAATTTTTTTTGCTTTGAAATTTCCTATTGAAAAATCAGTCTTGATAAATGATAAGCACGAAACAATAATGGCAACAAATAATATCAGCCTGAATGAATGCTGCAATGGTTTATCACTATCCACGCTGAATGTTTTTTTTGAAGTGCTCAAAAATAGAATGGCACTTTGTGTTACAACCAACGGTTTTCAACAGAATGAATTGTATAGTCTTGAAAAATTTTTTTCTCAAAAATATTTAGTGAAAAGCGCATCAATAATTTTTTGTATTTATTCATTTTAATGAATTGCTCCGGTTATTAATTTCTATGTTTTTCTCATATGTTAAACAGCATTTATTTACCGATTAGCAGTTCTAAAACAAGTATTTATTCTTCATTTGGATATTCAGCCGTTTACTTTTTTCTTTGCACTCCTTCAAAAAAAATTGAAGCTCTATTTAAATGGCAATGATTCAGATTATAAGAAACAAATTAGGACCTGCAATTGTAATTATTATTGGACTGAGTCTCGGTCTTTTTGTATTGCAAACAGCATTGAATTCAAATACCGGATTATTGGGTGGAAAGGGTGACAGTGTTGGTTCTATTGATGGCAAAAAAATAAATATCAGAGAATTTCAGGCAAAGGTGGATACCTCAGTTGAAGCTTATAAAATTAACAGCAACAGTAAAAATTTGGATGATAACACCATCTTCACTCTTCGCGATCAAACCTGGAATCAGATGATTAATGAATATCTGAATCAACGGGAATTTGATGCATTAGGAATTACACTTCCGAAGGATCAAATGCAGGATTTGTTTTTTGGTGCAGATCCTTATCCGGAATTAAAAAAATCTTTTACCAATCCAAACACCGGTCAGTTTGATCCGATGGCTGTTAAAAATTATTTGGATAATCTTGACAAAAGTGTGCAAGGCGAAGATGTGGCTGAGAAACAAACTCGTTGGGCAAGTTTTCAAAAATATGTATTAAACGATGTGATTACAGGGAAGTACAAAGCACTTTTAAAAAATGCGGTTTATGTTCCGAAATGGCAAGCAGAAATGGAGTACAACGATAAAGAAACCAAATATTCACTTCAATATTTAAAAATCCCTCTTTCCGATATAGCTGATTCAACTATTAAAGTGACTGATGGCAATATACAGGAATATATAAATAAACACAAGGAACAATACAAGCAGGATGAAACCCGAAAGATTGAATATGTGATTTTTAGTGTTCAACCATCTGCTTCAGATACAGCAAAAGCATTTAAATATGTAAATGATTCATACCAACACTTTGCCGCTTCTCCAAACGATACCGATTACTTCCGCAGATATTCTGACCGTGCTTATGATAAAATGTATTACAGTCCTTCAAAATTAGACAGTAAAGTTTTAAAGGATACTCTTTCTAAAATAGCAGTTGGAAGTGTGTTGCCTGTTTATTTTGAAGATGGTTCTTTTAAAACTGCGGTGCTTATTGATCGTAAGATGATGCCTGATTCAGTAAAGGCAAGTCATATACTTTTCTCTACTCAAAATGGTACAGACAGTATTAAAGTAAAAGCTAAAGCTGATAGTGTTTTTAATGCAATTAAAAGTGGTGCGGCTTTCGAAACATTGGCTTCAAAATATAGTGATGATAAAGGTTCAGGTGCAAAAGGTGGTGACTTGGGATACATAAAGTATGGTATGACCGTAAAAAAATTCAATGACTATTTATTTGAAACAGGAAAAGTTGGTGAAGTATCGATGGTTAAAACAGAATTTGGTTATCACATTATCCGTATCACAGAAGCACCTGCCTCAACACCACAGGTTCAAATAGCAACGGTAACAAGACATGTTGATTACAGCAGCGCGACTACCAATTCTGTATATGATATAGCAACAAAATTTTTAAATGATCATTCAACACCTGAGCTATTTTCAAAAGCAATGCAGGAACCGAATCTGAATAAACAAATAAATGAACAAACTAAGAAAAATGATTTTCAGATTCCGGGTTTAAACAGTGCACGCGAGGTAGTGAAGTGGTCCTACGGGGCTGAAAAAGATGCAATATCATCTGTGTTTACCCTTGGTGATAATTATGCTGTAGCTCATTTAGTTTCAATTTCTCCTGAGGGAACAGGAACAGTTGAAGTTTTACGAACACAAATTGAACCGCTTGTTCGAAATGAATTAAAAGGTGCTGCATTAGCTGGCCAGGTTAACGCTTCGGTTGCATTAAATGCAACATTGGAGTCATTGGCACAAAAATTTAGCAAAGAAGTAGGCAATGGAGATAATATGGCTTTTGCGGATGGATATTTTAATAACATTGGTTTTGAACCAAAAATTAACGGCGCACTTTCTTCTTTAAAAGAAGGAGTTATTTCAAAACCTATTATTGGACGAAATGCAGTCTTTGTTTTAAAACTTACAGCATCTACAAAACCACAACCGATTGCTGATTATAATCAATATAAACAACAAATTACTCAGGCAGTTGCTCCACGATTTGAGTATGGTTTTTCTGAAGCTTTAAAGAAAACAATTACAATAATTGACGATCGTTATATGTTCTTCTGATAATGAACTGAAAATTTTATGCTGTGTTAATGTTATACAGCGGTAAAAATGGAAAACGAAAAACCTATCATAAATAAGGTCGCCTCAAGCGACCTTATTACTTTTAATCTCGAAGACTTTTACCCTAAAAGTGAAATAGCAATATTTGATTTAAAAGATTTTCTTTATAAAGGATTAGTATTAAAAGAAAAGGAATTTCGTGAATCATTAAAAGGTATAAACTGGAATCAGTACCTGAATAAATCAGTTGCCATCACTTGTTCTGCGGATGCTATAGTACCAATATGGGCTTTTATATTAGTTGCAGTAAACTTGAATTCAATTGCTGCTTATTATCGTTTTGGAACTGAAAGGGATTTGATAGAAGATTTATTTTTTCAATCATTAAAAAAGATTAATGCAGAAGATTATCGCGATAAAAAATTATTGGTGAAGGGTTGCAGTGATAAGGAAGTGGATGTTTCAGTTTATGTTGAAATATCAAGGATATTGCTGCCCGTGGTTAAAAGCCTCATGTATGGTGAGGCCTGTTCAAATGTTCCATTGATGAAAAGGAAGTAAATTTTGACTGTTAAAGCAATTTCAAGTGACTCATCGAACACTTAAAATAGGGGAGTAGAGAATCATTTTAATAAATATAATTTCAAGCAATTGTCATTTAGAATCAAAGCGCAAAATTGTTATTAATTCAAGAAAGAATCTTTTCATGATTCGTATATTTTATTCAACTATTTGGATAGTGTTATTTAACAATATTTAAAGCTGCTTTATTAATTAAATTATCGAATCAGAAACAAAAAAGGCTCACATAATTGCGAGCCTTTTAAATATTTTAAAGAAAAAGTTATTTATCTGTTTTAGGGTCGTAAACTTTAAATTCTACACGACGATTATAATATTGTTGACCTTCGAATTTTTCGTTGTATCCATCAGGAAGGTTTTTAATCAGGTTATCTGTTTCTCCTTTCTGACCAGTAATAATTCGGGAAGCATCAATTCCATAAACATCCGCAAGGTATTTTTTCGCATTATTTACTCTGCGTAAAGAAAGATTGTCATTATAATTATTTGACGCACGAATATCAGTATGACCTGTTGCAACAATTTTTAATTCCGGATACATTTTCATTACAGTAGCAACATATTTCATTCTTTCAAACATTTCAGGTTTGATATAATCTTTATCAAGATCATAAAAAATCATTGGTAACCACCAAAATCCACCTCCACCTCCACCTCCACCTAAAATTGTTTTTCCATTAGCATCAACTAAACCGGTTGGGTTAGTATTTGCTTCTTTATCATAATAATCGGGGACACCATCTTTATCGGCATCGGTTGGAATTCCATCTCCATCAACTTTTGCACCTATTGGTGAAAATGGATCCTTGTCTTTTACATCGGGTATTCCATCTTTATCGGAATCTTGAGTTACACCATGTGTATCAACAATAGCACCTGCTTCTGAGTTTGGTTCTTTGTCCAATTTATTTACAACACCATCATCATCAGTATCAACTAAATCATCAACATTCTTTTTAATAAGTGTTTGTATTGCATCGTAAGTATAATCATTAGGATTTTGCCAATACAATGGTTCAACACGACTTTTCCCTCCAATGAAATACCCTAATGAGGCACTGATATAATGATAAGTATCAAAATTTCCTGTTAATACTGGATCAAGTCCTGGGTGTTCTTGCCAACGCTGACCATCCAGCAAATCATCATTTACAATTGAAATTTTTTCAGATAGAGACAATTGAAATTTACGACTCAAATGAAATCCTAATCCAATACTTCCAGTAACTACAGGTTTGGTTACTCGTTCAAAAAATTTTGGTTGATCGGGTTGACCTTCAGCAGCGGTTTCATAGGTTCCATCCATAATTTTTTTAAGGGCAGCTGTAGTAGTTTTTCTATCAGTAAAAGAACCATTTGTAAAAATCGAAACAAAATCATAACGATTATTATTTGCGTCAAGTGCATCCATATTGGTTCTGTAAATCATAGCACCACCTCCAATTCCGCCATAAAGATTAACTTTTCTTTCACGACCAACTTTATGATAACCGATGTTGTTGAGTGTAAGAATTGCCTGCATATTTATTTCATCAATGTCTGTTTTATAGTTGTAATAAAATATTCCACCGTTACTATAATAATCTGTTGCAGGATGAGCTCTTGTTAACATTGGATTATTTGCAAGACCTGTACTTCCTTGCCAGTTAAGTCCATAAGTTGTACCATGTAAAACCTGACCTTTTAAGCTTACTGCATACCCAAGAGATTTGCGAACATCAAGCCCTAAGCCCCAACCACCTTTGGTTGAAACATCACCACTAACAAATAATCCTCCGCCATTCAAAGCTATTTCCCATTTATTTTTTGGTTTTGCAGGAAAAATATATTGACCTTTCTCAAATTGTTTTTCCTGTGGCATGTTCTTTTTCGATATAACAGTTGTATCTCCGAGAACATCGCGGTATAGGGGTAAAATAGGCTTATAGGCTGCAGTATCATAAGGATTTTGCGCCTTCAAATTAAGACTAAGAAAACCTAACCCTAAAAAGAATGATAATAGGTAAATTTTTTTCATGATGAATGATTGAAATGAAATTGCTAAATTGATTGGATTAGCTTTGGTTTCAAAGGTAAAATTACTTTTGACAATAGCAAATGCGATATATTTTAATAGAAAATGAAATGTTAAAATATATATTTTTAAAGCCAGGAGTCTTATTTAGTTCGTTCAGTGGTAAAATAAACTAGATCTTTTAACGACCGTAAGGATTTTTTTTCAGTGAATTCATCAAGTAGCGAAATAGCTTCATCACGAAAAACATTCATTCGCTCAATTGCATACTTCATTCCTCCATTTTGATGAATAAAAGAAATTACTTCGTCAACTTTTATTGGGTCATCGTTTTGATTGCGAATAATGTTTATGATGCGTTTTTTATCTACTAAAGAACAATTATTTAAAGAATAAATAAGAGGAAGAGTTATTTTTTTTTCTTTCAAATCTATTCCTTGTGGTTTGCCAGTATTTTCAATTCCGAAATCAAGCAAGTCATCTTTAATTTGAAAAGCAATTCCAACTTTTTCACCAAATAATTTCATTTTTGAAATCAATACTTCAGATACATTTGAGGAAGCAGCACCAACAGCACATGCAGATGAAATTAGTGATGCAGTTTTTTGGCGAATGATTTCAAAATAAATTTCTTCAGTAATATTTAATTTGCGGGTCTTTTCAATTTGAAGTAATTCACCTTCACTCATATCACGAACTGCATCCGAAACAATTTCAAGCAACCGAAAATCTTTATTGCCAATTGCAAGCAACAATCCTTTCGATAGTAAATAATCTCCAACCAAAACAGCGATTTTATTTTTCCATATTGCATTAATCGAAAAGAATCCTCTTCGTTCATCAGAATCGTCAACCACATCATCATGAACCAAAGTCGCTGTATGTAATAATTCAATTAGTGATGCACCTCGATATGTTGCCTCTGTAATTTCGCCACAAACTGAAGCAGATAAAAAAACAAACATTGGCCTTACCCGCTTCCCTTTTTGCCTTACTATATATTTCATTACCGCATCAAGCAAAGGAGTTTTGGTTTTCATTGAAGAACGAAATTTTTCTTCGAATAATTTTAACTCGCTTTCAATTGGTTTGCGTATTTCTTCAAGAGTTGGCTTCATAAAAGATGTGCGAAATTAGCAGTTGACTATTTTGAAACCTAACTTCAAATAATTGTTTTGATTTTGCAATTCGTGTAATTAAATGCGATTTTAAAGCCTAACCAATTGCTGCATTTATTGACAGATTAATTTTTGTTTTAATCGTGCAATTATTTTTTTTCAATCTTTGATTCTTCTTTAAATATTGCAGCTCCTTCTAATTGGTCATACCAATCCTTTCCGTATTTTCTCATCAAAGCAGTTTTTACAAATTGATAAACAGGCACACCCAACTTTTTTCCATTTATACATGCAGGAGAACATATTTCCCACTTGCTATAATTCACTGCATCATAATCTTTGTGCGTTGTTATTCGAACAGGATATAAATGACAAGAAACAGGTTTTTGGAAATCAATCTTGCCTTCTTTATGCGCTTTTTCAAATGCGCATTTTGCAATCCTGTTATCAAAAAAAACATAAGCGCATCTTCCTCTTCCTCCAACAAGAGGAGTTACAAAATCACCATCTGAGTCTATTACCCATTTTCCAAACTCTTCTACGGTTTTGATACCATCAGCAACCATAAAGGGTTTAACTTTATCAAAAACCTTTTCAATTATTTCAATTTCTTCTTGCTCCAATGGCGCGCCGGATTCCCCTTCAACACAACAGCCACCTTTACATTTTTCCAGATTGCAAACAAATTGCTTATCAAGTAAGTCTTCTGAAACAATGGTTTTTTCTATAACTATCATAGTGTGGCAAAGATGGAAAATTTATAAAGATTAAATCAATTTAAAGGATGTTTGATTCATAACAAAGAGTTTTCTTAATTTGCCAGCGAATAATTTTTTAACGATGAAAATTTTTAACATTTTTTCTTTAGTAGTTATCTCCAGCATTCTTCTTTTTTCTTGTAAAAATGATCAGGAAGATTTTGGTCAAATGAAGGGTATTAACTATTTCAGTAGAAACGATGCGATTTCGTTTCAGCAAATTTCATTTGAAAATACTACAGGTATATCCAATGATACTTTATTAAAAAAGGGACTCCTTACCATTGCTCCAAATACATTTACGAACGAAGATGGATCAGCTTTTTCAGGCAAGGTTATATTTAGTATAAGAGAAGATTATGTTCGTGGATTCATGGCATTAAATAGCATTCCAACAATTGACAGTGATGGTCTTCCATTAAACTCAGAAGGATCAATTTATACAAATGCTGTAGATATTCAAGGGCATAAATTAAAAATTGCTTCAGGTAAAAATATTGATATTGCAATGCCAGGGGGAACAAATGCAAATCAAAATAAATTGTATTATGCAGAAGATAATGTTTCTGATCCGTCACCTGCAAACACTTCATTGTTTAGTTGGAAAGAATCATCATCAGACTCTGTAACTTATTATTTTGATAATGCAGCAGCGAAATTTTATTACAAATTAAATCCAACCCAATTAGGTTGGATTTCTTGTGCAAGATCGGTGTCTAATTCTAACCCAGTTGGAATAAATGTTAGAGTATGGGGAGTGCATAATTTAACTTCAGGCAACACAGCTGTTTATGTTGTACCTGTTAATGGCAAAAGCGCAATTCGCCTTTGGAATTATGATAAAGCAACAAACATGTTTTCATTAACTCAACCATGTTTAACGAGCGGTACTGATGTTTATATTATTGTTATTGCCTCAACACCCCACTTCAAAATATATTATGCGAAAGAACTTTACACCGTTGGGTCTTCATCACAAAAAACAGTTACCGCAGTTGAGAAAACTCTTAATTCAATTGCTAGTAATTTGTATTACCTCTGATATTGAAATCAATATTTTGTTTGATTTCGTTTTTTGGGAATAATTGTTTTGTTAAATGTCAGATTTAAAACTTCCTAACCTTATTATTGGTGGAGTACATAAAGCTGGAACAACTTCGGTTTATACCTACCTGTCTCAGCATCCGGAAATATGTGCTTCATTACGAAAAGAAATAGGATTTTTTATGCCATTGAGATATGGAAAGTCTATTCCTCCATTAGATGAATATGCTTCATATTTCAGTCAATGTGCTTCAGATAAAAAGTATCGGTTAGAAGCAAGTCCGAGCTATATGTATGGAGTTGAAAAGATTGGCTCTGTTTTAAAAAAAGAATTAAAAAATCTTAAACTGATTATTATTCTTCGCGACCCGGTTGACCGATTAAATTCATTTTTTGAGAGTGAGCATTCTAATGGATTTTTGCCCGTGAATGAATCGTTCAATGAATTTATTTTAAAATCTTTCGACTATTCTAAACTTCAAAATCCGGAACGAACAAAAGAAAATGAATTGTACATCCGTGGTTTTGATGAAGGATTGTATGTAAAATATCTGCCATACTGGATTGATGCTTTCGGGGATGATTTGAAAATTATTTTTTATGAAGAACTGAAAAACGATTCTGTATCGTTTATGAAAGATGTATGTGATTGGCTGGAAATTGATTTTTCATTTTATAAGCCAGAAGATTTTATTGTTGAAAACAAAACACTTAAATACAAGAACAGAAAACTCCATGGAATTTTATATAAATTTTATATGAACATAGAATGGTTCTGGAGAAAAAATATTTTTTTTAAAAGGATGTTGCGCACTTTTTATCGAAAATTAAATGCATCAAGTGATAAAAGAAGTCTATCAGAACAGGATAGAAAACATGTTGAGTCATTGTATGCCCAATCAAACCTGCAACTTAAAGAAGTTTTATTGAAAGCGGGATATAAATTTCTACCGAACTGGTTAAATAAACCCTGAATTATTTTATAAGAATTACATTTTCATTTCTTTTTAAAATTCTTCCAATGGGTTCGGAATATTTTTCGAACCCATTTTTTTTGAGCCATTCTGAAAATTCTGTTTTGTTTTCTTCTGCAACAGCAACCATCAGCCCACCACTTGTTTGCGGGTCGCAGAGTGTGATGAGCGATTCGCCTGTGATGCCGATTACTTTTCCATCATAACTTTTCCAGTTTCGGTAAGTGTTATCGGGTGCAACAAATTTTTGCGCTAATTCCTTTGCACCTTCAATCAGTTGAATCTTATCGTAATATATTTCTGCTGAAATTCTTTCGCTGCACATTTCAAGCAAGTGACCAATCAATCCGAAACCTGTTACATCAGTCATTGCATGAACAGAATTCATGGTTCCGAAAATTTCTCCGGCTGAATTCAACTTGCACATACTTTCCACTGCGGGTTGAATGGCTTCTTCAGTTATCAATCCGCGCTTCAGTGCGGTTGTTAAAATTCCGGTGCCGATTGATTTTGTGAGGAATAAAAAATCTCCTTCTTGTGCTGAATTATTTTGACGAATGTTTTTTTTCGAAGCAGTTCCGTTCACTACCAAACCAAACAGCGGCTCCACATTATCAATGGTGTGTCCGCCAGCTATCGGAATTCCTGCTTCGTCTGTTACACTTCGTGCGCCTTTTAAAATTTCACTTGCTAATTCAATGGGTAATTTCTCAACTGGAAAACCAAGAAGTGCTAGAGCAAAAATCGGTTTACCGCCCATTGCATAGACATCGCTCAGTGCATTTGCTGCAGCAATTCTTCCGAAGGTGAATGCATCGTCCACAATCGGCAGAAAAAAATCGGTGGTGGTGATTAACACATTTTCGTTTCCCAAATCCCACACCGCTGCATCATCTGCTGAATCGAAGCCGACTAATAATTCGCGAAATACTTTTTCGTTTTTCCCGCTGTTTGCCAGAATGTTTTGCAAAACTTCGGGAGCAATTTTGCATCCGCATCCTGCACCGTGACTGTGCTGTGTTAATCGTATTTTTTCTTCCATCTTTATTATTTCAGGAGTTCGAGAAAAGCCGACTGCAAGTCCCGATTTTGAGGTCCTGGATTTTCAATCTGAATAATTTTTACAACGCGGCTGCAAGCCGCGCTGTACTTGATACCAAAATACTTTAAGCAATTTTTATCCGTTGGTTTTGCAACTCCACTTTGAAACTGATTTTTGCTTTAAGTGCATTGAACACTTTCAGCACAGTATCAATCGTGACATTGGTTGCATGGTTTTCGAGTTTTGATATTTGCGCCTTCTGCACACCAATTAATTTTCCTAACTGCTCTTGTGTAAGGTTGCGATGAATGCGCACCTGCTTTATCATATCTCCCAATATTTCTAGTTGAAGTTCTTGCTCGTAAAGTTCACGCGCTTCTGTTCCTCGCTTACCAATAAACTCATCCTTGATTTCATTGAATTGATAGAGTTTCATTTTGTTGTTTGCTGCCATTGTGTCCTATTTTTTTATTCTGAAATAATCTGCTCTTAATTTTTCTGCTTTATCGATTTCCTTTTCCGGTGTTTTACCTGTCTTCTTAATTATTCCGTGAGTAGTGAGTACCAGTGTTTCTGTTTTACTTCTTTTATCCCAAAAAGCAAAAAGGCGGTAATGAGTTTTGTTGAATAGCGTTCTGAATTCCCAAATGTTTTCTGTGAGTTTTTTAAAAAGTTCTTTGTCATTATGAATCTTAGCCCGGTCAATATTGAAAATGATTTTGTTTCTGGTTTTTGCATCGAGCGAAGCAATAAATGCTCTTGTATCTTCCATAAATAGCACTTCGAACTTTGACTGCATTACTCTTTGCGGTTTCTATGCAAGGATACATCAAGGTTTCCATATAAGCAAACCTTAAATATTGCGCTCGTGAGCCGACTACAATTCAGAATATTTTTTTCATCTCGGCAAGAACACTGAGACGAAATGGGGTGGTCGAATTACAATACTGTTTCCAATATTTTTTGTGCATTTTTTTCAGGTGAAATTTCTTCGCACCCAATTTTTTGAACTGAAGAAACTTCCCGCTTATCAGTTGCTCTGTCATAAAACTTATCGTAGTAGTGTAACAGTATGCGGAATGCTTCCGTGAAATTTTTCTCGTCAAGAAACTGCAAGGTGAGTTTGGTATTCAGTCCGCCTAACTTTTGTGAAATTCTGTTTGTGGCATCTTTTAAATGTTCAACATCAAACACTCCATAATTTTCTACGATGTATTCCAATCGTTCTTCAAACGGCACATCGAGATAAAAAACTTTTGCTTCACGCATCTGCGCCCACATATTATTTGGAATATTCACCCAACCGATTCGCTGACTTTCATCTTCGAGCCAGATTGGTTTTGCTGAATCACAATTCAATAATTCAAGCGCTAAAAAATTTTCAAACTGCTCTTGCGAGGGTGGTGGTGCTTCACCCAACGCACCAAATGCAGAACCTTTATGATTTGCCTTCCCTTCCAAGTCAATCACCTGCTGATTTTTTTTCTGCAGTTCTATTAGCACTAAAGTTTTTGCAGAACCGGTTCTTCCACCAAGAATCTGCAGCGGATATTTTTTTTCGAACTGTGCGAGTACAAAATGCCGGAATGATTTATATCCTTTTTCTAAAGTGAAGACTTTGTAGCCGAATAAATCGAGCATCCAACTCACCACGCCACTGCGCATTCCACCGCGCCAGCAATGCACATACAACTCCTTCGGATTTCCATTCTCTTTTATTCCACTGATGATGCGCTGCATGTTAACGCCATAATGTTTCAAACCAATTAGCATAGCTTCTTCGCGACCTTTTTGTTTGTATGCAGTTCCTACTTCTGCTCTTTCTTCATCTGAAAAAAGCGGAAGTGAAATTGCATTCGGAATATGAGCGTGTAAAAATTCTTTTGGCGAACGAACATCAATAATTGTTTTGCCTTTCGATTTTGCTAAAAATTCTTCAACTGATAATCGTTGCACCATTATCCAAGCATTTTTAAAAACTCTGCTTCACTTATAATATTTACTGTTCCGAGTTTTTGTGCTTTGGCGAGTTTGCTTCCGGCATCTTCTCCCACCACTAAGTAATTCAGCTTCGAAGTAACAGAGCCCAGAATATTTCCGCCATTCGACTCCACCATTTCTTCTGCATCGCTGCGCTTCATGATCATGGTGCCGGTGAACAGAAAAGTTTTTCCAAACAATTTTCCATCCATCGCACTTTCGGTTTTTGTGTGCTGTGTGTTCACTCCGGCTTCTTTCAGTTGCGAAATAATTTTCAGATTGTTTTCGTCGATAAAGAAATCGTGAATACTCACCGCGACTTTCGGTCCCACATCTTCTATTGCTTGTAATTGTTCAACAGAAAAATTCTGAAACTCAGAAATATCGTTCACCTGTTGCGCTAATTTTTTTGCTGTGGTTTCACCCACGAAACGAATTCCCAATCCGAACAACAAGCGCGGCAATGATTGTGTTTTAGATTTTTCAATAGCGACTTTCAGGTTGTTGATTGATTTCTCTTTCCATCCTTCGAGTTTTCCAATCGCTTCGAAATTCAAATTATAAATATCAGGAATGGTGTGAATGAAATTCTGCGCAACAAATTCTTCCACAATTTTTTCTCCGAGTCCGGCAATGTCCATTGCATCTTTCGATACATAATGAATGATGCGCTCACTCACCTGCGCGGGACAACTGTAATTGATACACCGCCAGTTCGCTTCGGTTTCGGGTTTGAATAATTTCGAATTGCACACAGGACAATGCGTAGGGAAAATAATTTTTTCTTCTGCTCCTGTTCGCGCTTCAACAATCGGCATTACGATGTAAGGAATCACTTCACCGGCGCGCTCCACCAAAACTTTATCGTGCACACGAATGTCTTTTTCGCGAATGAATTCTTCGTTGAACATCGAGACACTCGATACTGTAACACCTGCCAATGCAACGGGTTCGAGTTTCGCAACGGGAGTGATTGCACCTGTTCTTCCCACCTGGTATTCTACTTTTAACAATTCAGTTGTGGCTTGTTTCGCTGCGAACTTGTAAGCGATTGCCCATCGCGGATGATGAGATGTGTAGCCGCATTTTTTTTGCAACTCTAATTTGTCAACCTTGATAACGAGACCGTCAATTTCATAAGGAAGATTTTCGCGGCGCTTCTCAAACTGATGACAGTAATCAATGACATCAGCAATATTTTTTGCGATGAAAAATTCCTTGCGTGGCGATTTGAATCCGAGTGAATCGAGAATTTCTATTGCGTGCGAGTGCGATTTAATTCCGCCTGATGCCAGCAAATCATTTCCTGCTTCATCTTCCGCCACGCTGATGTGATACAGAAATGCTTCCATGCCGCGCTTGCCAACTTCACTTGAATCTTTTATGCGCAAACCACCCGACGCGGCATTGCGCGGATTACCGAATGGTGGCAGTCCATCTTCAATCCGCTTCTCATTTATTTTATGAAAAGAATTTTTGTTGATCAGCACTTCACCCCGGATTTCAATTTTATGAATTCCGTATTTTTTAAAATCAGCACTCAGCGGAATGGAGCGCAATTGTTTACAGTTGGTTGTGATTTCTTCTCCGACAGAACCATCGCCACGAGTTGCTCCTCGAATGAATTGATTGTTTTCGTAAACGAGAGAAATACCTGCGCCATCAAACTTTGGCTCAACGCAATATTCAGCAACCGAATCTTCAATTAATTTTTTCACGCGCTCATCCCAATCATTCAAATCTTCTGCATCATAAGAATTGTCAAGTGAAAGCATCGGAACCAGATGTTGCACTTCCGGAAAATCTTTTGTCAATCCTTTTGCAACACGCTGTGTCGGTGAATCAGGAGTTATCCAATCGTGATGTTCGGCTTCTGTTCGTCTTAATAAATCATACAATTGGTCGAATTCAAAATCAGTGACGGCGATTTCGCTTTGCACATAGTATTTCCATTCATGGTAGCGGATAATTTTTCGCAATTGCTCTGTTTCATTTTCAGAGTGTAACAGAAAATTTTTATCGTGCTTAAATTGCTTAAGCAACTCCTGCGAATCGTGAATGAGTTTTTGTTCTTCGTGCTTCGAATACATGTTTCTGTATTTTCAGTTTTCACTATTTGATATTTCTTCCATCAATGTTCTGAAAGAAACAAAGCGGTCTTTATATCTTTTTATAACATCTTCTCTCAATTCGGTTGCAAAATTCTGTTCATACTTTTCAAATACTTCCATGGAAGGGCAATGATATTGAATTATGTAAGTCGGGCTATCATCTTCAGTTGTGTCTTCAATCAGGCGACTGATTCGGTAGGAAGAAAAACATCCGGTATTCATCACATCGGGAATATGAATTTCCTGCATGTATTCGAGCCACTCAGTAGCAATCATCGCATCCAATTTCACTGTCACATTATAAATTATCATCTTGGAAAATTTGGATGCGAAAATAATCGAGGATTTATCTCAATCGAGGATTGAATTTTTTCTGCAGTCCGCTTGCGATTAATTGCAGACTCAGCAACAATAAAAACAAAACCACTCCCGGAAAAAGCACCAGCCACCACGCAGTAAAATTTGATTTTGCATCCGACAAAAGTGAGCCAAGTGTAACAGTGCCCACCGGCAATCCGGCGCCGAGAAAAGTTAAAGCAGATTCCAAAACTATCGCGGCTGAAAAAGTAAATGCGAGATGAACAAACAACATCGGCAGCACTGAACTCATCACATGTTTTAGAATGATTGTTCGTGTTTTCATTCCCATTGCTTTTGCGGCGGTGATGAAATCGAGTTGTAAAGTTTGCAATGCAACTGAACGAACCACCCGAAAAATTCCTGTCCATGTAGTGCATCCAATTATTACAACCACCAACCACAACGATGGTTTTGCAATGGCAGTAAGCGTGAGAATAATCATCAGCAACGGAAACGAAGTAATAATATCAGCAAGTGTGGAGAGCAAAGTATCAATCGGTAATTGCACCGGAATGAAATTTTTAAGTGGAGAAAGAATTTTTGCCGCGAAAAAATATCCAATCATCAGAATGACAATGAACAAAAAAAATGAAAACAGGATTTCTGAAATCATACTGAAAGAATCCGATGAGGCATCAGCAATTTCAAATCTTCGCAGATAAAAAGCATAGAACCAGGCAAGCACTAAAAAAATAAAAAAGAAAATCAATTGTTTGATTCCTGCTTTGCCTTTGTTCCCGAAAGTTGCTGCTATCAAACCTGAAGGCAAACCAATCAGTGTTGCAAAAATTACACTGAGTAATGCAACTGTTAATGAAATTTTTAATCCTGAAATAATTCCGGCGGCAATATCATTTCCGCGTGAACCTGTTCCGAGTAAATGATTAGTTGAAGGTGATTGTAATAATGCGCCCCAGTCATTTTCAAAAAATGTTTCTGGCAACAGAACAGAAATAAAACTCAGCAACACAATCGCCAATAAAATTCCTGCGCCCCAACTGAGCGAAGAATTTTTTCTGAATAAGTTTTCTAAAATCTTATTCATGAAAGTTGTTGAGTTTGACGAAGCCGAGGATCAATAAATGCCTGCAAAATTTCAGTGAGTAAAAAACCAACCAATGTCAGCAAGCATGAAAGTGTGCTGATTGCTGCCAACACCGGAACATCCTTTGTGAGTGCTGCATGAAACAAAGCATTACTCATTCCGGGGATTCCGAAAATGGTTTCAATGATGACACTGCCGCCAACTGCCATCGGAAATAAATAGCCGAGTACTGTCAGCACAGGAATAATGGCGTGCGGCAATGCGTGTTTCAATAATGATTGCGTATTGTCAAATCCTTTTGCTCTTGCGGTCAATAAAAATTCTTTGTGTAACACTTCCTTCAGATTTGTTTCCAATGCTCGTGTGAAGTAGGCAATAGCACCAAGCGTGTAACACATCACCGGAAGAAAAAGATGATGCACATAACTGAAAAATCCTTCGCCACTGTCGGGCCAGCCGCTCAATGGAAAAATGGAAATCATTTTAGAATTGGCAAACAACATCAGCAACAAAATCGCCAGCCAGAAAACCGGAATGATGTACAACATCAATAAAATTCCGCGAATGATTTTTGAAATAATTTTCTGTTCATTCAACACTAAGAAAACAGATAATGGAATGCTGAGAAAGAAAGCAAGCATCATCGAAATGAAAACCAAAATGAACGAGCGAAAAAATCTCGGATATAATAATTGTGAAACCTGCAATCCGGTTTCTGTTGACACACCAAAATCTCCTCTGAGAATTCCTTTGTAATTTTTTCCATCGCTGTTGTCGCCGAAAAGCCAGCGGTGATATTGATTGTCGCCATAGAAATGAATGACCGGTATAAATTTTTTCCAGGAAGCATTTTTGTAAAGCAATTCTTTTTCATCGTCATTCATTTTCCATATGGTATCAGGTTCACTGAGCGATGTAACACTGAAATAAAAAACAGGGAGTTGATTTTTAATTTTTTGCTGAGAGAAATCGCCGGACGAAATATTCTCCGATTGCGTATCCATAAAATTCCCCTGCTGATTTCCGGAGGCATTGATAAAAAAAACCAGCAACGAAACCACAAACAGCGCCGGCACCATCCAAAGCAATCGAGTGAGAATCCGGCGGCGCATTAATTACTCCGGTTGATTTTTTTACAAAGTCCCAGCAGGGTTACTGTAATCAGAACCCTGCGTTCACCCAAAGTCCCAGCAGGGTTACTGTATTCAGAGCCCTGCGCTATTGGCGCTATAAACGCAGGGTTCACTTCGTGTAACCCTGCTGAGACTGGAGGTGTCCAAGCAGGGTTACTGTAATCAGAACCCTGCGACATAAGCGTATCAATGTTCTTTATCATACTCCTGCCAGCGTCTTTGTTGCCAATGAACTAATGGAATTTTAGCCGATTCAAGATTTCCTGTTTCATAAAATAATGCTGAAGAGTGAAAATACTCAGAAGGAATAGTTGCTAAATTCCATTTTGGTTGAATCGGATTGTTATGAATGTAATTCAGTTTTTGAATTATGAACTTTTCACTTGCGCACCACTTCACATCAAATGAATTTTCAAACACTCGATGCAGTTGATTTTTTTTTCTTTCAACTTCAGTAATTGCTTCAGACAATTGCGCTAATCGTGAATGATTAAAAGTTGATTTATACTTTTCAACTATTTCATAAGCAAGAAATCGTTTCAGGTTTGAAACGAGTGATTTTAATTTTCCAGTTTCTTCTTCATGAAACATGATAAAGTGCAAATGGTTAGGCATAATAACATAAGCAGAAATCGTTTCCCCTTTCTCAATCAACTTTGTGAAGTAGTGATATATCCTGTCATAAAAATTTAATTCACTGAACATCGGAATCCATTTGTAACAAGTAAAAGTGATGTAATAAAAACCTGTCAGGTTTTCAATCTCTGTTCTTGTGCTCATGAAACAAACTTAATCAATCATCTTTATCTATATCAAACGCAGGGTTCTGAATACAGTAACCCTGCTGAGACTTAGTTTTAAAATTTCCTTAATTCGTGACCTCTTGTAATAAACGCAGGGTTCACTTCGTGTAACCCTGCTGGGACTTTGAGGTTTCAATTACTCCGGTTGTTTTTTTTCATTGAGCAATTCCAGTTGACCGAATAAAATGTACGGCTTGTCGAAACATACAATGGCATTTACCCAGCGCTTGTGCACTACAATTTTTTTCACATTGAAGTAAAGCGGAATGATGGGATAATTATCGTACACCATTTTCTGAAACGCTTTTTCGAGTTGCGCGCGCTTCGCTTCATCGAGTGTTACATTAATGGAATCAATGAGCGCATCGCTCGCTGCGCTTCCGAATCCGGTAAAATTATTTTCGTGATTGAGCCACGCGGCAGTGCTCCAGGTGCCGGTGTAATCGCTCGGCGCCGAACTCGAACTGAGTCCGCTCATGAACAAATCAAAATCGTGCGACACCATTTTTCCTCCCAGCGCATTGGGGTCGAGCACCTGCGGCTGCAAATCAATTCCCGCTTTTGCATACACATCTTTCAGCATCAGCGCCATGTCCTGTATCACAGAAGGACCGAGCGGAAAAATCAATTCCACTTTCAAATCCGTTTTCTTTCCATTAATTATTTTATCTAAAATTTTATCGCCGTCCAAATCCTTCCAGCCCGCATCGCTCAGTAATTTTTTTGCTTCATCAATATTGAACGAATACGATTTCAAATCATCATTGAAAATATCTTTCTTCAATGGCGACACAATGCCCGACATGCGCAGCGCTTTATCGCTGAACAAATTCTGAATCATAAGGTCAACGGGCGTGAGCATCGCAAATGCCTTGCGTACATTCAGGTCCGAAAAAAAATCGGTGCGCTTGCTTTCCTGCGGCTTCAGGTTGAAACCGATGTACGAGAAATCGTAACTCGCCGTGTAACACGAATTATAATTTTTGGTGAACGACGAATCCTTATGCAATTCGAGCAACACCTTCGATGGCAGCCAGAAGCTCGCATCAAATTCCTGATTGCGCGCCGCCAACAGAATCGCGTTTTCGTCCGTGATAATTTTAAAATTGATTTGCTTCGGATAAAACTGATTTAAAATTTCGGCAGACAATTTTTCTGTCCAGTGATTTTTTTTCATTTCCAGTGTCAGAGTTTGTCCGCGCTCCCAGCTTTTCACTTTGTAAGCACCAAGCCCGTTAATCAGCGCTGGGTCATTGCCGTACTTGCCATCATTAAACGCAGCAGCCCACGCAGTCGGAAAAGTTTTATTCATGCCGGGCTGGTCTTCCACATTCACCCAATTCACCGGATAATTTTTCAAAGCATCATCCGCATCATAAAATTTCTTTTCCAGTATCGGAAAGTCGGTGAGTATAAACAGGTTTTGCGCCAGAACCTTCTTCATCGTCACCGTAAACGCGCGCGCATTCGAATTATCTTTTACAATATTCAGCAAATTATTCAGCGCGCTTCTGCCCGACACATTCACCAGCGGACAGGTATATGCCTTGAAAGAAAAAATCACATCGTCCACAGTCAGTTGAGCGCCATCATCAAACGCGGGTTCGTCTTTCAGTTCAAAACGATAAGTGAGTCCGTCGTGCGAGACCGGAATTTCTTTTACCAGGTCAGCTTTCAGTTTGCGCGTCATTGGGTCAATCGAAAGCAGTGAGCGGTGTATCAGTGTAAAAACAATGGCGCGCGAAAGTGTGCGACCGTTACACGGATGCAGATTGTCGGGTTCCTGCATCCACTGCACCGTTAAGTTATTTTCTTTTTTCCAGTCGCTCAAAAATTTCAGCGCATCGGGCAACTGAATGTAATCGCCATCGGCATTGGTGAGCACGCGGTTATCCGGAACAGCGGTTTGCGATGTGTTTTCATGTTGACATGAAAAAAGAAATGATACGGAGAGAATAAAAACGAAGCGCGAAAACATTTTGATGATTGAACGAAACAAATATAGAAAGGCGTATTAATCCTGATTGTATTTAGAAAATTGTTCTTACTGATTGAGGGAAAATTTTTGAAACAAGTGTCTCTTATTGTCATTGTGGTTAAATGAAAATGAAGAAATTAAATTGTTAAACGCTTATTTCTACTTTTGCTTCACTAATAAAAACTATGGAGCCAACCAGTAAAGAGCGCGTGCTGAAAAAAATTCGGAAGGCGCTCATTCATTCCACCAACATTCCTTTTCCGAATATTTACCAGACGGCTTCGGTTTATCCGGCGCCTACCGATACACTGGATGTGGTTTTTGCAGAGCAGTTCACAAAAATTCAGGGCAATTTTATTTACTGCGAAAACATTGCTGAGTTCATTCAATCCATTTCAGCGGTGGCGAACGAGAAGGGCTGGAATCATTTGTACTGCTGGGAAAAACCGCTGCAGGATTTATTTCAGCGATTCGATTTTAATAAATGCCGCGTGGGAAAAACAATTGATAAAGCCGATGCCGGAATTACTTTGTGCGAGTGCTTAGTGGCGCGCACTGGCAGCATTTTGCTCACGAGCCGGCAGCAGAGCGGTCGCAGTTTGACTATCTTTCCGCCCATTCATATTGTGGTGGCTTATACTTCGCAACTGGTTTTTGATATTAAGGATGCAGTGCAATTAGTGTTACAGAAATATGAAGGCAATCTGCCGAGTATGATTTCGATTGCAACGGGTCCGAGCCGTACGGCGGATATTGAAAAAACTTTAGTGCTCGGTGCGCATGGTCCGAAAGAAGTTTATGTTTTTTTGATTGACGATCCGGTTCGCTGATGCAGTTCCCCATCTCCGTTGACAGCGGAAAGAAAATTTATTTTGCTTCTGATCTGCATCTCGGTGTGCCCACGCGCGAGAAAAGTTTGCAGCGCGAGAAATTATTTATTCAGTGGCTCGACGAAGTTTCGAAAGACGCGCAGTGCATTTTTATTCTTGGCGATTTGTTCGATTTTTGGTTTGAATACAAGCAGGTGGTTCCGAAAGGATTTGTTCGCGTGCTGGGAAAACTGGCGGAGTTGCGCGATAAAAATATTCCCATTTATTTTTTTTCGGGCAATCACGATCAGTGGATGAAAAATTATTTCACGGAGGAAATGGATATTCCAATCTTCAATAAAGAAATTCAATTTGAGTGTAATGGCAAAAAATTTCTGATTGGTCACGGCGATGGATTGGGCCCCGGCGATTACAAGTACAAGTTGATTAAGAAAATTTTTCATGCGCGGGTTTTTCGTTGGTTGTTTGCGCGAGTACATCCGAACTTCGGTGTTTGGATTGGAAAAAAATGGAGTTACAACAATCGTTTTCTGAATGGTGAAGTGAAAGAAAATTTTCTGGGTGAAGAAAAAGAATGGCTGATCGGTTACGCAAGGGAAATGCTGAAGCACGAACAGATTGATTATTTTATTTTTGGTCATCGTCACCTTGCAATGGATTATCCGCTGAATGAAAAAAGCCGTTACATTAACCTCGGCGATTGGTTGCGGTTTTACAGCTACGCAACTTTTGACGGAGAGAAACTAGAATTAAAATATTATCAGAAATAATGGAACCGCTGTGGCATTTGTTCTTCATTATAAAAGTGAGTGCGCTGTTTTTCACTACTGATAATCTGCAGAATATTTATGCGGTTACCTCTGATTACAAAGTGGTGAAGTATGATTCTTCCGGTCAACTGTTACACACTTTCACAAACAAATCGCTCGGACAACCAACGAGTCTTGATGTTTCCAATCCGATGAAACTGATGTTGTACTACAAAAATTTCAGCACCATCGTGTGGCTCGACAATACACTTTCTGAAATTGCAGAAACGCAACTTGCTCCGATTGGAATTATACAATCGCCGGTTGCGTGTTTATCGCAGGATGGAAATTTCTGGGTGTACGATGAAGCCGATCAGCGATTGAAAAAATTTGATAATCAACTCCATCTTATAAAAGACGGAACTGCATTACAGAATTTTTCTGACTTGCCGATTCAATCTTTTCAATTGAAGGAAGAAAATCAACAACTTTATTTATCAGATACTTCGCAGGGGATTTTTGTTTTTGATCAGTATGGATCCTTCTCCAATAAAATTGCATTAAAAGGAATCACTGATTTTCAAGTGGAGAACAATCAGCTTTTTTATCAGAAAGAAAATAAAATTCAATCGTATAATTTTAAAACAGTGGAAACAACAAGTGTTACACTTCCTGATTCCGCGATGTACTTCCGGATCGAAGCTCACTTTATATATCTGTTACAGCAAGAGCAGATTGCAGTTTATCCGTACTGATTAGTCTTTCCCTGAACTTCTTATTTTTGCGCCACAATGAACGAATTAGTTAATCGCCTCCAGTCAATAAAAGAGAAATGGCAGGATTTAGAATTGCAGTTGAACGACCCGAGAAAAATTGCTGATCAGCGATTGTATGTGCAATTGAATAAGTCGTACAAAGAATTGCAGAAAGTGGTCGAAGCATTTGAAAAATACAAAGTCATCTTAGGCAACATCGAGAACAACCGGCACATTATTGAAACCGAAAAAGATGATGAGTTCAAGCAAATGGCAAAAAGTGAACTCGATGGTTTAGAAGATGAAAAATTAAAATCGGAAGAAGCCATTCGTTTATTGTTGCTACCGAAAGATCCTACTGACGAAAAGAATGCAGTGATTGAAATCCGTGCCGGCACAGGTGGTGATGAAGCCAGTTTGTTTGCCGGTGAATTGTATCGCATGTACATACGCTACTGTGAAAACAAAAAATGGAAACTGGAATTAGTGAGCGACAGTCCCGGTACAATGGGTGGTTACAAGGAAGTGATATTTGAAGTGACCGGAGAAAATGTTTACGGCACTTTGAAATTCGAATCAGGTGTGCATCGCGTGCAGCGTGTGCCCGCAACGGAAGCGCAAGGTCGAGTACACACAAGCGCCGCGACAGTTGCGGTGATGCCTGAAGCTGAAGAAGTGGATGTGGAAGTTCGAGATGCAGATGTGAAAATGGAAACCGCAAGAAGCGGTGGCGCAGGTGGGCAGAATGTAAACAAGGTGGAAACGAAAGTTATTCTCACACACATTGCTACAGGAGTTGTGGTGATGTGTCAGACCGAGCGTTCGCAATTAGGCAATCGTGAAAAGGCGATGAAGATGTTGCGCACCAGATTGTATGAAGCAGCAGTGCGAAAACACGAAGGAGAAATTGCAGCAAAAAGAAAATCAATGGTGAGCAGCGGCGACCGCTCTGCAAAAATCCGCACTTATAATTATCCGCAAGGTCGTGTAACTGATCACCGCATAGGAATGACTGTTTATACTTTACCCGATTTCATAAATGGAAATATTCAGGAAATGCTCGATGCTTTGCAGATGGCGGAAAATGCGGAGTTGATGAAGGAGAGTACGGTTGGGGTTTAAATCCTGATTTGAATTTCAATTTTGGAATTCTCTAATACAATTTACCACTCTATCCACCTGTTCCTTTTTCATACCGGGATAAACAGGCAAACTCAAACAAGTCTCCGCTATTTTTTCGGAGATTGGAAAATCTCCTTTCTTATATCCGAGTTCGCGATAGGCGACCTGCAAATGTGGTGGAACCGGATAGTGAATCAGCGAACCGATTGCATTCCTTTTTAAATGTTCGGCAAGCGCATCGCGCTTTTCAGTTCTGATAACATACAAGTGATAATTGCTTGTTGCTCCTTCGGCTAATTGAGGAATTGAAATATTTTTTATTGCAGATAAACTTTCGTTGTACCAACAAGCAATTGCATTTCTTTCAGCATTCCACTGCGCGAGATAATTAATTTTTACAGATAGAAAAGCTGCCTGCAATTCATCCAATCTTGAGTTCACTCCTTTTACTTCGTTGAAATATTTTTTCTGCGAACCGTAGTTGCGCAACACTTTTACTTTTTCAGCAAGCGCATCATCGTTTGTTGTAACTGCACCGGCATCACCATAAGCACCTAAATTTTTTCCCGGATAAAAACTTGTTGCATTCATGTGACCGAAACTTCCGGTTAGTTTTCCGTTGTAAGATGAACCCTGAGCCTGCGCATTATCTTCCACCACATACAAATTATTTTCTTCCGCAATTTTCATGATTGCATCCATCTCACATGCTTGTCCATACAAATGAACCGGCATTATTGCTTTTGTTTTTTTTGTGATGGCAGCTTTAATTTTTTCAGGTGAAATATTGTAGGTGTTTTCATTCGGCTCAACCGGAACCGGAGTTGCACCAACATAGGAAACTGCTAACCAAGATGCGATGTAAGTGTTTGATGGAACAATCACTTCGTCACCAGTTTTTATATCCAATGCTTTCAAACATAAAATCAAAGCGTCTAATCCATTTGCTACTCCAACACAATGTTTCACTTCGTTTGCATCAGCATAAATTTTTTCGAACTGCTTTACACGGTCACCTAAAATGTACCACTGACTGTCGAATACATTTTCAAATTGCTGAAGCATGGATGCGCGCACTTGTGCATTCATGTAAGTGAAATCAAGAAATTTTATTTCGTCGCTCATTTTTAATTACCACATTTTATCAACCACATAGTTCGGTCTCTTGCGTGAAGCATCTAACGCGCGCCACACATATTCGCCAATCACACCGAGTGCTATCATCTGGAAAGCAGAAACAAATAGCACAACCACCATGATGGTTGTCCAACCTGTTACAGCAATGTTGCCGAAATATTTTTCGAACAAAATAAATCCACCATAAGCGAGCGCAACGAGGCCCAGTAAAAATCCCATCACAGAAATCATACGAATCGGGAAAAATGAAAAAGCCACAAACGAATCAATAAATAATTTCAGTTTCTTTTTTAAAGTCCAGCGCGATTTTCCAATCTCTCTTTTCTTTCGTGTGTATGGAATACTTACATAATCATAATTGAGCCACGACAACAAATAAATGGTGTTCGTATTTTTTTCATCCATCGCCACTACTTCATCTCTCATTTGTTTATCGAACAAACAAAAATCAAAACCACCTTTTGGAATATTGGGTAACGCAAATTTTTTAATCAGGTAGTGATAAGTGTTAGAAAAAATATTGTGCATCCAGTGGTCTTCGCGGTCGTTGCGATTGGCAATTACGAATTTTATTCCCTTCGTCCAGTAGTCAAACATTTTTGGAACCAACTCCGGCGGGTCCTGCAAATCAGCAGTGAGAATCACATTGCAATCGCCGGTTGCGAATTTCATTCCTGCAAGAATGGCGTTGTACGAACCAACATTACCAGCGAGCTTAATGATTTTAAATTTATCAGGATGTTGCTCTTTAAATTTTAAAAGCTCCTGAACCGTGTTGTCTTTCGAACCATCATCTACTAACACATATTCGAATTGTGTTCCTGCCGGAAAGTTTTTTTCATTTTCCAGAAATGCTGTAACAGTCACAGGAATATTTTTTTCGTTGAAGTAGCAGGGAGTGATGATGGAAATTTTCGCCATAGTGATTGCGGAAATGTATTACTGCTTTTTTACAATTCGGTTATTTTCAAAAAAATATTCGTCGCCGGTTTTAGTGTCAATCATTTTCATGTCAAGAATTAATCCGTCATTGGTGACAAATCCTTTTTGCTTCGCAGGGTTTCCGTACCAGATTGTATTCGAAGGAATATTTTTTGTAACCACACTTCCTGCACCAATCATCGAAAATTCTCCGATGGCAATATTCCCCATGATGGTTGCATTCGCACCAATTGAAGCACCGCGACAAATAAATGCGCCCACATGTTTATCAGGATATTTTTGCGAGCGCGGATATGGATTGTTTACGAAAGTTGCATTGGGTCCAATGAACACATCATCTTCCACGCGAATGCCATCCCACAAGTACACGCCGCTTTTAAGTGTAACATTATTTCCAAGCACCACATCGTTCTCAATAAAAGTGTGACAGTTGATGTTACAGTTTTGTCCGATGGTAGCGCCTTTTAAAATCACGGCAAACTGCCACACGCGCGAGTCGCTGCCAATGTTTTCAGATTGCACATCTGAGAGTGGATGTTTAAACCAGTTCATTATTTTTTTGAGTTCAGGAATTCGTTGTAATCTCTGATGTAATCTTCTTTGTCAAATTTTTCTGAAGTGAGTACCAGACAAATTGCACCTGAAGAAAAATTTAATTCGCACGCCCAAATTCCCGGCGGAATATGCAAACCATAAAACGGGCGATTCAACTGCACTACTTTTTTATTCACTCCATCTTCTATCATCACTTCAAAACTTCCACTTGCGGCAACCAAAAACTGATGACATTTTTTATGCGCATGCGCACCGCGAGATTCACCTGCCGGAATATCGTAGAGGTAAAAAACTCTTTTAATATCGAACGGCACATTCACGCCCGAATGAACAGGTGTGATGTTGCCCGCGCGATTCGAAATTTTCGGCAACTCAATCACCGAGCAATCATAAATGCTGATCATTGTTTTCCGGTTTTATGTTTTAAATACAAATCGTAATCGCGGATATAATCTTTTGCATCATACGATTTATCCGACAACACGAGGGCAAGTGAATTAGTTGAAAAATTTTCAAGCGAGCGCCAGATCATTTTCGGAATATAAACTCCGCTGTAAGAACGATTGAGTGAAATAATTTTTTTTGAAACTCCATCATCCAGCACCACATCAAAACTTCCTGATAGAGCAACAATAAATTCCTGCATTTCATAAAACGCATGCCCCCCGCGCATTTCTCCACCCGGCACATCATAAATCCAGTAAGTTCTTTCTATCGGAAAAGGAATCTGACTTCCTTCTTCAATGAAAGAAAGATTGCCGCGCGGGTCAACAATTTTTGGTAACTGTATTAACTGAATTCCTTCCATTCGGTTTTTAATATTCTGATTTCGGAGGAAGCCCATTTTGAAATCGCCCTTCTCTCCTTCTAAATTCAAGAACTAAAAATGAATGTTTTTTAAAGGGTCACGAAAAATATTTTAGTCATGCATTCTCTATATTGTCCTAAAAAATATTTGTCGCTACAACAATTGAAAGAGATGTTAAATCTTCTTTGTCTCGAATCAATAGTTTATTAAAACACAATGTTATTTTTCACTCAATATTTTTTCGATGAGTAAAAAAGAAAATAAAAATCAGCCGGTAAAAAATGTTCAGCCCAAAAAAACCGCTGACGAAAAACCTTTGTTAGACCGCGTACCATGGTTGGAATATGTAATTGTTGGAATAACAATTCTTGCATTGTTTTTTATCAGAAGAAATTTTATCGGAATTGCATTTGAGCGCGACGAAGGTGATTATGCAATGTTTGGCAAGTGGTTACTTACAGGGGCAAAACCGTATGTAGATTTTTATGAAATGAAGCCGCCTGGAATATTTTTAAGTTATGCATTAATCGTTAAATTATTTGGATATGAATACACAAGCCTTCAGTTAGGTTTTTGTTATATTAATGCATTAACACTTCTTTTTTCATATTTGTTTATTAAAAAATTCATTGGAAGAATTATTTCATTGGCCATTCTTCCTGTTCTTGGTTTTTTATTGTTGAATCCTCATGTTTCAGGTTTTACAATTCAATCTGAATTCCTTGTTTTACTTTTTGTAATGGTCGGTTTGTATTTTTTGTTTTTAGGAAATGAAAAGAAAAATTATTTATTGATAGTGCTAGCAGGAATTTTTCTTGGTTTTTCAGTTTTAATCAAGCAAGCTGGTGTATTCTTTTGTTTTTTCGGAGGACTTTTATTCTTATTAGATTGGTGGAAGACCAGAAAAGTAAAAAAATTGATTTTTGAAATTTCAGCTTATGTAATAGGTGGAATAATTCCTGTTATTGCGGTTGTTTTTTGGCTTCAATTAAGAGGAGTAACCAAGGAAGCCTTCTTTTGGATTGTAGAATTTCCGGGAAAATATTATTTAAGCAATCAATCGTTTGATGCAGGCATGGATTTGCTTCAAATGTTTGGTAAAAATATAATAGTGTTTCAATCATTTTTCTGGTTTATGGCCTTTGTTGGATTAGTTTGTGGTTGGTTCTTAAAAATGCCGAAAGAGAAAAAAATCCTTCTTTATTCTTTTATATTTCTATCAAGTTTAACAATAGTTCCCGGTCTTAGATTCATGACGCATTATTGGATATTGTTTATGCCGGGCATTGCAATTTCAATAGCCCTTACTTATAAATTTTTGGAGCAGATTACTCAGAAAATTAAGTTTCTACAAACTGTCTTAACAATTGTATTTGTTATCGTTCCTTTAGCACATTTATTATCAGCAGACTCATATTATTTACGACCTGTATTTGATGATATATTGCATAACGCATATGGAAGCAACCCTTTCCCTGAAGCAAAAGTTGTTGGTGATTATTTAAAACAAAATATGAAGGAAGGAGATCAATTATTTATTGCTGGCTCTGAACCGCAAATTTATTTATATGCAAATACACTAGGAATTAGCAGACACAATTTTATCAATTTTATTAATGCAAAAACGCCATTTGCAAAGCAATGGCAAGATGAGGTTATTCATGATGTTGAAACCAAAAAACCTAGATACCTTGTTTTTGTAAGACATCCGTTTTCATGGATGCTTGATAAGGAAGGTGAAATGACTTTTTTTCAATGGACTCAAAAATATATACCAGAATATTATGATTGGGTTTTAGTTGCTGATCAGGTTGATACCAGAGGAAATTGTAATTATGTTTATTTTAAAGACAATCCAAATTATCAATTTGCAGGACAACAATTCATTTCAGTATTTGAAAGAAAGGAGGGTAAATAATTTATTTAGAAAGCAATAATCGTTTGATGTATTTAATATCACCGTTTGAAACAGTGATTAAATAAATTCCTTTCGGTAAAAAATTGCTGAGCGAAATTGATTTTGAAATAATTCCGTTTGTGGCTGTTACACTTGCTTCGTACACTTTTGCACCGATAAGATTTACGATAGATAATTGATAAGTATTGTTATCGCCGGTTGTTAAATCCAATTCGAAAATTCCGGAAGATGGATTTGGTATGATGGAGAATTTTCCAATGTCTTCAGGTTTAATTTCTGCGGGAATTATTTCTGTTGTTTTTGCTGATGCGGTGGTGAATGAAATACTCTTGGTGAATTCGGTTCCTGATTTCCAGTAGCACTCATTCTGCATTTGCAATTCGTAAGTTGTATTCTGTTCCAGTCCTTTTAGTTTTTTATAGCACGGGAAACTTGCGCTTTGATTTTTCAGTATCCAGGTAGTGTCCCCGACTTTTCTTAATCTGATTTTGTAAATAATTGCGTTATCCGTTACACTCCATTTCAATTGTGCTGATGTATCGCCAACAGAAATAATTTTTACAGAATCAGGATTGTTGCAGAACGATTTTGTTTTGAATGAATAAATCTGCGACCAGTTACTTGTGTCATTATGCATCGGGTCACACACAGTTTGTATTTGAATTTCATAAGGTGTATTGTCAATGAGATTGGTGAGTGTGCGGTTGTTGTATGGCAGAATGGTTCCTGAACTCGACCAATTTTTTTCACCGACAACTCGCTTGCGGATTTTAAATCCATAAACAGTTTCGTTGGCTTCCCATCCGATTTTTAATGTTGATGCACCGATATTATTAATGGTGAATCCTGTTGGTTGGTAACAGTTGGATTGTTTTACAGAAATTGTTTTTGTCACACTGCTCATCGTTTCACTCATTTCATCTTTTACAATCACTGTATAATTTCCTTCTGTAGAAATTGAGAGAGCTGAATCATAACCGACAGATTGATTTTTTTCATTGAACCATTGATAATTGAATTTTCCTTTCCCACCTGTAACAGTTGCATTCAGATTCAATGAACCACCGGCAGGAATAATTGCACTAGCCGGAATGAATTGAATGTTGATGGCAGGAAAAATAATTACGCGAACAGTATCTGTAACAGTTTGCGTATTTCCGCAAGCAGAAAGATGTGTACCCGAAACTGCATAATCAATGTAAGCCGGACAATTCGGATTCGATAAAAATGAAATCATGCTTCCGTTCGTATTGCTCAGGCACGAATTGAATTGTCCTTCGTAACCCGGAGCAATTGATTTCCAGTTTACGCTGGATGAAAGCAATCCGTCTGTTTTTAAAATGATGGCTGGTCCGCCGATTCTTACACTCGTATCTTTTGGAAACTCTGCTCTTGAAAATGAAGTGATACGATAAGAGTTTAAAGCATTCCCTGGTTTGCAAAAAGAAATTTTGTGAGTGCCGCTTAAACAAACCGGCTGACCAACTTCCACCGGATTTTCGCAATCAATATAATAATACAACGAACCAACCGGCAACTCGCCTGATGCAATTTCAAATTTTATTCCTTCGGCATTTTTATCGAGTGTTACACTGAACTCTATGCAGTTATCTGAATCAACAGCGTTACAACATTTTCCTTTGCGTTCAATTTCAGGAGTTAAAAAAAATCCGTCTGGCTTTCCGGCAAGGTTTACTTCGAAACTGATTGCAGTGGTAGAAACTTCATCAGCACTTGCAAAGGCACTTGCGCTGTTTCCGAAATTGGAATATAAAAACATGATTAAACTGACTACTCCGGCAAAGGCAATTCCGATGGAACTGTAAATTAATGCAGGTGCAATTTTTACTTTTTGCCTGACAGTAATTTTTGGTTGTAAATAGCGACTCATTGTAGAGGGTGTTTCGCGCGTGCTTTACGCCCCCATTTCAAGAAAGTTTTAGCTATAAATTCACTATTTTACCTGTGGTGTTTGAGCAGCAGATGCCATTTCAGTTATTGCCTTTACAAACTTATCCAATTCATAAAGTTGTGTGTAAACATTGGGTGTTACACGCACATGTTTGAAGTGTTCATATTCGATGTTCACAGTATGAATTTTATACTTATTAAACAGTGTGGTATCAATGTCTTTGAGTTCCATTCCTTCAATATAAAATGTGCCGATGCCGCAACCATATTCGGGTTTTTGTGAGGTGTAAAGTTTGACCTTTGGAATGTCTTTTACTTTATCGTACCAATAATTTTTCAGGTAACGAAGCCGGGCTTCTTTCTTTTGTATGCCAATTGCGTTATGAAATTCAATGGCATAACCTATTGATTGTTCAATGGGGAAACTGCGTGTGCCGAGCACTTCGAATTTTCGGATGTCGTCGCTGTCGGGTTTATCGTTGGCGAAGAGTGGCCACAGTGTTTTTATTTTTTCTTTTTTCACCCATAACATCCCGGAACCAATTGGCGCGCACAACCACTTATGCAATGCTGTTCCCCAGTAGTCAACGCCGAGGTCCGGAATTTTAAAATCAATGTGACAGAAACTGTGAGCCGAGTCACACACGAATTCTACAGCCGCATTTTTTGCGCGCACTGCATCAGTAATTTTTCTAACAGGAATAAATTGCCCGCACCAGTTGATGCAGTGGGTGAGATGAACAACTTTGGTTTTTGCCGTGATTGCATCAGTATAAATTTTTGTGAAATACTCGCCGTTCTCTTGCGGCAAAATCAAATCGAGCCAAACGAGTTTAATGCCGTCGCGTTTTTCGCGTTGGCTCCAGGCATGCATCATGTTCGGATAATCCTGCTTGCACAGTACCACTTCATCGCCGGGTTGTAAATTGATTCCGAAAATTATGGTCTCTAACGCTTCGCTTGCATTTCTGTTGATGGCAACTTCTTCAGGTGAAACTCCGGCGAGTGCCGCGAGATTTTCGCGCAATGGTTCACGACCATAATCAAGTATACGCCACATATAATAGGTTGGTGTTTCGCATGCCATACGGTTGTACTTGTCGAGCATGTCTTGCACAATAATCGGCGACGGACTCACGCCACCATTATTCAGATTAATGATGGAAGGTGAAACAGAATATGCCAATCGGATGGTGCGCCAGTATTCTTCATCCATCACGGCATCTGTAACAGTTGCGTGATTGAAATTTTTCAGCTTGCTGATTACTTCCGATGCATTTGTTTTATTCAGAAACGCAGGAACTGTTACACTTGCCACAGATGTAAGTGCAGCCGTGCGGATAAAATTTCTTCTTGAATTGTTTTCCATCAGCTAAAATTATTTTGGTGGGGTTAATGTAATGGAAAAGATGAATAACTAATCCTAAGAAGTTACTTGCACTTATTAAAAATAAAAAAGCCGCAATGGTTTTGCGGCTTTTGAAAAATGGTTGATAATGAAAATTATTCCTTCACAAATTTCACAACTTCTCCAGTCATAATATTTCTGATTAATAATATTCCTCTATTGCTTTCAGGCACATTAATGTAAAAGCCACTTGACGATTTAGTAAAAGTTGCATTCAGTTTTCGACCGAGTATGTCAGTGATAATTAAATCACTTGAATTTTCCGATCCAATTATTTCACAAGTGTTACACGGATTGGGTGTAACAGTCATGCTTGATTCAAAAATATTTTCAGTGTCTTCTAACCGCAATAAAGTTGTAAATGTGGTTGCGGTTGTAAATCCTGAATTAATTGAACCTGAAGAATTGCAATCAGTTCGCATCCGGTATTCGTAAACAGAATTTGCTGTAAGCCCTGTTAAAGTTTTTGAAACAGTGGGTGCTAAAATTGTTTTTGTGGTCCATGCTGATGTTCCTTGTTTTCGGTATTGTAATCGATATTGATAAGCACAAGAGTTACCGGTCCAGGTGACTGTTACACTTGTTTGAGAAATATTACCCGTTGCAATATTTGATGGTTTTGCGCAGATACAAATGGTGATAAATGTTTGAACAGCTGAATAGGAAGAAAAAGAAGTGCCTGCTGAATTACAATCGGTTCTTATCTGGTACTCGTAAGTACTGTTAGCTGTTAAACCTGTTAGTGTTTTAAAAACACTTGGTGCAGTGATGATAGTTTCAATCCAGGTGGTAGTTCCTTGTTTTCGGTATTGAATTCTGTATTGATAAGCACACGAATTTCCGGTCCAGTTTATCGTGGCTGATGTTCCGCTGATAACTGTTGAAGAAATATTTGTTGGTGTTGCACAAATTGAAACTGTAGTGTTAACGGGAGCTGATGATGCGTAACAAGCCGGAGCGTTGCTTACTGTTATACTATAGGTTCCTGCTGTTAAAACCAGAATACTTTGAGTGGTTGCTCCTGTATTCCATAAATAAGAATTTGAATTGCTTGAAGTCAATGTAACAGAATTTCCCGGGCAAAAGGTTGTGGGTCCGTTCGCAGAAATTATTGGTGTGGGTATTACACATCCTGAAAGATTTAAATTTTCATGAATCAGAAAATACCTAAACAATACTGATGCGAGCGAATCGGCAAATACTTTTCGGTTTACATAGCTGCTGCGAACATTTGAATTGCATTCTATCTGCACACCATTCACCGGATTGCCTGTTGCATGACAGGTGTAATTTGCGGTATTAAATCCGCCATCAAAATATGGGTTTGTTCCCGGGGAGGGAGTTTGCAAACTTGGTACAGAAGGGAATCCTGCATTTGCTAACAAAGTTCCAAAAGCAAAATTGCCTCGTAGCATTTGCGCATTTGTATATCCATTCGCATTTGCAGCCACTAAATTTTTGATTGAACTTAAATTGGTATAATAAGAAGTACTTAAAACACTATCACTGTATCCAAGCTGAGTGGAACTATATAAATATCCTAACTCCAATTGCTGAATGGTATGACCATGACCATGCAGGTCAATATAAAATGCCTTTCCGGGAAATTGATTTTGTGCAATGGCTTCTGCTGTATCAATAAAATTATGAAACTCATTCCAAGCTTGTGTTGCTTCTGCATTTCCACAAGCGCCTTCAATAATTTCTCGGTTGCAATCAATTTTTGTGCGCTTAAGATTGCAGTAAATAATATGCGGATGCTTACCGGTAAGATTGAACAGGCTCGAATCTATTTGCCTTGCCAATGAAATTGTATAACCATCTGTAACCAATGTTGGATTGTTACATGTGCGATCAGGAATAGTTGAAGGAGTTAAACTTCCACCATGTGGAACGGAAATAATAATGGGCAAAGTTCCTTTGTGATATTCAGTATAATTGTTTGCTCCATAAATAATCTGCGAATGACTTTGCAAACAACCAACTAGCATTAAAATTATGCAGAGAATTTTTTTCAATTTCATGTTTGATTTTTTTCGGTGCGATTTTTTTAAAAAATATCTTACGAAAAGTAGTTCGTGTATGTTTGGTTTTTTGGTCTTGTACGCTAAAATCAATGACCTATTTTATTAATGGTATGGAATTAATTTCCGGTCACCCCCTCTTTTAAAATCCTGAATAGATTACTGACACTAACTACAATTTCATTAGAATCATGAAATAAAAAAGCCGCAATGGTTTTGCGGCTTTTGAAAAATGGTTGATAATGAAAATTATTCCTTCACAAACTTCACAACTTCTCCTGTCATAATATTTCTGATTAATAATATTCCCTTATTGCTTTCAGGCACATTAATGTAAAAGCCATTTGATGATTTAGTATAAGTGGCATTCAGTTTTCGTCCAAGTATGTCGGTTATAATTAAATCACCTGGATTTGCTGTTCCGATTATTTCACAAGTGTTACATGGATTGGGTGTAACAGTTAGTGTGCTTGCATTTGTGTTGTCAACTTCTTCCATTCGCAATGGAGTGGTAAATGTGGTGGTGGTTGTAAATCCTGAATTAATGGTTCCACCCGAATTGCAATCAGTACGCAAATGATATTCGTAAATTGAATTGGCTGTTAATCCTGTTAATGCCTTTGTAACTATTGGAGCTAAAATAGTTTTAGTAGTCCATGTAGTGGTTCCCTGCTTACGGTACTGCAAGCGATATTGATAAGCACAAACATTACCAACCCAATTAACTGTTGCTGTAGTTTGTGTGAGATTGGTAACTGTAATGTTGGTTGGTTTGCTGCAAGTACAGGTAGTAGTAAATGTTTGAGTAGCAGAATAAGCAGAGGCAGTTGTTCCTGCTAAATCGCAATCGGTTCTCACTTGATATTCATAAGTTGTTAATGACAACAATGAGGTAAGTGCTTTTGTAACAATGGGTGCTGTTACAATTTTGGTAGTCCATGTTGTTGTGCCTTGCACTCTATATCTAATACGATACTTTGCTGCACAATCAACTCCACTCCAGTTTACTGTTGCTCCTGTTCCTGTAATATTTGAAACTGTAATGTTTGAAGGTGTAGCACACGATAATGTTGAAACAGTTGTTGGAACTGATACCGCGGAACATCCTGTACCATCTGTTACAGTTACGGAATAATTTCCACTGTTTGATAAACTAATTGATTGAGTTGTTTCTCCTGTATTCCATAAATAGAAAGTGGCAGAACTCGATACAAGAGTTACTGATGCACCGGGTCACAATGTTGTGCTTCCACTTGGAGTTATTATTGGTGTTGGAAGATTACAACCTATTTCTCCTGCTGCAATTTGTTCACCTGGAATTGAGTTGTAAGCATAACCCTGAATGGTAAAAGTAGTGATACCAGATGATGCAGATGAAGAAGTATTTAATAATGCCCAGCCACAATATGGAATATTATTTACAAATAATTTTAATCCGAGATAACCATTAACAGCATTTAACCAATTTCCTTGTCCTGCATAAGCACCACCGGGACACATAAGAGTTTGCCAATGATAATATAGCATGGTTTGATTGGCATTATTACTCCAGAAATTTGTTGATGTATCTATTACCGTGTTTGATGATAATTTATATACATAGGGTGTTGAGTTGGTTAACACTTCATTATTACCTGTGGGTGATATTCTAATGTAATGTGTATTGTGGGTGCATATTGGTGAACCTACTGTTTGAGAAATAATAAAGTCGGTGGTGGCATCATTATTCAAATCAAGGTTATAAACTCCTGAAGAAACCGAATCAGGATTAACATCTGTATAAACAATTTGCGCTTTGCCTCTTGCAGAAAAAAGTAATGCAATAATTAGGATAGAATAAATTTTTATTGAAAAATGTCTTTTCATGATTTTATTTTTTTAATAGTATATGTCAAAGATTAACTTAATAACTGAGAAAGTTTTAAATCATTTCCGGTCACCACCTCTTTTATAATCCGGACTACATCACTTATTAAAACAGCAATTACTTTGCAGTCCAATAAATTTTTATAAAAATGAATTCACTTCCTTCTTATTCAAAACATGCAGCGCACTGGATGCTCGACCGCAACACTGTGTTTTTAAATCATGGTTCGTTTGGTGGCTGCCCCATTCCGGTATTGAATAAACAAACTGAATATCGAAACAGAATGGAACAGGAACCTGTGCGATTTATGATTACGGAGTTGGAAGATTTGTTGTGGAAGAACAAGGAGCAACTTGCAGCATTCATTAGAGCAAAAGCAAAAGATTTAGTGTTTGTGCCAAATGCAACTTATGGAGTGAACACCGTGATGAATAATTTAGAGCTGAAAGAAGGCGAGGAAATTCTCACCCATAATCAGGCATACGGTGCTTGCTGGAATGCGGTTCAGTATTATGCGGAGAAGAGTAAAGCGAAACTGGTGATTGCCGAAATTCCTTTCCCGATAAAATCAGAGGATGATTTGGTGGAAGCATTTATGAAAGGTGTAACACCCAAAACAAAATTTGCGATGATTGACCATGTGACTTCAGCAACAGGAATTATTTTCCCCGTAAAAAAATTAACTGATGCGCTTCACGAAAAAGGAATTGAAGTTTTAATTGACGGTGCACACGCACCGGGAATGCTGAATTTAAATATTGATGAAATCGGTGCAGAGTATTACACCGGCAATTGTCACAAGTGGATTTGTTCACCCAAAGGTTCGGCACTGTTACATGTGCGCGAAGACAAACAGAAAAACTTTCGCTCGCTCATTGTCAGTCACACTTACGATAAAAAAGTTGGCGATAAATTATGGTCATCACATTTTTTCTGGCCCGGCACTGCTGATTACACGGCTTATGCCTGCATTGGAGATTCAATTGATTTCATGGGTTCAGTAATGGGCGACTGGAAAACTTTGCGCAATCACAATCATGATTTAATAGTGGAAGGAAGAAAATTATTGTTGAATGCATTGGAAGCCGAAGCACCTTGTCCGGAAAATATGTTGGGCAGTTTAGCAACTGTTCCATTACCAATTCCATTCAAAGCGCCTGAATCAAATTTTAATTACATCCATCCGTTCTGGCAAAAGCTGATGAATGAATATCACATTCAGACTCCTGTGTTTGGCTGGTCGCGCACCAATCCGTGCTGGTGGTTGCGCATTGCGGGACAGGCATATAATTCCATTGAGCAGATTCAATATTTAGCAGAGGTTTTGAAAAAGGAATTTCCACAGTAATGTATTTCTAAAAAGTTGTTTCTGAAAACAGCAGCGGCATTCATGCGGTTATATTTGCTAAAGCAAAAAACACCATGGATAAATTTTCATATATCAGCAATGCTCATCCCAATGTGATTGAATCACTGTACGATGATTTCAAAAAAAATCCTGAATCAGTTGAGTCGGAATGGAAAAGTTTTTTTGAAGGATTTGATTTTGCTGTTTCTGCCAATGCAGTAAACGGCGGTTCCACCATTGAACAAGCCGGAGCAGAAAAAAAATCTTACGACGAAAAATCAAGCTCGACTGTTCTCCTCCCCCAAGGGGAGGAGTTAGAGGTGGGGCTTGTTGCAAAGGAGTTAAAAGTATTTCAACTCATCAATGCTTATCGTGCAAAGGGTCATCTCGAAGCCAAAACAAATCCGATTCGCAAACGGAAAAACCGCCACGCAAATCTTGATTTGAAATTTTTCGGACTGAATGAAAATGATTTGAATGCAAATTTTACCGTCGGAAATATTCTCGGTCTTGGAAAAACTTCATTGAAAAAAATTATTGAGCAACTGCAGAAAATTTATTGCAGCAGCATCGGTGCAGAATTTATTTACCTGAATGATGATGAGCAGTATGAATGGATGCTCAGCAAAATGGAAAAGGATTTTGCGCAACTTTCATTTCCGATTAAAAAGAAAAAACACATTCTGCAAAAACTGAATGATGCAGTGGTGTTCGAAAAATTTCTGAGCACGAAGTATGTCGGGCAAAAAAGATTTTCATTGGAAGGTGGCGAAACAACTATTCCTGCACTTGATGCAATTATTAATTACGGTGCAAATAATGGTGTGGAAGAAATTGTGATGGGCATGGCGCATCGCGGACGATTAAATATTCTGGCCAACACACTCGGAAAAACTTACGAGCAGATTTTTAATGAGTTCGAAGGAAATGCAGTTGCCGACACCACAATGGGCGATGGTGATGTGAAGTATCATCTCGGTTATGCATCGCAGGTAAAAACTTTTGACGGAAAGGAAATGATGCTGAAACTTTCACCCAACCCATCGCACCTCGAAGCGGTGAATCCGGTGGTGGAAGGTTACACCCGCGCGAAAGCAGATTTGTTGTACGATGGAAATTTTAAGCGCATTCTTCCAATATTGATTCATGGTGATTCAGCAGTTGCGGGACAAGGAGTGGTTTACGAAGTGTTACAGATGTCGCAGTTGGAAGGTTATTTAACCGGAGGCACTATTCATTTTGTAATTAACAATCAAATCGGTTTCACTACTGATTTTGATGATGCGCGCTCTTCTGATTATTGCACTTCACTCGCAGCAATGGTGGAAGCGCCGGTGTTACATGTGAATGGCGATGATCCCGAAGCAGTAGTGTTCGCAGTTGAACTCGCAACCGAATGGCGACAAAAATTTCAGCGCGACATTTTTGTTGACATGGTTTGTTATCGTCGTCACGGTCACAACGAAGGCGATGATCCGAAATTCACGCAGCCGGGTTTGTACAAACTCATTGGCGAACATGTGAACCCGCGTGAAGTTTACAGTCAACAATTAATCAGTCGCGGAGATATTGATGCGGAGTTGGCGAAGGAAATGGATAAAGATTTCTGGAAGCAATTGCAGGATCGATTGGATTTTGTGAAACAACATCCGCTTCCTTACAATTATCAGTTACCTGAATTGGAATGGAAAAAATTAAGAAGAGCAAACACGCAGGAAGATTTTGATTCATCGCCCGAAACGGCTGTCAGCAAGGAGTTAGCTGACAGAGTGATAAAAGGTTTGATGAATTACCCTGAGAATTTTAATCCGCTGAATAAAATTGAAACGATGCTGAGTCAGCGCCGCAAAAATTATTTTGACGACGGGCGCATTGATTGGGGAATGGCGGAATTGCTTGCTTATGGAACACTTTTATTGGAAGGTCACGATGTACGCATGAGCGGACAAGATGTGAAGCGCGGAACTTTCAGTCATCGTCATGCAGTGATTTATGATGAAGACAACAACAACGAATACAATCGTCTCGACCATTTAGAAAAAGAACAGAAAGGAAAATTTCTGATTTACAATTCACTGCTCTCTGAATTTGCTGTGCTTGGATTTGAATATGGTTACTCGCTTGCTTCACCAAATTCTTTAACAATCTGGGAAGCACAGTTCGGTGATTTCGCCAATGGAGCGCAAACAATTATTGACCAGTTTATAACTGCCGGCGAAAGCAAGTGGCAGCGTATGAGTGGTGTAACACTTTTGCTGCCGCATGGATATGAAGGACAAGGACCCGAACACAGCAGCGCAAGACTCGAACGATTTTTACAATCAAGTGCTGAATACAATATCACTGTTGCAAATGTCACTTCACCGGCAAATTATTTTCATTTACTCAGAAGACAATTATATCGTCCGTTCAGAAAACCATTGGTGGTGATGAGTCCGAAATCATTGCTGCGCCATCCACGATGTATCAGCAATGTGAATGAAATTATTGCCGGAGGATTTCAGGAATTGCTGGATGATGCAAGTGTAACAGATGCATCGAAGATTCGGAAAGTGTTAGTGAGTAGCGGAAAAATTTATTACGATTTATTGGAAAGAAAAATGGCAAACAAAAAAGACGATGTTGCAATCGTTCGCATCGAACAATTATATCCACTACCAGTAAAACAATTAGATACGCTGACAAAAAAATATCGTGCTGCCGTTTTTGTTTGGGTGCAGGAAGAACCTGCCAACATGGGAGCATGGAGTTTCATTCAACTCAACTATTCAAAAATAAAATGGGGAATGATTTCACGAAAAGCAAGTGCCTCACCCGCAACAGGATTTCAGAAAGTTCACAATCAGGAGCAGGAAGAAATTGTTATAAAATCAATGGAATAAAAAAAAGTATAATTTTTTTTGGAAAATTCTGTTGAAAATAAAACTTCAAATCAGAATTGTCGGGCAATAAATATTCCTGCAACCAGTGAAAGCAAGCTGAATGAAAGATTCAATCCGATATTCAATAACCCGGCTGAAATATTTCCATCTTGAAAAAACTTCATGTTTTCGAGAGTGAAAGTTGAGAAAGTGCTGTATCCTCCGCAAATTCCGGTAGCTAAAAATAAATATCCGTTGGTGTTTAAATTTTTTGAAGAATAAAAAACAAATACTAATCCTAATATAAATGATCCTGAAATATTAGAAAGTAAAGTTGCAATTGGAAAAAAAGGAATAATGGATGAAAAGACTTTTCCGGTAAAATATCTTAACAGGCTTCCGATTCCACCTCCAAAAAAAACATATAACACTTCAGGCAATTTTTAATTTTTTTTCTTCCGATTCAATTTTCATTTTTCGTTTCTTACCCAACTCATATAAATATTGCATTACAGAAAATAAAATTATGAAGTAAACAAAAAACACAAGTGTAACTGCTGATTCAAGAAAATCATAGAAATAAACCATCCCGCAAACAAAACCGGATGAGACAATTGCAATAGCCGATAAAAAAAACAATACCTGGCGATCGGTTAATCCAAGATAAGCCAGGTGGTGCGTTGTATGATCGCGCCCGCCAACAAAAGGAGATTGACGGCGCATAATACGACGGTAAAAGACAGTAGTCGTATCAATTATCGGAATACTGAAAACTAAAATTGGAAACAAAAACTGTTTGAATTGAATTACCGGACCCGGCACATCACGAAATTTCCAAAGTGTCAAAATTCCAATGCCGGCAAGCAGCACTCCTAAAAATTGGCTTCCGGTATCACCCATGTATAATTTTGATGGGTGAAAATTGAATATCATAAAACCTCCTATTGATCCAACAACACCAATAATTATTAAAGAATAAATCGATAAAAAATTTCCTTGAATTATTTGAACAGAAAGGCAAGTAAGTAAAATAATGCCTGAAATAGTAGCTGTAATACCATCCATGTTATCAAGCATATTTATAGAATTCATTATTCCAATTACCCAAAAAATAGTAAAAAGAGCGTTGATCGCATAGTAATCTGTTATATTAATTATCACCCCGGAAATAATCAGAATAACCGCACACATTAATTGCCCAAGAAATTTTAAAATTGGATTTGTATTGTAAGCATCATCAGCAAGCCCAATTAAAAAACCAATTGAAGAAGCGAGCAATAAACCAATGAGTTGCCGATTAAATAAATCGCTTTTGTCAAATGCAATAAAAGTAAAAGCTGTGAATGAAAATAAAAATACAATATAAAATGAAAATCCTCCTACCGATGGTTTAGTAGTAGAAGCCCATCGGATCATGTTTTGAGTTTGAGTTTGATTTTGTCGAATCCCTAAAGTTTTTGAGAAGCGCAAAAACAAACCATTAATCAAAGTAGAAAAAACTATTGCTAAAAGAAAAAAAATAAAATAACCAATATAAATCTTGACTTCGTTGTTTAACATAATCAGAATTTATCCTTAACAAACTTAACTATATTTTTCCATCGAGAAAGCTTTGGGGCTGCAGCATCGGAGTAATATCCATAACCATAACTTCCGCCTCCTCCATAACCACCATAACCTGATCCGTAACCATATCCGTACCCATATCCGTATCCATAATTATAAGAATAACCTGAGGCTCCTGAACCCATGCTATTCATAACAATTGAAAGTCTGGTGATTTGATTTTCAATTACCAAACGATTTGCATTATTTAAAAAGTTACGGCTAGAATAATCTGCTCTTACAACATACAATGGATAATCTGCTTTCTTTAAAAGCTCAAGTGCATCAGTAACAACTCCAATCGGAGGGGTATCAATCACAATTATATCATAACGCAATTTAAGTTCTTCTATTAAATCAGCAGCTTTTTGTGACATAATGAATTCTGCTGGATTAGGAGGAACAGGTCCTGAAGTTATAAAATCAAGGTTGTCCCATTCCGAATGCTTGATACATTCATCCAATTTATATTTACCTATTAAAATGGTACTTAATCCTTTGTTATTTTCAGTACTAAAGGCTTTATGAATTCTGGGTTTGCGAAGATCAAAATCAAGGATAATCGTTTTTTTTCCGCCCACAGAAAATATACCTGCAGTATTTACAGCCACAAAAGTTTTTCCCTCTCCCGCAATAGTTGATGTTACCGAAATGATTTTAGTTCCAGGCCCCGAATAAACATAATCAAGGTTGGTTCTGATACTCCTAAACGACTCTGAGATTACAGATTTTGGATTCATGTTTACTACCAATTGCGATACATCCATGGGTTTACGATAGATTGGTATTACACCAATTAATCCTGCATTACAAAATTTCTCTATTTCTGAGATGGAAAGAATTTTATTGCTCAATAAGTATCGAACAACAATAAATAATAAACTTAAAAATAACCCTGAAATTAATCCGATTGTTCTGATTAAAGGAACATTCGGGAATACCGGATTTCTTGGAATTTCGGCCCGTTTTAAAACAACAAAATCAGAAACAAATCCTGCAAGCGATATACTAAAAGTTGATTTCTTATCCAAAAACATCAAATAATATTTCTGTTTTAAACTGCTTAAGTTGTTCAGTTTTTCAAATTCTGCTTCTAAATCCGGAAACTCTTTAAATTCAGTTATGTATTGGTCATATTTTGCATTTAATTCTTTTCGTTCCTGACTAATATTAAGTTTTGAGTTGTTTATATTTTGAATAATATTTGTTTTTACTTCGTCAATTTGTTTGTCAATATTTATTATTTGAGGATTGGCTGGTTTAAGTTTTAATAATTTTTCTCTTTTATCTGATTGAAGTTTGTCTAAAGCTTCAACATAACTTTGTAAGCCAACATATTTTTGATCAACAATTCCAAGCAAAAGTTTTGAAGAATCTTTATATAAATTAAAATATCCAAGATAATAATTTAAATTTTTTTCATCTAGGTTTAATCCTTCTTCATTAGCATTTATTTCTTTTAGAGCGGTTAGAATTTCTTGCTGTTTTGAATCAGTACTGATTAATGAATGTTCTATTTTAAAAGCTTTTAATTGATTTTCGTAGGCTTGTAATTCCGTATTTAATAAACCAATCTGAGTATCAATAAAATCGATAATTAACGAAGAGCTTTCGGTTTTTCTTTCTTTGTTGTATTTAATAAACTCTTCCTGTAATGTATTTATAATATCAACTGCTTTTAATGGAACAGGATCCTGAAGACTGAATTGAATGGTGGGGGGATATAGTTCAATTCTTATTTTAGTTCTGATATCTTTTGATAAATTATCTCGGCTATTTATTACAAAATAATAGTTGCTGCTTAAATAAACATTTGGATTGTTTTTAAAATCGTGGGCAGTTAGCTTGGCAATAAAATTGAAATGGGGGGTAATTGTTTTTTGATTGAATTTACCATTAAATGAATATTTTACTTTTAAAATTCTGTATTCAATTTGAAATTCTCTGGCTGATTTAAATATAAAATAAATTGGAATATCATATAACGCAGGCTCATTAACAGTTGGAACAATTTCAAAAGGAGAAGTCTTATATCTCTCTTCAACAAGTATTTGGCCGATATTAAAGTAACTAATTGATAATGGAAGCTGATCAATTACCCGATCAAGAATAACATTAGATTTCATAATCTGAATATTCTTCTGCAATTCATTATGGTCCATTTGGTCGGCAGAATTGACACCGCCACTTGTAACACCTATACCTAATGAACTTGAGGTATTCACCTGCTTAATCATAATTTGTGCTGTTACTTCATATAATGGAGTGGTGTAACGCAGATATAATATTGATGTAGAAACAGTTAATAAAACAATCAATATACACCAGATTAAACTTTTTCTTGTGATAATCATTAATAAACCCGGATTAAAATCCTCACCTAGGATTTTTTGCATTGGGCTTAGTATAATTTTCTTTTCAAGCATTATTTTTTCAAGGAGGTTATTGTTGTATATATTAAAATGGAAGTTGTAATTAAGGTTATGATAGGTAGTATTTGTTGGTTCACATCATTAAACGATAGTGCTGGTTCAACATATATTATATCATTTGCGGCAATTTGAAGATTAGCTTTTTTCATTCCTTCAATCGTGGAAAGATTAATTAAAAACACTTGGGGATTTCGTAAATCACCTCTGATAAGTTTTACACGATAAGCCTTACTTCCTGTAATTCCTCCTGCTAAACCAAGTACTTCTATTAGTGACATTCCTTCATTATCTAATGGTACCACATGTCCACTTCCTCTTCCGGTAAATACCACACATCTTCTATTTACAATTCTTATTCTGATATAGGGATTAACAAAAAAGTAAGAATATCTTTCACTTAATAAATTTTCTGCGCCCGTAATGCTATATCCGGCAAGATAAATTGAATCTAGCATTGGTAAAATAGCAAATCCTTCGTTATGGATTGTATAGGTAACAGGGTTATAAAAAGCTATTTGACTAAGAACATCTACTAATTGGTATCCGTTATTCGAAAGAATTTGAATTTCCATGATATCCTTAGATTTCAAAACATATTCTTTGTTTCCGGATAATGTGTCGGAAGGTGTATACTGATAAAATTTATCCGTTTGAAACATTAAATCCGGATAAAAAACTTTACACGACGAAAGTGAAATTAATCCAAAGCCTAGAAATAAAAAGACTAAATTATTACGAATTAAACCCAATTGAATTTTTTTACAAGGTCAAATGTAAGATTTTAAGACAATTATGATTTCTCTTTTAGTAGTTTGTTATAAAGTTCAGCCATATCTTTTACTAAACGAGTATAACTAAATTTTTGAGATACAAAATCATGACCGGTTGTTCCCATTTGATTTCTTAGTTCATCATCCTCAATAAGCATAAAAAGGTTTCTGGCAAAATTTATCACGCTTTTTTTCGAAGATATTAAAGCGGTTTTTTCGGGTATTACAACATCAGTAATACCCCCAACTCTTGTTGTGACAATTGGCTTGTTGGCAGCTTGGGCTTCAATCAAACTTACCGGGGTTCCTTCGTTAAAAGAACATAATGCAATTATATCAGAACCTGCGTTTACCACATCAATATCTTTTTTCCATGAAGTAAAAGTTATTAGTGATTTGCGTTTTTCTTTGGTAAAATTCACATAATCAAGACCCAATGATGAAATATAATTTTCGATATTTATTCTTTCTTCCCCATCACCTACAATAAATGCTCTTACCTTTTTATTGGTGTTTTCGAAAATAATTTTCATTGCGTCAATAAACAACTTGTGATTTTTAACAGGTACTAATCTGCCAATTATTGATACTGCAATTTCATCATCTTCAAGAAGATAATATTTTCTGAATTGTTTTCGTTTTTCAACTTGATTTTCCTGAAAAGGTTTCAAATTAAAACCCAATGGAATTACTTCTATTTTATCTAATGGTGCAACTTTATAAATAAGACCAAGTTCTTTTTTTTGGCGTTCGCTAATCGCAATTATTCGAGTTGAACGGGTAGCTAAATATCTTTCGATTTCTAAAAACATTCTAGTTTTGAATGGACTGAAATAAGAATGAAAAACATGCCCATGAAAAGTGTGGAGTATTATCGGAACTTTACAATTAATAGCTGCCAAACGGCCAAGTGTTCCTGCTTTTGCTGCATGTGTATGTACAATATCCGGTTTGAATTCGCGGATTATATTTTTTATTTTTCTATAAGCTTTTCTATCTTGCACTAAATTTATATCACGATACATTTCAGGAATATAAACCGGTTCGAGACCAAGTTCGTGGGCAATATATTCTGAGCTCTCTTCGGTCTCATCAATCATTCCTGAAACTAAAAGTGTTTCAAACTCAGGTTCGAGATATTTTGTTAGAAAAGCGGCATTATAAGTTGGCCCCCCAAGATTTAATCTATTAATGATTCGTAAAACTTTTTTCATTTGCCTCGAGTGCAAAATAAAACTATTAATATAGATTTCAATTTACTTAACCAAATAAGTAACAGTATGATTTAATTCGTTCAAAACTACGAGGCTAAATTTTTTTTATACCAATGTTGAAATACAATAATGGCCCACATTTTTGCGGTTGAATCTCTTGGATTGATTGAGTTTAGTTGTCGTTTTAATTTTATAATTTCATCAACATTAAAAATTGCTTGTTCATTAATAAATTCTTCATTGGTTAACTCATCTATATATGATTTTAATTCAGTCCGAAACCATTTTAACAGCGGGACTTCAAATCCTTGTTTTGGCCGATTATATAATTCCTCAGGAAGAATTTTTCTGAAAGTGTCTTGAACAATTTTTTTTCTTTTGTTGCCAATAATTTTAAAATCTGCAGATAAAGAAAAAGCAAAGTCAACAACTTCATAATCTAAAAAAGGCGCTCGTACTTCAAGACTATTTGCCATACTCATTCGATCTACTTTATACAACATGTCACTTGGTAAAACTAAATTCATATCGGTTAGCAATACTTCATTCATATCTGAGTCTGAATGTAAATTAATAAGCCATTTCTCTTCTGTAATTTGCGTTTCTGAAGTTGTAATTTTCCATTTATTGCTTAGTAATGCATTAACATATTGTTGTGTTCCTATTGATGAAAATAAGCGATACCGATCTTTAACATTTAATGCTAAACCTTCAGATAATTTATTCATTCTCATGAATAGTGTAGTTACTTTACTGTTTCGTGATTGTGGTAATTTTTTCAACAAAAATCCCAACTTACTAATTAGAGACTCGGTATAACCGGCATTTCTTATTTTGTATTCTCCTACATGTTTCATGTAGCCACCAAACAATTCATCAGCACCGTCTCCACTTAGAGCAACTGTTACAAATTTTCTTGTATGCCTGCTTAAAATGTGAACTGGTAGTGCTGATGAATCTGCGAAGGGTTCGTCGATATAATCAAGAACAGAAAATAAATCATCAAATAGATCTTGAGTAGAAAGTGAAAAAACAGTGTGATCGGTTTTAAATTTATCCGCAACAAGTTTTGCATATTTAGTTTCATCAAAAAAAGGCTCATCCTTAAAACCAACTGAATAAGTTTTTAGTTTATCAGTATATTTTGATGCAAGTGCAACAACAATTGATGAATCAATTCCTCCGCTTAAAAATGCCCCTAAAGGAACATCACTAATCATTCGTCTTTTGACTGAAGCATCTAAGACCGTTTCTAAATTTTTACAAGCGGAAGAATAATCTGAATTGATTATTTCATTTTGTTTTTTAAAAGGTATTTGATAGAATATTTTTTCTTCAAATGAATTTTTATCTAAAACAATAAAATGGCCTGGCATAAGCTGCCTTACATTTTTAAAGATCGTGTTAGGCTGAGGGATATAGTTCAATTGAAAATAAAAATTCAATGAAACAGGATCAATTTCTTTTTTAATTGGAAAGCAACTTATTGCTTTTAACTCTGAGGCAAACGAAAATACTTTTTCATCCTTATAATAATACAACGGTTTTTCTCCATACCTGTCTCGAGCTAACATCATTTTCTTTTCTAATGAGTCATAAATTGCAAAGGCAAAAAATCCATTGAGCTTATTCAAAAAATTTTCTTTTTCAGTAATATAAAGTTGGAGAATAACCTCAGTATCACTATTTGTAAAAAAGGAAATTCCTTTTTTTATCAATTCTGATTTTAACTCAGCGAAATTGAAAATTTCACCATTGAAAACAATTGCGTATCGTTTTGTTTTATCCAACATTGGTTGATTGGCTTTTTCGCTCGTATCAATAATTGATAAACGACGATGCGCCAAGCCAACATTTTCATCTCTCCAGATATTTCCGGCATCAGGACCTCTTTTTATTAATGAATCACTTGCTCGAACAAGTGCCTCGAACCATGTTTCCTGAGGGGCTTGAAAAGTAAAAACTCCGGCAATACCACACATAATTTAAAAGTTAAGCCCGCAAAATACCAAATAGAAAAAAATCATTTTCCATTCGCTAATAAATATTTTTAGTTGAGTTGCAAATTCTATCTTTAAATTTGATTTTATGTTCACTCTTAAAGAAGCTTATTGGAAGCCACTTATTGGTAATACCGATTGGTTATTAACTCCAATTTATTTTCTTTTTTTTATTATGTTATTTATGTTCATCAGAAACATGCTGTATCAGGATGATAAGCTGATGCGTAAATATTTTATGCAAGGTTTAACATTAAAAATGTTTGGTGCAATTGGAGTTGGATTGGTTTATTTTTTATATTATAATGGTGGAGATACAAATGAATTTTTTAATAATGCCACTGTAATGTATGGGGCATTTGGTGAAAACACGAAGGATTTTTTCACTTTATTGTTTAGTGGAAATGATTATAACCTTCCTACAAATGAAGAATACATGCCATGGATGTATTTCAGAAATGATGATAGTTCTTATATGATTGGAAAAATAGCAGGGGTGTTTTCATTATTTACATTTGATACTTATTTACCTATAGCGCTTTTTTTTGCAGTGGTTTCGTTTACCGGAATTTGGGCAATGTTTGTCACTTTGGTTGATGTTTTTCCTAAACTAAAAACACAATTTGCTATTGCAACTTTATATATACCGTCAGTTTTTTTTTGGGGATCAGGTGTTATGAAAGATTCAATAACTCTTGCTTGTGTTGGTTGGATAACTTGGGGTTCGTATAATATTTTTATTAAACAACAAAAGATTTTTTCTTCTATAATCATGCTTTCAATTGCTACCTATTTATGCGCTATTGTAAAACCGTATATTATTTTAAGTTTCGCGCCATCATTAGTGTTTTGGATTTTCCTAACTTATCGTGATAGGGTGAAGTTGCAGTTTTTAAGAATATTAATTGGCCCGGGTGTAATTATCATTTCGGCAATAGCCGGATATATTGTAGTAAGTAGATTAGGAAGGGATTTTGAACAATATTCGTTACAAGGAGCATTAAAAACAGCAACCAATTTTCAGGGATATCATACCTTTTTAGCTGAAACTTCAAATGCATCAGGATACAGTCTAGGTGAAATGGATGGTTCAACATTTGGCATAGTAAAAAACATTCCGGCAGCAATCAATGTCACTCTTTTCAGGCCATACCCATGGGAAACAAGAAACCCAGTTATGTTGCTTTCCGCCTTAGAGAGTTTTGCGTTATTGATTTTTACTATACGGATATTTTATCGAACTGGAATTGGTAGAACATTTAAGGCTATCGGAAACAATGCTACTGTCTTCTTTTGTATTTTCTTTTCAATGTTTTTTGGTTTCTGCGTGGGCTTTACCGCCTATAATTTTGGCGCATTGGTTCGATATAAAATACCGTGCATACCGTTTTTTGTAGCTGGATTATTTATTTTGAATTATATTACTGAACAGGAAAATGTAAAAAGGCTGGCAGAAAAAAACGATTTTAATTATTAGATGTTTTCACGACAAGTTTTTTACAATATTTTTTACTGATTCTGAATTACTCATAGTATAAAAATGAATAACAGGAGCTTTTGCATTTATCAATTCTTTACATTGCTGAATTGTCCATTCAATACCAACATTTTTTATATCAGCATCGGAATTGCATTTATCAAATTCATGAATCAATTCTGATGGAATATCTACATTAAAAATCCGTGGAAGATTTGAAATTTGTTTTTTCGTGGTAATCGGTTTCAATCCCGGTATAATGGGAACAGTAATTCCAATATCGCGACAGGATTTTACAAACTCGAAAAATTTTTGATTGTTAAAAAACATTTGAGTTACTATGTAATGTGCGCCTGCATCAACCTTTGCTTTCAGGTTTTGTAAATCAATATTCATGTTTGGCGCTTCATAATGTTTCTCGGGATAACCTGCCACTCCAATACAAAAATCAGTTGGCATAGCATTGTTCAATTCTTCTTCCAGATAAATTCCTTTATTCATTTTCACTGCCTGATGAACAAGGTCGAGTGCATTTTTGTGTCCGTCTTTTTGCGAAGAAAAAACTTCTTCACTTTTCATTTTATCTCCGCGTATTAAAAGCACATTGTTAATTCCAAGAAAATCAAGTTCAATCAACAGATCTTCTGTTTCGTCAATGGAAAAACCACCACATATTAAATGCGGCACTGCATCAATACTATACTTGGTCATAATAGCTGCGCATATTCCAGCGGTGCCGGGGCGCTTTCGAACTATTTTTTTTTCGAATAACCCTTCAGCGGTTTTTCTGAAAATAAATTCAGAACGATGATATGTGACATTGATAAACGGAGGTTTAAATTCCATTAACGGATCAAGCGTATTATAAATTGATTGAATGCCCACACCTTTTAACGGTGGAAGTATTTCAAAAGAGAACAAAGTGTTTTTTGCCTGTGCTATGTGTTCAGTAACTTTCATAAAAAATTATTATGATGGGAAATTCAATGATGCGAAAATAACATTTGCTTAAAAGCAGTAAACTAAATTTTATAATTTATGAATTGAACATTCACTATTGACTAATTCAATTTATAGGGTGCCACCATTTGAAATTCTGGAATATGAACTTTGAATTTCTCATTATCAAATAATCGTTGCATGGTATAAGTGCCGCTCATTTTTCCAATCTCAGTTTTTAATGCTGAACCCGATACATATTGATGAGATGCACCTGGATTAATTACAGGTTGTTGTCCTACAACTCCTTCGCCTTCTACTTCGCGTGTAATTCCGTTTGCATCAGTAATGTTCCAGTGACGACGCAATAACTTAACCGCATATTCACTTTCGTTGGTGATGGTAATGCGATAAGCAAACATAAATTCACCTGATGATGGCTGGGAATAATCTGGCTGATAAAAAACTTCAACACTTATACGAACTCCTTCTGTAACTTTTGTTTGCATTATTTTTAATAATTGAATTTCCGAAAGTATGAAATGGGTGTTACTGACAAAATATTTTTTTATTTCTTACTAATAAATTCCTGAACCGCTTGTGTGGCATCTTCTAAAGCCACATATAAATCATCGTTTACAATTGTGCGGTCAAAGTATTCTTCAAACTCTAATTCATAATGCGCTTTGTTAATGCGTTCTTCAATTTTTGAAAGCTCATCGGTGGCGCGATTGCGTAATCGCTGATCCAAAATTTCAGTTGATGGTGGTTTTATAAAAAGTGAGAGTGCGCTTTCGCCAAAATTTTTTTTTAATGTAATTGCGCCTTTCACATCCACATCAAATACCACCACTAATTCTTCTTTCCATAATCTTTTTACTTCTTCCATTAATGTTCCGTAAAAAGTCTGGTGATAAACTTCTTCATATTCAACAAACTCTTTGTTCAATACACGCTCATTGAATTCTTCTACAGAAATAAAATAATAATCAATGCCATCAATTTCGCCCGAGCGAGGTGCTCGTGTAGTGGCCGAAACTGAAAATGCCAATATCGGAAAGCGTGACAATAAATGTTTTACGATTGTTGTTTTGCCTGCACCTGATGGAGCTGTAACGATAATTACTTTTGGAAGCATAGCGGCGAAATTATAAAAAGTGAAAAGGTTTAATAATCAATCTCTTCATAGGAAACACTATTGTTTGGTGTAGCTGTTTCTGATTTTTTTATTCCGTAAACAGCGTGTGAGGTCATTATGAAATAATATTCATCGGGTAATTTGTTGAAAGAAATTTTTCCACTATCGTTTACAGTTCCTGTGAATTTTACATTTTGATTTTGAGTGCGATCATCTTCAGTGAGAAATAAAAAAACAGTAACAGCGCTTAATGGTTTTAAAAGGTGATTGTTGTTTTCGTGTAACACAGTTATTTGTAATGAAGCACTGTGAACGGATGAAATGACTTCGTTTTTGTTTTCGCTTTTACATGAAATGAATAAACTAGAAATTGAAATAAGAAAATTGAAAATTATTTTCATTTACAATTTTTCAAGTATGCGATTCATATTAACTTTCTCATCAACAATTTTTAAAACATCACCCACTGCAATTCTTTCCTGCTTCATAGTGTCGCGCTCGCGAATGGTTACTGTATCATCTTCCAAAGTTTGATGATCAATGGTGATGCAGTATGGTGTTCCAATGGCATCGTGTCTTCTGTATCTTTTTCCAATTGTGTCCTTCTCTTCGTAGTGACAGAGGTGCGAAGTTTTTAGTTTGTTAAAAATTTCCATTCCTTTTTCGGGTAATCCATCTTTATTCAGCAGCGGAAGCACCGCCACTTTCACAGGAGCCAAACATGGAGGTAAACTCAGTACAATTCGTTCGCTTCCATCTTCTAATTTTTCATTTTTATAAGAAGCAGAAAGCAAAACAAGAAACATTCTATCTAATCCAATACTTGTTTCGATCACATAAGGAACATAACTCTCATTCAATTCCGGATCAAAGTACTGTAATTTTTTTCCACTGAATTTTTCATGACTGCTTAAATCGAAATCGCTGCGCGAATGAATTCCTTCTAACTCTTTAAATCCAAATGGAAATTCAAATTCAATATCGCAAGCAGCTTTTGCGTAGTGGGCTAATTTTAAATGATCATGAAAGCGATATTTTTTTTCTGAAAGTCCCAATGCCTGATGCCATTTGATTCGCTGCTCTTTCCAATACACATACCATTTTTCCTCTGAACCGGGGCGAATAAAAAATTGCATTTCCATTTGTTCGAACTCGCGCATACGGAAAATAAATTGTCGGGCAACAATTTCATTTCTGAAAGCTTTACCGGTTTGTGCAATGCCGAACGGAATTTTCATTCTCCCGGTTTTCTGCACATTTAAAAAATTTACAAATATTCCCTGAGCGGTTTCAGGTCGTAGATAAATGGTGTTTGCTTCTTCACTTACTGAGCCAATGGATGTGCTGAACATTAAATTGAATTGGCGCACATCAGTCCAGTTGCGGGTGCCACTAACGGGACATACAATTTCTAAATCAATAATGATTTGTTTTACATCGTCGAGATTATTTTCTTCCAATGCTTTTTTAAATCGAGTGTTGATGTCATCAATCTTTTTTTGATTTTCAATCACTCGTGGATTGGTGGAACGATACATCGCTTCGTCAAAACTCTCGCCGAATCGTGCGCGCGATTTTTCTACTTCCTTTTCAATCTTCGCTTCAATCTTCGATATATGATCTTCAATTAACACATCAGCACGGTATCTTTTTTTCGAATCTTTATTATCAATGAGTGGATCGTTAAATGCATCAACATGTCCGCTGGCTTTCCATGTTGTTGGGTGCATAAAAATGGCGGCATCGAGCCCCACAATATTTTCGTGCATCTGCACCATTGCCTTCCACCAATATTCGCGAATGTTGCGCTTGAGTTCCACTCCATTCTGACCGTAATCATAAACCGAACTTAACCCATCGTAAATTTCACTTGAAGGAAAAACGAAACCATATTCCTTCGCATGAGAAATAATGTCTTTAAATAAATCTCTTTGTTCTGCCATAGTGCGCGAAAGTAATTCGGAGTTTGTAAAATTTTGAAAATGGATTTCAGGATATTGCTTATAAATATTTTGATAGCTATTTTAAGGCTCAAAAAATTAATTGGAAAATTTATAAATCATGAGTAATGAATTTTTTTATGAATTGGTAATACAGCAATCAAATTGAAAAAATGTTATAAATTGCAAATGGTAATTTCGGCTCCTGAAGAGTTGATTTTAAAACGATGAAAAAATTTTACATTCTTTTTGTTTTCCTGATGTTTTCTGCTGTAATACATGCGCAGATTCCACAAGCATTAACATATCAGGCAGTTGCGCGTAATGCCTCCGGCTCAGCACTTATTAATTCAACCCTCAGTATTCGCATTTCAATTAAAGATTTGAATGCAACAGGTACAACTCTCTATTCCGAAACACATGTAGTAACCACTAATCAATTCGGATTATTTACAGTTGCCATTGGTACAGGATTAGTTCAATCAGGAGTATTTGCAAATATTGGTTGGGCAGTTGGTTTAAAATTTATGAAAGTGGAATTGGATGCTACCGGCGGTTCTAATTATGTTGATATGGGAACTTCACAATTATTAAGTGTTCCGTATGCATTGGTTGCAGGAAGTGTTTTGAATAGTAGCGCCGGCGATGATTGGGGCGTACAAACTGTCGTTACAAATACTACTCTCGGAGGAAATGGGACAACAACAAACCCGCTTGGAATTGCCCAGCAAGGGGCCGCATCAGGGCAAACATTAAAATGGAATGGTTCTCAATGGGCTCCCGCAAATGATTTAGTTGGTGCAGGTGGTGACAATTGGGGAACTCAAAGTGTGATTACTAATTCTACATTAATTGGTGCAGGAACATCTGCGTCTCCAATTGGCCTTGCACAGCAAGGCGCAACTACCGGACAAACTTTAAAATGGAATGGCGCAGCTTGGGCGCCGGCAAATGATTTAGATAACGATGCACAAACAATTTCATTAGTTGGTTCATCGCTCACAATCAGTAATGGGAACACAGTAACATTTCCATCACAAATAAATTATTCAGCAGGAGCCGGTATAAATATTTTAGGAAATGTGATAACCAATACAGGCGATTTAAGTAACACGAATGAATTGCAAACACTTTCAGTTTCCGGAAATCAATTAACCATTTCGAATGGAAATTCGGTAACAGTTAATGCTGGAAATAATTATAGTGCAGGAACAGGAATTAATGTAACAGGTACAGTTATTTCAAATACCTCTCCTGATCAGATTGTTTCAATTACCGGAACAGGCAGTGCAAATGTTAGTGGACTGTATCCAAATTTTACAGTTGATGCCACTGATACACAAATACTTTCAATAACTGGAACCCAAATATCAATTTCCAATGGCAACTCAATAAACATTCCTGCTCAAACTACTTATACAGCAGGTTCAGGAATCGGAATAGCCGGAAATGTTATTACAAACACTTCGTTAAATACAGATGGACAAACCTTGTCAATTTCGGGTTCCACATTAAGTATTACAGGCGGAAACTCAGTTGCTATTCCCGTTCAAACACCTTACTCCGCAGGAACAGGAATTGGAATTGCGGGAACTGTGATTTCAAATACATCTCTGGATCAAACTGTTGTGCTTACTGATGGTGGTGCAACTACCGTAACAGGTACTTATCCGAACTTTACAATCACTTCAACTGATACAGATACCGATACCCAAACTCTTTCTCTTGCCGGAAATGATTTAAGTATTTTAAATGGAAACACCATTACACTTCCTGCACAAACACCTTACACATCAGGAACAGGAATTGGAATTGCGGGAACAGTGATTTCAAACACATCTCCGGATCAAACTGTTGTTTTAACAGGAGGTGGCGCAACTTCAATTATCAGTGCGTATCCAAACTTTACTATTAGTTCTACTGATAATGATATTCAAACACTTTCGTTAAATGGAAACGATTTAAGTATTTTAAATGGAAACACCATTACACTTCCTGCACAAACACCTTACACATCAGGAATAGGAATTGGAATTGCCGGAACGGTGATTTCAAATTCAGCACCTGATCAAACTGTTGTATTAACAGGAGGTGGCGCAACATCAATTATCAGCGCATATCCAAATTTTACAATTAGTTCTACTGACGCGCAACAACTTTCACTTGTCGGGAATTTATTATCGTTAACTAATAGTGGAAGTGTCACTCTTCCAACCGGAACAACTTATACAGCCGGATCTGGAATTGGAATTGCTGGAAATGTAATTTCAAATACATCTCCGAATCAGGTTGTAACAATTACAGGTGGTGGCGCCACAACTGTTACAGGACCTTATCCAACATTTACCATTTCTTCAACTGATAATAACACAACCTATTCTAATGGTGCGGGTATTAGTTTAGCAGGAACCGTTTTCAGTTTAAGTGCAATAACTGATGCAACACTTACTGGCAACGGAGGAGCAACACCATTAAAAATTGCACAACAAGGAGCAACAAATGGTCAAACTTTAAAATGGAATGGTGCAACATGGTTACCAGCTAATGATATTGATCTTGATCAACAAAATCTATCTCTTGTCGGAAATACATTATCGTTAACAAATGGAGGAAGTGTAATACTTCCTGCCGGAACAGTTTATGCTGCTGGACAAGGTCTCACTTTAGCAGGCTCAACTTTTACCATTAATGCACAAACAGATGCATCTCTTAATGGAAACGGAACTGTTGCTACCCCTTTAAAAATTGTTCCCGGAACAGCAAACGGACAGGTATTGCAATGGAACGGTACAACTTGGGTACCTGCAACTTTAACTGCCGGCGGAACATTGGGGCAAATTGTAACTACTGCCTTTGGAACAGATACTTTATTTGTGCCAGCTCTTATTACGCCTCCGGTTCTAATTCCGGGATTAACAATTCCGATTACAGTACCAACCGGATATTCAGTTTTTATCTCTACTGACGGAGGTATGGATGCCGATGGAACTCTTGCAGGACAATTTTCAATTGTTGATATACAGGTTTTTATTGATGGGGCTTTAAATCCAGGAGGTGGAGGTTTTGAAAGACTTTATGCAGCGAACTCCACATTTACTCTTAAGACTTATAATTATTGGCATATGTCTTTGAGTCCAATACTAACGACCGGTGCACATACTATTTCTGTTCAGGCTGCTTTTGTTACAGGGGGCCTTGGTTGTCATGTGAGTGGCGATAGCAATAAGCCATACATGCGCGGCCAGTTGACTGTTATGTTAATTAAAAATTAACATTCAACAAAAAATTTTAAAAATCAAAACCAATTTTATATTAACCAACTCAATTTTAATTCAATGAAACACTTAACAGTCCTTGCTCTTTTGCTGTTGCCGATTCTAGTATCTGCACAGAGTCTTTCGCCCACAGTAATTGCTTCTTATGGAAAATGGTCAAACAACGGAGGGTACACATTATCTGCAACAAGCGGAGAAATGATGATTCAAACTTTTACAGGCGGTAATTCAATTCTTACTCAAGGCTTTCAACAACCCGATGATAGAAATGTTGGAATTCAGGAACTTAGTGAAGATGGTTTGACTATTAAAATTTTTCCGAACCCGACTTCTGATTTAGTTACTGTTAATTTAGAATCAGATAATGCTGAATCTTATGGAATAGTTATGTATGATTTGTTAGGTAGAACACTTAACCTGTCTGGAACATTGGATCGCAGTCATTCACAACTGCAACAAACATTTAATTTATCTCAACTTCCGGCTGCAACATATTTTATATGTGTAGTTAATGTACAGGGAGAAATCAAACACTCTTTTAAAATTCAAAAAATCTCTTACTAATAAAAACAAACCATAAAATCACAATGAAACGCTTACTTACACTAATTGCACTTTGCTTAATCACTGCATATTCATTTGCACAAATTCCACAGCAACTAACTTATCAGGCAGTTGCAAGAAACTCTGCAGGAGTTGCTTTAATTAGTACAAACATCAGTCTTCGGATTTCTATTAAAGATGTAACAGCTACAGGCACAACTCTTTATTCTGAAACTCACACTGCTACAACAAATCAATTCGGATTATTTACACTGCCTGTTGGTGCAGGCACAGTTGTATCGGGAACATTCTCTACAATCAACTGGGCTACTAACGCTAAGTTTATGAAAGTTGAAATGGACCCGGCAGGAGGAGCTTCATACATTGACATGGGAACCTCACAATTATTAAGTGTGCCTTATGCATTGGTAGCTGGAAGCACAATAAATAACCCTTCGTTAACATTAAATGATTTAACTGATGTAACATCAACTGGGGCCACGACCAATCAGGTATTGTTATGGAACGGTACACAATGGGTTCCGGGAAATATTAGTGGAGGTGACAACTGGGGAACTCAAACGGCAGTTACAAATTCTACATTGAGTGGAAACGGAACTTCAGTATCTCCACTTGGTTTGGCACAACAAGGAGCATCATCAGGTCAGGTATTAAAATGGAATGGAACAAACTGGGCGCCTGGTGCTGATAATGTTGGTTCAAGCAGTGGTTCAGTGAATGTTACTGCCCGATTAACCGGTGATGGAACCTTAGCAAATCCTTTAGATATTGCACAACAAGCTGCAACTGCAGGTCAGGTTTTAAAATGGGGTGGAAGCAGTTGGGTGCCTGCAAGTGATGCTGATGCTCAAACATTAAATTTAATTGGAAACACTTTATCATTAACAAATGGTGGAAGTGTTGTATTGCCTACAGGAACAACTTATACTGCAGGTACAGGAATTAATTTAAATAGCAATGTGATTACAAATACAGCTCCTGACCAAACTGTTGTGTTAACCGGAACAGGAAATACAACTGTAACAGGTAGCTATCCTAATTTCACTATCAACTCTACTGGAGGTGGTGGAGCTCAAACGCTATCGTTTACCAATAACAACTTAGCTATCAGCGGAGGTAATACCATTCAGCTTTATACTGCCGGCACAGGAATCGGAATTGCAGGAACCACCATTTCAAATACTGCACCTGATCAAACTGTAACTCTAAATTCTGGAACCGGAATTTCTGTTACTGGTTCGTATCCTAACTTCACTATAACTGCGACAGGCGGTGGTGGTGGAATTAGTGGTTCTGGTACACTTAATTACATTCCTAAATTCACTCCAAATGGAACTACACTTGGTAACTCCAGAATGTTTGATAATGCAACTAATATTGGTGTAGGTACTATTCTACCAACAGATTTCCTTCACCTGAACAGCACGACCGCTTCTTATGTTGGTATAAATATGACGAACACCACTACAGGGTCACTTACTTCAGATGGATTTTATGTTGGAATGAATTCAGCAAATGGAGATGGTCTTTTATATGAAGCAGAAAATCAGCCAATCTCCATTTTCACAAACGCCTTACAGCGCATGGTGATTGATGCTGCCGGAAATGTTGGAATTGGAACTACAACTCCAACATCTTTATTGCATGCTGAAGGTAGCAATGCACTTTTCATTTCAAGATTTATAAATAATAACAACGCAGGATATGCTTCACTCAGCGCAAACAATGCCGTTGCAGGTACAGGAGCAGGTTCAGGTGTTACAGGTTTGACTTATCAAAGCAATGGATTTGGATTGTGGGGAGAAAACGATAACGCAACAGGTACAGGTGTTTTAGGAACTGGAAGTAATATTCTGGGAACTACCCTTGTTGCAGGTTCAGGTGGTGCATTTGCGGGATTTGACTTTGGACTTATATCAAGAAATACCGACTTTGCATTAAGTATTGATCAAGCAGCAATTTATACTTTGGATGGAAGCGCTTTTCCAACCGCTGCAGATGAAGTGTTGATTAATTATTGGGATGCTACGAATGTCCATTATAAAATATTTGGAGGCGGAACAGTTTCTACTATTGTAAATGATTTGAACGGTAACCCTGTTACTCTTCATGCACCTGAAAGCCCTGAAATTTATTTTGAAGATTTCGGACAGGGAGTTTTAGTAAATGGAAAAGCTCACATTGATATGGATCCGATTTTGGTAAACACAATTGCTGTTAATGACAAACATCCATTGAGAGTTTTTATTCAATTAGAAGGAAACTGCAATGGTGTTTTTGTTGAAAATAAAACAACAGGTGGATTTGATGTTGTTGAATTGAATGGCGGAACATCGAATGTTACTTTTCAATGGCATGTTGTTGCAAACCGGGCAAATCAATTAGAGGGTGGTCGTTGGTCAAATTATGAGGATGCTCGATTTGAAGATGCAACAGTTAATGCACCTACCAAGCAAGTAAATAAAATTGAATATATTGACATGCAATCAACAGATGTTGTAAATACAACTGACTTAACAATTGATAGTAAAGTAAAAGCAGCTACAAAAAAATAAACCATTTCATTAAATATTTAAAAGGTCGCTCCAAATCCGGGCGACCTTTTTTTGTATCATTACTTAGTCACGATAGTGTAAGTTGTTTGTGAAATATTAAATCACAATTGCGGTTATCAATTGCAACGCACTTAATTCGCTGCTCACATTATTTCATGTCATTAAAAGTTCAGGAGCTTACAAAAATCACCTCACCCCTAACCCCTCTCCAAGGGGAGAGGGGAATAGTCATTTCTATATGTCGGTAAGAGTTGAACATTTAACAAAAATGTATGGCGAGCAAAAAGCAATCGACAACATTTCGTTTGAAGTGAAACCTGGCGAAGTGCTTGGTTTCCTCGGACCCAATGGCGCAGGTAAAAGTACCACCATGAAAATACTTTCGGGGTTCATACCGCAAACCGAAGGCAAAGCATTTGTTTGTGATTTTGATGTGGAGAAAGATTCACTGAAAGCAAGGAGTAAAGTAGGTTATCTGCCTGAGAACAATCCTCTTTATACAGACATGTATGTGAAAGAATTTTTGTTGTTCGTTGCCGGATTGAATGGAATAAAACACAAGCAACGAAAATCAAGAATGGAAGAAATGCTGGAAGTTACAGGTTTGAAATCAGAGATGAATAAAAAAATAGGTGCGCTTTCAAAAGGTTATCGTCAGCGTGTTGGTTTGGCGCAGGCGCTCATTCATGACCCTGAAGTTTTAATTTTAGATGAACCAACATCAGGTCTCGATCCGAATCAATTAGTTGAGATTAGAAATTTAATTCGTGAGTTGGGAAAAGAAAAAACGGTGATACTCTCCACACACATCATGCAGGAAGTGCAGGCATTGTGTCACAGAGTAATCATCATCAACAAAGGAAAAATTGTTGCGAACGATACTGCAGAAAATTTACAACGAACAACTTCAAATGAAGTAGTAGTGAAAGTAAGTTTCAAAGAAAGTGTTAGTGAAAAATTGCTGATGCAAATAGAAGGAGTGAAGAGCGCGAGAAATGTCGGAGCAAATAATTTTGAATTGAATTCAGCAACCGACATTCAAGAAAAAGTTTTTCGTTTCGCGGTAGAAAACAAACTCATCATACTTTCATTGCAACAGGAAAAACAAAACTTAGAAGAAGTTTTCAGGCAATTGACGAAAAGTTGATTTGGTAATTTGATGATTTGATAATGAATAAGGAATACTATAAACCCGAAATTGTTTTTTTTGATGCTAACTATTTTTAAAAAAGAACTCAGCAGTTTCTTCAGCAGCATCACCGGTTATGTTGTGATGATTGTTTTTCTGCTTGCATTGGGATTATTTGTATGGGTTTTTCCAGATAGCAATGTGCTCGATTATGGTTATGCATCACTCGATCCGCTTTTCTATTATGCTCCATGGATTTTTATTTTTCTGATTCCTGCCATAACCATGAAATCTTTTTCTGATGAAATAAAAACCGGAACAATAGAATTGCTCAGTACAAGACCGGTTACTGATTTGCAAATTGTATTGGGAAAATATTTCGCTGCGCTTTTTTTAGTAGTATTTTCTATTGCCCCAACACTTTTATATTTCTACACAATTTACCAACTCGGCAGCCCGAAAGGCAACATGGACATTGGAGCAACTTGGGGTTCTTACATCGGATTAATTTTTCTAAGTGCAACATTCGTAAGCATCGGAATTTTTACATCATCCATCACGGGCAATCAGATAGTTGCATTTATTCTAGCGGTGTTTCTTTGTTTCTTTTCATATCAGGCCTTTGACATGCTGAGCAAACTGAATTTTTTCGTCGGAACATTTGATACATTGGTTCAAAATATTGGAATTAATTATCATTATCAATCTATCAGCAGAGGTGTGGTTGATACACGCGATGCACTTTATTTTCTTTCATTCATTACCATTTTTATTTTAATGACACGAACTTCACTTCAAAGCAGAAAATGGTAATGTGAAATCATGAGCAGCACAAAAAGAAAATCAAACAAACAATCCATTCTATTTCGCCTTGTGGTGGTGATTGGAATAATTGTGTTGTTGAATTTGCTGGCATCCAGATTATTTCTGCGCCTGGATTTAACAAGTGATAAAAGATTTACCATCTCTGAAAAAACTAAAGAGATGTTGCGCGATTTGAAGGATAATGTATTTGTAAAAGTGTATCTAATTGGTGATATGCCCGCAGGATTCAAGCGTCTTGCAAATTCAACAAGAGATCTTTTAGATGAAATGAAAATTTATGCTGGAACTAAATTGCAGTATCAATTTGAAGATCCGCTTGAAGGAAAAACTGAAAAAGAAAAAAATGAAGTTTTAAAAGAGCTCGCTCAGAATGGATTGGAACCTACCAATGTAACCGTGAAAGGTGAAGATGAATATTCACAGCGATTAATTATTCCGGGTGCAATAGTTTATTTTCATTCAGGTACCGGGGTTCCTGTAAATCTTTTGAACAATGAGAGTGGAATGAAATCACAACTCGCATTAAATAATTCCGAAGCACAGCTCGAGTATAAATTTTCTTCTGCTATAACAACACAGCTGTCACCATTAAAAACAAGAATTGCATTTCTTCGGGGCCATGGTGAAAAGGAACTATACTATTTATATGATTTTGTAAAAACGCTCACTTCATTTTATGAGGCTGATACTTTGATGTTGAACAGGGTACTCAATATAAAAAAGAAAACAGATGTTTTAATTATAGCCCAACCAACAAAGCCTTTTAACGAACAAGATAAATTTAAAATCGATCAGTTTGTAATGAATGGAGGGAAAGTGTTGTGGATGTTGGATGCAGTTAATGCATCGCTCGATAGCCTTACACAAAAACCAGCCATGCTTGCTCTTGATTATTCACTCAATCTCGATGATCAATTATTTACTTATGGTGTTCGGCTTAATACAGGGTTGTTAATGGATTTAGTTTGTAATCCAATTCCGTTAATGGTGCAAACTGCTAGTGCTGAAAACAGTCAGCCGCAGTTTCATTTATTTCCTTGTCCGTTTTTTCCAGTGCTTGCTCCTGAGTTAGTTCATCCAATTACTTATGGTATCGATGCTGTAAGCACTTTGTTTCCGTCTACATTGGATACAGTTGCTACAACCGGGATAAAAAAAACGGTGCTTTTTCATTCATCTAAATATTCGAAGTTGGTGTTTGCTCCTTACATGGTTGATATGCGTGAACTTCGGAAGGAACCAGATATAAATTCATTCACGAAAAAAAATTATCCGGTTGCGGTTTTATTGGAAGGAAAATTCAAATCACTTTATCAAAACAGAATGACTGATGAATTGCAAACTGTACTTCGTGATTCATTAAAAACACCTTTTAAAGAATCAAGTGATGAAAACAAAATGATCGTTATAGCAGATGGTGATATGGCAAGTAACGAATTTAGCAATAAAGGCCAACCGTTTTCATTGGGGTATTACAAATACACAGGGGATTATTTTAACAATAAAAATTTTTTACTCAACAGCATTGATTACCTCACGAATAATCTCAATCAAATTGAAACAAGAGGTAAACAAGTAAAACTTAGATTGCTTGATACCCAAAAAGTAAAGAAAGAAAAAACGATGTGGCAATCCATAAACATTGCATTCCCATTTGTGATGATACTTTTGTTTGGTGCGATATTCATTATCATTCGCGTGAAAAAATATTCACGATTATAAATTTATTTTGCTGAATTCAATTTCCATATTATGAAAAAAAATCTGTTATACCTTGTTGTTTTATTCCTGATTGGTTTAGCAGTATATTATTTAGTTTTCGTAAACGGGAGCAGCACGCTGCCAGTCAATGAAAAAAATTTTGCAGTCGATGATACAGCAAGCATCGGAAAAATTTTTATCGCTTCAATGAATAAAAAATCCATTTTACTTGAACGGAATCAGAATGGGCAGTGGTTAGTTGATAAAAAATACGGAGTACGGCCTGAAACAATTAGTTTGCTTTTGAAAACAATAAAACAACTCAGTATTAAGTATCCGGTATCAAAAGCAGCACGCAACAGTGTATTAAAAACAATTGCCACAAATAATTGCAAAGTCGAAATTTATGATTTGCAAGACAATCTCATAACTGCATATTATGTAGGTGGAGGAACCAGTGATTTTAATGGCACTTACATGAAGACAATTGATGGTGAAAACCCATATGTAGTCAGTGTTCCCGGATTTCATGGGGTCCTGACAGTTCGCTACATAACCGACATTGAACAATGGAAAAGCAGAAATATTTTTAGCTTACCGATAAACCAAATAAAAGAAGTATCGGTTAATTATCAAGCGAGAGAGGATAGTTCCTTTATTATTGAGGTTGCAGGAGTTGATTCATTTAAATTATATAGTTATAAAACTCATGTACAAATAAACCCGAAACAGTTGAGCAAAGAAAGAATGGGAATGTACTTATCTCTATTTCGAAATATTAATGCTGAAGGACTTGAAAACAGTAACCCTGGAAAAGATAGTATCTTAATGAATAAGCCATTTTGTGAAATTAAAGTTACCGATATTCACAAAAATATTTATGAAGCAACTTGTTACTACATGCCTGTTACAAAAGTGACCATGCAACAGTTTTCAAACAAAGGAGAACCGATGCAATATGATGTTGATCATTATTATGCTACAATTAATAATGGAAACGATTTTGTTTTAATACAGAAATTTCATTTCGGTAGATTATTTCAAACCATCCAGTTTTTTCTTTCAGATAAACCAAAGAAGAAATAAAATTTTATGGGTTATTTTAAATTAATAAGTATCCATAATTGGCTATATATAATTTTTTTAAGTGTACTTACCGTTTCACTGATCGTTGATTTTGGCCTATTTAATAAGCCAAAAGAGATGAACAATAAAAGTGCAACTCTTCAAAGTTTATTTTGGGTATGCATTGCACTTTCATTCGGACTGTTAATTTATTGGAGTGAAGGCAATGAACTTTCGTTACAGTATGTTTCTGTATATTTAATGGAATATTCGCTTTCAATTGATAATATTTTTGTTTTTATTTTAATTCTAAATTATTTCAAAGTATCCAGAAAATATTATCAGAAAGTTTTGTTTTTTGGAATATTAGGAGCAATTGTTTTTCGTGCAATATTCATACTTCTAGGAATGATGATTGTGGAAGAATTAGATTGGATACTCTATATTTTCGGAGCAATTTTAATTTATACGGGATATAAAATTTTAATGAGTGGACAGGAACCAGAGGTTCATCCGGTAGAAAACATTATTTACAAGTTAATGAAAAAGTATTTTAATATATTAATGGAGGAAGGGGATGGAAAATTTGTAATTCACCGTGATGGAAAAAAATATTATAGTGTTCTCTTTTTAGTTGTTGGGGTATTAGCTAGCACAGATTTAATCTTTGCAATTGACTCTATTCCTGCAGCCTTTGCAATATCACAAAACAAATTGGTGGTTCTTACAGCCAATATATTTGCAGTTATGGGTTTGCGAGCAATGTTTTATCTTTTAATAGGGATGGTAAATAGATTTAGTTTTCTGCAGCAGGGAATTTCATTTGTCTTGATGTTCATTGGCATAAAAATGCTGCTTGTAATATTTAATTGGCATATTCCAACAGAGTTATCGTTGATGATTATAATTCTTATGCTAAGTTCTTCAATTGTTTTTTCCTTATTAAAAAAGAGCAATTAAAAAAGTTCGTACAAATTTTGCACGAACTTCTTTCAAAATTGTAGATTAGAATTTATTTCAACAAAGTTATATCACCCGATTTTTCCATTACAACACCATCAATAAATTCAATATAGTAGTAATAAATATAAACTCCGATATTTAAATTAACCGATTGATAGGTTCCATCCCAACCTGCCGAAGGATCTTCAGTTGAGAAAACCATTTCACCCCAACGGTCAAAAATTTTCATTTTATACTTAAGTATAATACCACTTACATTCAAATAAAAAATATCATTTCTTAAATCATTATTCGGTGTAAATGCAGTTGGTGCCCAAATTGTTTCAGGCGGAATTACATTTATTATAATTGACTTTGTTGATGAACAACCATTAATATCAGTCATCACAACCTGGTAGATTGTAGTATCTAATGGAGTCGCTATAGGAGAAGAAATTGAATAATTATTAAGTGAAGTGCTCAAACTGTCCTCTGACCATGCATAACTTACTCCACCTGACGCAATCAATTGAAAGGATTGACCGCCATAAATTGTTGTACTGTCAATATTTGTTGATACTGGAGTTCCGGCATTTACAGTTATATAATTTGCAATTGTTAAAGTATCAGCAAATCCTAAAGCATCAAATATCATTAAGGTAACAGGATACTCGCCGGCATTTGGATAACATACATAAGGTGGATTTTGTGCAGTTATTGAATCAGGTATTGCTCCAGGAAATTTCCACAACCAACCTAAAGGTGCTCCAGCACTTATTGTTGAATTAAAACTTATGCAGTCGCCTTCGCAAATAAAATCATCTGATACTGTAAACTGAGCATTTAATAAATTGCAATAGGTTATTGTAATATAATTCGGGAGCAACAATGTATCGGCGCCATACGGGTTTGTTACAATGACTGAAACATCATAAGTGTCAGGAAGCATGTAACAAATTTGTGGAGGGTTCTGTCCATTGAAGGTTGAAGGTGTACCACCAGGAAACGACCAGTCCCATGTCATTCCACCGAGACTTTGATTTGTAAAAGTGAAACAATCACCATTACATCCTGATGTTAAAGCAGATGTAAATGCTGCTGTTGGCAAACAACTGGAAACTGTAATGTATCCGGTTTGTAAAAGTGTATCTATTCCATATGCATTTGAAACTATCAACTGGGCATCATAAACTCCGGTTGCTGCATAGCAAATCTGAGGGGGATTCTGACCAATAAATGATGATGGAGTTCCTCCAGGGAAAGACCAAGTCCATGCATTTGCCAATAAACTTTGACTTGAATAGGTAACACATTGCGTTGTACATACTACTGATAAATTAGAATTAAATAAAGCTGTTGGCGGTTGACAATTATTTACAGTGATATAATTGGTAGATGTATAAGTATCAATATTAGTTCCATCATCTACGGTAAGAATTACATCATAACTTCCGGGTGTGTTGTAACAAATATTGGTTGGGTTTTGAACTAAAGAAAAAGAAGGAGTAGCACCTGGAAACGACCATGTCCAACCGATTAAACCATTGCCTGTGCTGTTATCAGTAAAATTAATACAGGTGCTACTACAAAAAGTTGTTGTCGTAGTTGTAAAATTTGCAATTGGCAATGTGCAATTCACAACATTTATAAAGTTAATTATAGTTAAAGAATCTGAGCCAAATCCATTTACCACAACTAACTTAACATTATAAGTTCCAATCGTATTATAAGTTATTGGCGGAGGAAATTGTCCGATATATGAGGATGGTGTGCCTCCGGGAAAACTCCATGTCCAGGAGGTCGGAGAACCTAAAGATGCATCAGTAAATAGTACTGAATCGCCCTGACAAAATTGGGTTTGACTGGCTGTAAAATCTGCAACTGCACTAACGCAATTGCTTACAACAATTCCAATGGCAGTAGAAACTGCAGGTGTTCCACAATTGTCACTTACAGTGAGAGTGACATTGTAATTTCCTGCATTGCTGAATAATACGGTTGGATTTTGAAGAGTAGAAGTGTTTGGAGAACCACCGCCACCAAAATCCCATGCCCAAACAGTAACCGGCCCAAATGAAGTAGTACTGTTAAAAGTTACAGAGTCACCATTGCAAGGACTACTGGGGTTAAATGTAAAATCAGGAAAAATTTGAATTGCCTGACTATAAACTACAATACTATCGATAGCAACAGAAGGATCTGTTCCTATTCCATCATTATTATTTTCCCAGCTAAAACCAAGTCTCACATTAGCATTATTTACAGCTGAAGCGGGCAATGCAACTGAATAAAAAGTCCATTCTCCCTGAGGAGCACAAGCAGCTGTAAGAGTTGTTGCAGGTGTTACTATGACTGTCCAAGTTGAACCATCCCAATATTCAAATTTAAAACCATCCTGAAAAGTTGGAGTTGTTTGACCATTAGCTAAATATCTTAAATCAACATAAACTGGATTACCTGAGCAAGAACAATCTATTAAAGGAGAAACCGCCATTTTATGAGTCATAGTATTGTACGGGAAACCACCAGCATTATAAGCAGCCCCACAATCACCAGCACCGCAAATAATTGGAACAGGTTGCGAACCAATATGTAGGGTAGCATTTCCAGCGCAAGCAGAACCACATTGACCAATAAGGTTTCCGTTTTCTTCACAGCTAACATACCAAATATTGGCGTCTGCTCCATTGGCGCCTGTGTTTGTAACGGTCCAACCATTGAATCCAATAGCAGGTGTTCCTTGAATACTTACAGGTGAAGAAAAATCTTCAACCCAATGCGTGGTGATTTGAGAATGTGCTTTAGTACATAAAAGCATGACACTAAAAAAGCCAATGACAAACAGATTATTTTTCATTCTAACTTTATAAAAATTTTACCGCGATAAATATACGCTCATCGTGTGAATTGTTGCCAAATCAAATCACTCCTAATTGCCTAACATTGTGTAATGTTTGCATTTAATATTACATCTTCATTTCAATGGATAGTTTAAAAACAGAAATTAAAAGTTTAGCTTCAAAAATTCAGGAGGAGGTAGTTTCTATTCGAAGAAATATTCATTTGCATCCTGAACTATCAAATGAAGAAGTGAAAACTGCAGAATTTATTTCTCAAAAATTAACTGAATGGGAAATTCCTCATTCAACAAAAATTGCAGGTAATGGAATTTGTGTATTGTTAAAAGGGGAGTTATCAGGCGAAAAAGTAATTGCCATCAGGGGGGAATTAGATGCACTTCCGATTTATGAAAAAAACGAAGTAAGTTATAAATCATGCAACCAAGGTGTGATGCATGCTTGCGGGCACGATGTGCATTCGGCCGCATTGCTTGGAACACTTCGAATTCTTCAGCAATTAAAATCACATTGGGGAGGAACCATTAAAGCAATTTTTCAGCCGGCGGAAGAAAAATTACCGGGCGGTGGAAGTGTGATGATTGCCAATGGAATTTTGAAAAATCCGAAACCGGATTCGATTCTTGCATTACATGTTTTTCCAACATTGGAATACGGGAAAGTTGGTTTTCGGGAAGGGCAGTACATGGCAAGTTGCGATGAACTTTTTATAACAGTTACAGGAAAAGGCGGTCACGCTGCAATGCCCGGCGAATACAACAATCCACTTTTTATTTCAGCCAGATTATTAAATGCGTATGAAAATTTAATTGAAGAAATAAAAACTCAAACCATTCCAACTGTAATTGCTTTCGGAAAAATTACAGGAGCAGGAGCTACCAATGTGATTCCCGATGAAGTAAAAATTGAAGGCACATTCAGAACGATGGATGAAGTGTGGCGAAAAACTATTCACGAAAAATTAAAATCAATTGCAAAAAAAATAGCGGTTGAAACATCATCAACCATTGAAGTAAAAATTGCAATCGGTTATCCATGTCTTTATAATAATCCATCAATTACCACGCAATCAAAAAAAGCGGCTCAGAATTTTTTAGGTAAAGAAAATGTAGTTGATATTCCATTGCGAATGACTTCCGATGACTTTGCTTTTTATTCTCACGAAATTCCGGGATGTTATTTCAGACTCGGAACTCGAAATGAAGAGCGAGGAATTATTTCTCCAGTGCACACAGCAACTTTTGATATAGAAGAAAAAGCATTGGAAACAGCAACCGGAACTATGGCTTGGATTGCTTTGCAACTTTTAAATTCGCAATGATTATTCTCATTAGGTTGCACACTTCCTGATAATTAAATTTGTGGCGATTAAAAATGAGTTCATCAAACAATATTCACCCAATATTCCATCGCATTTTGCAGCGCAGTGAAAAAGAGCAATTGCTCAATCAAACTGGGCGTGTTATTTGGTTAACCGGTTTGAGTGGTTCAGGTAAAAGCACCATTGCCGAAGGGTTAGAAAAAAAATTACATGAAAATAATTTTCTGACTCAAATTCTTGACGGTGATAATATTCGTGCAGGAATAAACAGCAACCTTGGTTTCAGCGAAACCGACCGATTGGAAAATATTCGACGGATTGCTGAGGTATCAAAACTATTTTTGAATTGCGGTATCATCACCATCAATTCATTTGTGAGTCCAACTAATGATGTTCGGAAATTGGCAAAAGAAATAATTGGCGAAAATGATTTCATAGAAATCTATGTTAATTGTCCGATAGAAATTTGCGAGCAACGAGATGTGAAAGGTCTTTATGCAAAAGCACGCCGAGGAGAAATTAAGGACTTTACAGGAATCACCGCACCATTCGAAGCACCTGTTGCGCCTTCATTGGAAATTAAAAGTAACAAACTTACTGTTGAAGAATCGGTTGAAAAAATTTTCAATTTCATTCTTCCATTCATTAAAAAAAGTAATTCATGAGAGCATATAATTTAACGCACCTGAGAGAATTGGAATCGGAAAGTATGTTTGTGTTGCGCGAAGTGGCGGCACAATTTGAGCGACCTGTTTTATTATTCAGTGGTGGAAAAGATTCAATCGTGGTTTCTCATCTTGCACGAAAAGCATTCTGGCCCGCACCCATTCCGTTTAAGTTAATGCATGTTGATACCGGACATAATTTTTCTGAAGCAATAAAATATCGTGATTGGTGGGCGAAAGAAATAAACGCCACGCTGGTAGTTGCGTCTGTTCAGGATTCAATTGACAAAGGAAGAGTAGTGGAAGAGAAAGGTTACAATGCAAGCCGAAATGTTTTGCAGACAACTACGCTGCTTGATGCTATTGAAGAAAATAAATTTGATTGTGCCATTGGAGGTGCAAGACGAGACGAAGAAAAAGCAAGAGCGAAAGAAAGATTTTTTTCGCACCGTGATGAGTTCGGACAGTGGGATCCGAAAAATCAGCGACCAGAGTTGTGGAATATTTTTAATGGGCGCAAACACATTGGCGAACACTTCCGGGTTTTTCCAATCAGCAACTGGACTGAGATGGATGTATGGCAATATATACTGCTCGAAAAAATTCCACTACCAAGTTTGTACTTCACACATAAACGAAAAGTTTTTATGCGTGACGGAGTAATTTATTCAATGAGTGATTTTATGAAATTGAAACCGGATGAAAAAGAACAGGAAATGGTTGTAAGATTCAGAACTGTTGGTGATATGACTTGCACAGGTGCAGTGCTTTCAGAAGCATCAAGTGTGGAAGATATTATTGCCGAAGTTGCAGCAGCACGGACAACCGAAAGAGGTTCGAGACAAGATGATAAACGAAGCGAAGCCGCAATGGAAGACAGAAAGAAACAAGGATATTTTTGATTTGACACTTCGATAAACTCAGTGTGACAACCTCTGTCATCCTGATATTGTCGAAGGATGATGATTAGTTTTAATTGCCAGTTTTTTAATTTCTAATTTTTTTTAATGACAACAAAAAGTTATCTCGATATGGAACTGCTTCGCTTCACAACAGCAGGTAGTGTTGATGATGGAAAGAGTACATTAATCGGAAGATTGCTATTCGATTCCAAATCAATTTTTCAGGATCAATTGGAAGCTATCGAACACACGAGTAAACAGCGAGGAGAAGAAGGCGTGAACTTGGCTTTACTTACAGATGGGTTGCGTGCTGAACGCGAACAGGGAATTACCATTGATGTTGCATACAGGTATTTCGCAACTCCAAAACGCAAGTTCATTATCGCAGATACTCCCGGTCACATTCAGTACACGCGCAACATGGTTACCGGTGCGAGTACTGCAAACCTTGCAATCATTTTGGTTGATGCACGCAATGGAGTAGTTGAACAAACCCGTCGTCATTCATTCATTGCATCGTTGCTCGAGATTCCACATATTATTGTTTGCATTAACAAAATGGATTTAGTGAATTGGAGCGAAGATGTGTTCGAGCAAATAAAATCTAATTACACTTCTTTCGCTGCAAAACTGGATGTGCGCGATATTCATTTCATTCCAATCAGTGCTTTGAAAGGAGATAATGTTGTTGACCCATCGCAAAATATGCTGTGGTACAATGGAAGTACACTTTTGTACTTGTTGGAAAACATTCACATCGCTTCCGATGTCAATCACATTGATGCGCGCTTTCCTGTTCAATATGTTATTCGACCATACAGTGATAAGTATCACGACTACCGCGGATATGCAGGAAGAGTAGCTGGTGGAATTTTCAGACCGGGTGATGAAGTTGAAATTTTACCAAGCGGTTTCAGTTCTAAAATAAAAAGCATCGATACTTTTGAAGGACCGCTAGCTGAAGCCTTTGCTCCAATGAGTGTTTGCATTACGCTTGAAGATGATATTGATATCAGTCGTGGTGATATGATTGTTCGCAAAAATAATAAACCCGAAATAAGTCAGGATGTTGACCTTATGATTTGCTGGATGAATGAAAAACCATTGCAGTTGAATGGAAAGTATGCATTTAAGCATACCACTCGTGAAGCCCGGTGTGTTATAAAAGATGTAAAATATAAAATGGATATTAGCACTATGTCACGATTAGCTGATGATAAAAATTTAAGTAAGAATGATATTGGTCGAATTACTATTCGCACCACTGTACCAATTATGTTTGATAGTTATCGCAAAAACAGAATTACGGGTTCAATTATTTTGATTGACGAAGCCACTAACGAAACTGTTGGTGCAGGAATGATTGTGTAATTTGGGAAGAGGGACGAGTGAAAGGGAATTGACTTTAAAAAAAATAATTCAGAGATTTTTTAAATAAAAAATGCCGACTTATTGTAATAGTGTCGGCATTTTTCTTTTTACAGTAGAATTTCATAATTCACTTTTCTTCATCACCATTCCTTTCACAATACTGATTGCAGAACAGATTAAAAATATTCCGCCAAGTACGGCAACTACTGATGAACCTGCGGGGAAATCGAAGTTGAAAGAAAAACTCAGCCCAAGAAAACTTGCAAGCACACTAATCATTAACGCAATCAATACCACTCCGAAATTGCTTTTTGTCAGCATGATTCCGCTTACAGCTGGAATAATTAAATAAGAAAAAACCGGAATTACTCCATTCACTTTTACTGCAAACACAATGGAAAGTCCGATGGAAATGTAGAAGAGAAAATTCCAGATATTTAAAACACTTGTGCCGCTGTTGGTGTTTTCACCAACAACACCGGAACCGCTGCTTTCAAAAGATTCAGTCAACGCAAAAAATTTACGGAAGAAAACCAAGTGTAACAGACCGAGAATTCCGAAAACTATTCCAATCAAAGTAATTTGTTCCCAACTCACGGATAAAATATTTCCGAACAACACTTCCTGAATATCTGAATCGCCATGCGGAGTTTTTGAAATCAATAACACGGTAAGTGCTGATGTGAATGCATAAAAAATTCCGATGATGGCTTCAGTCTTCAATCGCTTATCGCGAATCACAATGAACGACATAAGAAATGCGCCAACCAAGGTGAAGACCAATGGAATGGTTGTAATTCCGATTCCAATGAATGCGGCGAACGCAACACCGAGCGAAGAAATTTGTCCGAGTGCAAGGTCAACGAACACAATGCCGCGACCCACCACATGCACACCGAGATAAGAAAGTAAAAGACCTGTGATAACTGCTACCACAAATGCCTGCACCATAAAAGGCAACTGAAACATTTCGAACATGAGTTAATGAATTAAGATTTTAGAATTATGATTTGAGATTTAAATAAAATGGGACACGGATTAAAACGGATTGAACTGATTAGCACTGATTTTAAAATCTGTTTTCATCCTTAACTTCAGCGAGAATCCGTGTCCCATTCATTTTTATTTTAATGCAGCAGTAATTAAATTGATATCGTAATCAAACAAATCGAAGTAAGTTTTTATTGTATCAAACGCACCTACCGATGTTGCCATCGTGCAAACTTTCACGCCGGTTTGTTGCTTCACTACATCAGAAGAAGAAGTGGTGAAGTAGGGAGAAGAAATAATTGCTTTGATGTGATTGGTTTTTACTTCGTTAATAATTTTTACCAGTTGAGATGGAGTAGGAGGAATGCCGGGCTTCGGTTCCATGAAGTCAACAATCTGCAAACCGAATCGTGTTTCGAAATAAACCCATTCATTATGGTACGCAATAATTTTTGATCCTTTGAACGGTGCCATTTTAGATGCCCACTCTTTCATTTTCAAATCAAGCGTTGCATCAAACTTCACAAGGTTTGCTTCAAAGAATGCTTTGTTCGCCGGAGAAATTCTGTTTAATCCATCGCAGATGTTTCTGGCAATTTGTTTTCCGTTCAATGGGTCGAGCCAGTAATGTGGGTTTCCGTAAATATGTATGTCACCTTCACCGCGATTGAGTGAAGTAGGAACCTGTAACAGATTCACACCAACAGATGCATCAACATATCCGGCTGCGCCTTTCTGAATTTTTGTGTTGCGCGAACTCGCGAGCAATTGCGGCGACCAACCTGTTTCCAGATCTAAACCAACTGTTACAAACATGTCTGCATTTGTGAGATTGATTATGTAGCTCGGCTTAGGGTCAACAAAGTGCGGATTCTGATAACCGGTTGCTATGGATGTTGCTGTGATTTTATCAGCGCCAATAAATTCAGCAATGCTTTTTGTATCCATTGTGGTGGTCACAACTTTTATGATTCCTGCATTTGCAAATGAGAAAATGCTCAGGAACAAAACTGTTATACTTAATTTTTTTGTCGTCATGTTTTTAATTTTTTATTTCTAATCTTTAATTTAAAAGTGGTTTAATATTGATGTGCTCCATGAGTTCCGATTACAAAAATCCAACGGAGCCACGCCTGATAAGTTTGTGAATGATCAGACAGTGTATTTGTTTTTCCTTCAATTTCTATTTTCTGAAATTCAGTTGCGAACCAGCCAAGAGTGGCGCTGTACGCTATTTGTGCTGATTGTGATGATGATGGATTTTGCGCATAATCATATCGCGCAGTTAAAAACATTCGCTTATCAACCTGCAACGAAATCATGGAATACAACCCGAGCGCATTTACTTTTTGTGTTTTCAAATCTGCCATTGAATAATAAACTTCCGATTGCCAGGTGAAAGATTTGTATGTATTTTTTTGCAACGGTTTCCATTTATAAGTTAAATCAGCTGCGCCGATTTGAGTAAAGCGCAATGAATCATTCGGACCACTTACACCTGAGAAACCAATTTCAAGAGTTGCATTATCATTGAGCGAAAAGAAATTTTTCAAATGAGCCACATACAAAAAATCATTTTTAGTACTGTGAATAAAAACCGGACTCTCGGTATATCCAGCTGTAACCTGCGCAGTCAGCTCCTGATAAAAAGCATGATTAGGCAAAAGCCAACTGAGCGATAGCCCCTCATCATTTAATCCATCACCAAAAAGATTTTCGTAAGCAATTGGCAAATCAATAAATGGTAAAGCATGCGAGTGAACCGGATTAATTCTTCCGATTGCACTTTTAAATTTTCCTGCTTTGAGTTGCAATCCTGTGGGCAATGAAAGTGATGTGATAAATGCTTCTTCAACTCCGGCACCGTATTCATGTGTATCGGAATTTTTTCCAAACGACACAAAAAAATCAGCACGGATGTATGGATCCACTACTGATTGAAATGAAAACTCAGCTTCATTTAAATAGGCATCGAAATTTCTTTGTGTATTATTTAAGTACGATGCTCCAAAATCTCCAATGACACTGATATCGGGATTGGCTGAGATAGTAGATCGCGGAGCAACAATTTGTGGCTGACTGCTTTCCATTTCCAATTCAATTTGTTTGAGCAATGTTGAATCGGTAGCAGTTGAATCAGCAGGAGTTTGTGCTGAGACATTTGTTTTCATCATGAATAAAAAAAGAAGAACGAATACTGTTATGAAGCGTTGAATGATTTTTATGTTGAACATGGATTTTCTTTTTGAATAAAAAATTGTTTGAAGGGATTCAATTGATTTGAATCCGATTCAATAAATAATTCAGTAAGAGAAAATCAGAATAAATCTTCTCTCCTATACAAGAGAAGGAGGACCGCGAAGGGTTACAGTTTCAGCTGATATTAAACTGAACGATACAGAAATTAAATTTTCAATTTTTAAAAATGATACAGAAATCACCGGAAGATGAACTACTTCGGCAAGCTGAGTTGCCGGCAATTCATCTAATAACCTTTCGCAGTGAATGTGTTGATGACTGAAGGAAGTTGAAGTTGCATGAAAATCAACAGTATCTTCGTGATGGGTGAATGCATGAATAAAAACATCAGGAGTAATCGCTGAGATAAACAGCGACAACAAAAACAACGAAATAATTCTTTTGATTCTAACCTTCATTATTCAATGACCGCAAATGTAACGGATGTAAAGAATAGTTGGTGATGTAAAAAATTAATCTACTTTCGTAAAACCATTTTGAAATCATCACATTACATATCAAGAGGAATTGCATCAGTTTTATTGATGGTGATGTTGCATTCACATTTATGCGCTGCCTTCTGTGCTTCCGGAATTTATTCATGCTGCAAAGAAACAGAACAGGTTAAAGACTGTTGCAAAAAATCGTGTTGCGACGAAAAGAAAAATGAAAAGCAGGATGATGGTTGCCAGAAAGAACACCTTGACATGTTCACTACATTGGGGCAGTTTCATTTTCTGAAAACTGTAGATGCAAAAATTTTTCAACCACTTGTTTCAATTTTAATTTCTAAACAATATAGTCATCCGGTAATTTCTGCTGATTTAGTTTTTGCTTATAACGGATTTCATCCGCCGCCACCAAAAGAGAATATTATTATTCTCAAACAGAGTTTCCTTATTTGATTTTTATTTCCGGTTTTCACCTGACAGATAATATTCTGCCCGGGGTTTTGTGTTTATGTTTTCCTCATAATCACCATTCATTCTAAAATAATTTTTTTCGATCCCAATAAATTTTCAATCATTCAAATTAAAATCCCCAAAATGAAAAAATCAATTTACCTTTCAATTGCTTTGATGTTCGTATTATCGATTTCCAAAGCACAAACCGCCTTCGATTTTACTGCAACAGATTGTGCCAGTGTGAGCCATACTTTATTTACCGATCTTGATGCGGGAAAAACTGTGGTTATGGTTTGGGTAATGCCTTGCGGTTCATGTATTGGTTCAGCAGTGGCTGCTTCAAATACCATTGCCACAATGGGTAATCCCGATGTTGTTTTTTATCTGTTTGATGATGCAGGAAATGGAAGCTGCAGCAGTTTAGCAAGCTGGTCAACAACAAATAGTATAACTCCAACCGCCACATTTGATAATGCAGGTAATGTTAACCCGCAAGCAAATTATGGTTCAGGTGGAATGCCTAAAACAGTTGTTGTTGGTGGAGGAACTACTCACACCATTTATTTTGCACAGAACGGAACAGTTACCACAACTCAATTGCAAAATGCAATCAACAACTCGATATCTACCATTAATGGAATTTCTGATTTTAAAAATGTAACTGATGAAATTAGTCTTTATCCAAATCCTGCAACTGCAACAACTGAGTTAATATACACCTTAACCAAAGCTTCGAGTGTTTCAATTGAAGTGTTTAATACACTAGGACAAAAAATAATTTCTGATGCTCCAAAAAATCACACAGCAGGAAAACAGTCATTTGAAATCAATACATCAATGCTTCATGAAGGAATTTATTTCGTTCAACTTAAAGTTGATGGCGAAACCGTTACTTCTAAGTTCAGTGTTGCAAAATAATTTTCAGAAAGTTTAATCACACTTAATTTTTTCTAAACAACAGAATGAAAAAATCAATTTATTTCTTCTTCGCTTTTTTGATGGCCTACTCATTTTCCAATGCGCAGCAAACAACTGCAATGGATTTCACCATGGATGATTGCAGCGGAAACATGCACAATCTTTTCACTACACTCGATTCAAATGAAGTAGTGGTGATGGAATATTTCATGACCTGTTCATCATGCATTGATGCGGGCCATAAAATTGAATCAATGCTGGTACCATTGCATGCGCAGTTCCCCGGAAAAATTAACTGGTATCAATTCGCCTATGTTAATTCATACGACTGCATTACTGTCAATGACTTTGTAACCACCAATGGTTTTACCAGTGTGGCGTTTGACTCCGGAGAATTTATGGTTGCCTACTACGGTAGTTTCGGTATGCCAACTGTTGTTGTTGTTGCGGGACCCAATCATGATGTGTTGTTTACCGATATCGGATTTTCCACCGGTGATACCATGATAATGGCAAATGCCATTCGTACTTTTTACGGAGTAGGAAATTCGGGTTCATTCATAAACAAAAATCAAAATGCGTTATCTGTTTTCCCGAACCCTGCCAATGATGAAATAAATATTCAGTTAGCACTTTCGCAAAACAGTTTGGTTCAAATGCAATTAATTGATTTGGCTGGAAGAGTAGTTGCTGAAATTTATAATGGAAGTTCAACCGAAAAAATTCTTCAGCAACAGTTTACTGTTGCTGATTTATCAAACGGAACCTACTTGCTGAAAGCAATGGTGAATGGTCAAACTTCATTTCATAAAATCAATGTTTTAAAATAGATGATTCAGTTATTTAAAAAATGTTTTCTGGTAACAGCAGCAATTGCTGCTGTTACTTTTTTTGCTGATGCGCAAAACCCATTGGCAATTCCGCCTGCATTAACCGGAACAAATTTTAATCTGAATGTGCAGTCCGGAACCACACAATTTTTTTCAGGAATTAATACACCCACTTATGGAGTGAATGGAGTTTTACTCGCACCAACTTTAATTATAAATATAGGAGATGTGGTTACCATGAATGTGACTAATAATTTACCCGGAACAACTACCACCATGCACTGGCATGGAATGCATGTGCCCGCAATGGATGATGGCGGCCCGCATCAGATAATACAACAAGGCGCCACCTGGAGTCCGAGTTTCAAAGTGATGAATGATGCAGGAACTTATTGGTATCATCCACATGGCGAAAACAAAACTGACATTCAGGTTTCAAAAGGAATTGCAGGAATGATAATAGTAAAAGACAGTCTGGAAAACACACTCACACTTCCACGCACTTATGGGGTGGATGATTTTCCGATTATAGTTCAGTCAAAAGCGTTTGATGTTTTATACCAGGTTGCCATTGCAACTTATCTCGATACATTAATGATGGTGAACGGAACAGTGAATCCATATTTGGATGCGCCTGCACAAGTTGTGCGATTAAGATTATTAAATGGTTCATCAAACCGGACTTTTCTTTTTGGATTTTCAAACAACATGAATTTTAATGTCATCGGAAATGATGATGGATTATTAGAACAACCTGTTCAACTAAACCGACTCAGAGTTTCCAATGGAGAACGATATGAAATATTAGTTGACCTGGCATCACTGCAAGGTCAATCAATTCAGTTAATGAATTATGGTTCACAAATTCCAAACGGAATTGTTGGTGCGCCGCAAGTTGGAAACGGAATGGCAACACTTCCGAATTATAATTTGAATCCGTTGAACGGAGCCGACTTTTCTGTTTTACAAATAAATGTTACAGCGCCAACTGCCAATCCTGTCACCACCATCCCAACAACACTCCGAACATTTACTCCGTGGTTGCAATCTCAGGCAAATGTTACACGCACACTCACCTTTGCACCCGAAACAATGGGCCCACAGTTTATGATTGAAGGACCATTTACCATCAATGGCGACAATTTTAATATGGATACCATCAATATTACTTCGTACCTGAATGACATTGAAATATGGACTTTGCAGAACAATACCTTGGTAGCTCATCCATTTCACATTCACGACGGATATTTTTATGTGTTGAATATTAATGGCGGAGCAGTTCCACCCGAACAACAAGGAAAAAAAGATGTGGTGTTAGTGATGCCGCAACAAACAGTTTCGTTCATTACTAAGTTTGAAGATTTTGCCGACGATAGTATTCCCTACATGTATCACTGCCACTTGTTGCATCATGAAGATGATGGAATGATGGGAAGTTTCAGAGTGATTGATACAACAAACACTTCTGTTACTGATATAAATAAAAATGATGATTGGAAAATTTATCCGAATCCTTCGTCAACAATTTTAACCGTTGAAATTCCAGCTTCATTGCAATCATTGTATGCTTACGAAATTTATGATGTGAATGGAAAATGGATGAAGAGTGTTTGGCGAAATTCGTTTAAACAACAAATTGACATCAGCGATTTAGCTGACGGAATTTATTTTCTGCAACCATGGGCGTGTTACTTTAAACCCGAACCACAGAAATTCATTGTAAATAAAAACAAAAATTAAAATCCAATCCCCATGAAAAATATTTTCAGTATTTCAATTTTATTTTTTGTAATAAATGTTTCAGCGCAAACAACACTGAGTTGGAACAATGCAATGGATGTTGCAACAAATACAACAAGTAATCTGCATCCTCGAATTGTTTTGGATAGAAATAATAATCCATTGGTTCTCTGGGGTCATTCTACCGACGCCATGTTCTCGCGATGGAACGGAACAGCATTTACAACTCCGGTTGCCGTGAATCCAATGTCCATTCCGATTTTTACAGCATCGTGGGCGGGTCCTGATATTGCTTCACATGGCGATACTGTTTATGTGGTGTTTAAAGAATCACCTGAGGTAACAGGAAAAATATATGTAGTGCATTCATATAATGGTGGCGCAAACTTTTCAACTCCCGTTCAGGTAGATTTTATTGCTGATAGTGTTTCCCGTTTTCCGACGGTTACAGTTGATGATGCAGGAAATCCAATAATAGGTTTTATGAAATTCAATTCAACTTTCGGCGATAGTCGTTGGGTGGTTGCCAAATCAACTGATTTTGGAAATACTTTTTCAACCGATGTGAAAGCAAGTGGTTTTTCAGGGGGAGAAATTTGTGATTGCTGTCCGGGGCAATTGGTTTCAGCAGGTAGCACTGTGGCGATTTTATATCGCGATAATTTAAATAACATCAGAGATACATGGTCAGGAATTTCTGTTGATGGAGCAAATTCTTTCAACTCAGGAATTAATTTGGATCAGAATAACTGGATGCTCATGTCGTGCCCATCAACTGGCCCTGATGGAATATTAATTGGCGATACATTGTATTCAACATTTATGAGCCTTGGTTCCGGCGATGATTTAATTTATTGGAGCAAAGCCTCAATCAGCAATTCGCAATGTTCGGGAAGTACAGCGCTCACAGGAATGTTTACGGGACTCACACAACAAAACTATCCGCGCATGGCAAATTACAATAACACTGCTGCAATAGTTTGGAAGCAGTTGGTGAGTGGTACCAGTCAATTGGGAATTTATTTTACTGAAAATATTCACAACGGATTTCCCATAAATTACGATACAGTTGCAACAGGAAATGTGAATGAAGTATCCAATACAGATGTTGCTATTTCCAATGGAAAAGTGCATGTGGTTTGGCAGGATAATGTTTCAGGAACAGTGAAATACCGAATCGGAACTTATACTGTTGCGGGAAGCATAAAAGTTGTTTCTGATAATTCTTTATTGACTGTTTTTCCGAATCCCGCGGGTGATTTTATCAATCTGAATAGTGAAAAAATTCCGGGATACTTTGGTTATTCCATTCTTGATGTGACCGGTAAAGAAGTGATGAATGCAAAACTGAATTCATCAGATTCACCAAGAGAAATTAATGTGAGCAGTTTATGTGATGGAGTTTATTTATTACAACCCTTCGCGTGCTATTACCTGCCTGCAGCAATTAAATTTATTATCAACAGAAGTAAACCTGATTAAATAATTTTCGGTTGTAAGAAAGCAAAATATAGATTATCCCTTATTTTAAAAATCACATTGAATTATTCATACTGCTTTTTAAATGAAATTGTTGTAAATAAAATTGCCCCTATATTTTATAATTTTTAATCTTTAAATATTTCCATAACGCATCAAAAATATCGTTGCTTTTACAGCATGATAAAAATCAAGCTTTCTGTTTTATGAAAAAACTATTTTCACATCGCAAATGAAAAAGACGCTTACCCTATCGTTGCTCTTTTTATTTCTGATAACCAATTCAGGAATGGCTGTGTCGTTGCATTGGTGCGGGCACAAACTCTCTTCTATTGATTTTTTTTCAACGGATAAACATAAATGCGGGTGTGGCAAAAAGGCCATTAAGCCCGGTTGCTGTAAAGACAAAACAATAACACTGAAAGTAAAAAGTGATTTGGCAAAGGCTAATCAGTTTGCTTTTAATAATTCTGTTCCAAAATTTATTTTCAGTACAGCAAATCATTTTGATATTTTATCACTGGCAAATTATAAATGTGAACGATCTGAATTCTATTATCCTCCGCCAATAAAACCTAAGGTTCCGGATTACATATTGTACGGAGTTTTCCTGATTTGATTTTTTATTTCACGAAGCTGTAAAAACAGTTTGCGGCTCTAAGTGTGTTTAACTGAATATTGAACACCTTCTGAAAAACAGATTGTAAAGATTAAATCATTTTTAAATTTAGTGTGAATCAAATTTTAACTTGTGCTCATCAAAACAGTTTCATGAAATAATTTTAATGCAAAAACAACAATTGAATTGAAAACAGCAACAACAGAAAATAAAAATCAAAACTCTTTCACCATTATAATGAAAAGGATTTTGAAATACATCCGCAATTTTTTTAAAAAAGATTGCTGCAAAGATTGATATGGATAAAAAGGAACGATTAAAAATTATTGAGAAGGCATCAAAGCAGGTGGGGCC